>DAOTYJ010000131.1:0-2710 GCA_034434875.1 Dehalococcoidia bacterium | reverse complement strand
GCCGTCGGGCTGGCCGTCGGTGCGGAGGGTGGCGACGTAGGCCAGGTTTTCCGGGGGAGCCTGCATGGCCAGCCGGGGCGAGGGGTAAAAGGTCGGGTCGGGCCGCAAAAGCACCATCGTAACAACCTCCCCTTGAAGGGCTGGCCGATTATATAGCTTGCTAATCAACAATGTCAAATTTAACCAGGTTGTCCGGCCGTGTGCCCTTACGGAACGGTCGGCCGGGCCGGCTTCGGGGCCGAGACAGCGAGGTCCTGCCTGCGGAGGGGGTTGTTGGTGTTTAATAATCGTTAGGCGTACGGAATGGATGGCTGGACCGTAACCGAAGTCGACGTCGAGCCGTGGCGGTACCGGTGGTTCGGGCGGGTGGTGGTGGGCCGGGGGGAGGTTTCCCTCCTTCTGCCCATGACCGGGGTGGTGGCCCAGTGGCTGCTGCCCGGCGACCAGGTGGAGTTGGAGCTTACTACCGAGACCGACCGGCCCGGTTTTGACGATTACCGCCTCTGGAAGCTGACCCCCGAAGGCCCCGTCCAGCTCTGGCCGGTCTTCGAACGGACGCTGGAGCTGGTGCGCCGCTCGCCCCTGGACGACCGCCCCATTTACGCCTACGGCCTTCGGCTGCGGGAGGCGACCCGGGAGTCGGATTATGTGGCCGTCGTCGACCTGGAGCAGTATCATTATGCCGCCGAGGAATCGATCCTGGCCAAGTGGGTCTGCCCGGAAGACGGAACGGTGCAGGCGGCCAACATTCGGCCCCTCTGCCCCCGCTGTCACCAGCCCATGCGTTTTTGGGACCTGACCGACGCCACCCGCTCCAGCCGCTTCCTCCTGGCCGAACTGCTTAACGGCCAGCCCTACGAGCCGAAATTTATCGGCTACGTCCGGGTGGACCCGCCGATCCCGGCGATGCACCGGCGTCTGCCCGACGGCACCATCCAGCGGGACATCCGCCCCCAGGTGTTTCCGCCCGACTGGTTCGAGCCGACGTACTGGCCGGAGGCCTATTACCGGGCCTGGCGGTCGGCCCAGCCCAAGGCCGACCCCGAGGAGCTCTGGGCCCGGGCCGAGGAGCAGGCCCTTAAAGAGTGCGACACCCGGGCCGCCCGCATCGCCCGGGTTGTCGTCCACCCCGACTACCGGGGCGAGGGGCTGGGTTATACCCTGGTGAACGGGGCCCTCGACTGGGTGGCCGCCCGACGCATCCCCGAGGGCCGGCGGGCCAAGGCGGTCGTCGAGACGGTGGCGATGATGGCCCGTTATAACCCCTTTTTCGAGCGGGCCGGCTTTCGTTACCTGTGGGATACGGCCTCGGGCCGGCCGGTCCTTTACCGGGGCCTCATCCCGGAGGCCGAGGCCATCATCGACCGGTTCCTCGAGACCGACCCGGTCGCCCGCCAGCATGGGGGAAGGCTTTACCGGCCCAGGTACCGTCCGGTGGAGCCCCTGGCCCGGCCCATTCGGTTTGAGAACGTCTCCAAGGTTTACCAGAGCTGGGTAACCCTCGAAAAACTGCCCCCGGCCCTCCAGGACGTCCTCCGGTCCTTCGGGGTGGAGCGCCGGCTCATCCAGAAGTTTGTCCTGCGGGGCCTCTGGCTCCGCATCGAGCCGGGGGAAGTCATCGCCCTGGTCGGGGCCTCCGGCGCCGGCAAGACGACGGTTTTGCGGCTCCTCTGGGGGCAGGCGGGGCGGCGGACGGGCTGGCGCTACCGGCCGGACGGGGGCCGGGTCGTGATGCCCCCCAACGTCCGGGCCGAAGCCTACCTGCCCGGGGAGGCCGAGCCGGAGTTCGGCGGCCTTTCGGTTCTGGAGGCGGTTTACCGCCGCACCGGGGACGAGACCCTGGCCATCGAGATTTTAAACGCGGTGGGCTTAAGCGACGCCGTCCTCTTCCGGGCCACCGTCGGCCAGCTCTCCACCGGGCAGCGGGAGCGGGCGAACATGGCCTACCTGCTGGCCGGGAGCCCGAACCTGCTCCTTATCGACGAATTTTGCGCCCACCTCGACCCGGCCCTGGCCCGGCGGGTGGCCAGGAAGGTGGGGGAGCTGGTCCGGCGGCTGGGAATCACCCTGGTGGTCTCCACCCACCGGCCGGAGGTGCTCGAAACCCTCCGGCCCGACCACACCCTGCTGGTGGGCTACGGGGGCGTGGTCCGCCTTACCTGAGCTTCGGTGACCCAGGTGCGGGGCCCCCGGGGCCTTTCCACCTGGAAAGGCTCGGGGAACTCCTCCGGTTCTTCCAGGACCCAGGCGTAGAGCTCGCTACCCCCGGCGTATTCCCGGAGCACTTCTTCCGGGGCCAGGTGCTTTTCGACGTGGCGAAGGAGCTCCCCCACGGTGAAGGGCCCGAGGACCTCCACCAGCCGCACCGTCCCGATGAGCCCCCGGCCGCTCACGATGCCGATGCGGCCCCGGACCCGGGTCGGGTAGCGCCGGATCTCCCAGGTCTTGCGGCCGCCGACGATAAGGCTTGCCCAGGGCTCCCGAACCACCAGGGAGCGGGCCGGAATCGTAACTTCTTCTCGCTCGGCCACGGGCCTCAAGTCACCTCCAGCCTGAGGGCACGTTTTGCATTTTCTTTGAGAATTTTCGGCCGGACCTCGTCCTTAATCGGCAGCTGTTCGAATTCCCGAAGCCACCGCTCCGGTGAGATAAACGGGTAATCCGAGCCGAACATAATTTTATCCTGGAGCCTGGTGTTGGCCTCCCGGAT
>DAOTYJ010000130.1:0-1737 GCA_034434875.1 Dehalococcoidia bacterium | reverse complement strand
GTGGACGTTTTTAAATACTGCGCCGAACACCTGCCCAGGTGGAACCCGATAAGCATCAGCGGCTACCACATGCGGGAGGCCGGGGCCACCGCCGTCCAGGAGGTGGCCTTCACCTTCGCCAACGCCATCGCCTACGTCTCGGCGGCGGTAAAGGCCGGCCTCGAGGTGGACCGCTTTGGCCCCCGGCTCTCCTTCTTCTTCGTCGCCCAGAGCAACCTTTTCGAAGAGGTGGCCAAGTTTCGGGCCGCCCGGCGGCTTTGGGCCGAGATTATGCGGGAGCGGTTCGGGGCCAAGGACCCCAGGTCCTGGCTTCTGCGGTTCCACACCCAGACGGCCGGGGTGAGCCTGACCGCCCAGCAGCCCCTCAACAACGTGGTGCGCACCACGGTTCAGGCCCTGGCGGCGGTCCTGGGGGGAACCCAGTCGCTCCACACCAACGCCTACGACGAGGCGCTGGGCCTTCCCACCGAAGCCTCGGCCCAGCTTGCCCTGCGCACCCAGCAGATCCTGGCCTATGAGACCGGGGTTGCCGACACCATCGACCCCCTGGCCGGTTCGTACTACGTGGAGTGGCTCACCGACCAGCTGGAGTGGCGGATAAGGGACTACCTCCGGACCATCGACGAGATGGGCGGGGCCCTGGCGGCCATCGAGGCGGGCTATATTCAGCGGGAGATTCAGCAGTCGGCCTGGCGCTTCCAGCAGCAGGTGGAATCCGGCGAGCGGGTTATCGTCGGGGTTAATCGGTTTACCACCGGTGAAGAGGTCCAGGTGCCCATCCAGCGGGTGGACCGGGCGGCCCAGCTGCGGCAGGTCGAGCGGGTCCGGGAGCTTCGGCGCCGGCGGGACAACGGCCGGGTCCGGGCCGCCCTGGCCCGGCTGGAGGAGGTGGCCCGCTCCGACGAGAACACGATGCCGGCCATCTTGGAATGCGTGGAAGCTTACGCCACCATTGGTGAAATCTGCGGGGTTCTGCGGAAGGTTTTCGGGGAATACCGGGAGCGGATCGTTTTCTAGCCGTGAAACCGAAGCGGGTCGACCACATCGCCGTCGCCGTCCGGGACCTGGAGGCGGCCCTGGGGTTCTTCCGGGACCGCCTGGGGCTTGATGTCGGCCAGGTGGCCACGGTGGAGGAGGACCGGGTTCGGGTGGCGTTTTTGCCCGTGGGAGACGCCTGTCTGGAGCTGCTGGAACCGCTGGACAGTGAGGGCCCGGTGGCCCGGTTTCTGGAGCGGCGGGGGGAGGGCCTTCACCACATCTGCCTGGAGGTTGAGGATATCGGGGCGGCCCTGGCGGAGCTGGGGGCGGCCGGGGTGGAACTCATCGACCGGGTTCCCCGCCCCGGGGCCGAAGGGCTGGTGGCCTTCATTCACCCGAAGAACACCCACGGGGTCCTTTTGGAGCTGGTCCAAAAGCCGGGGGAGGTGACGGGCCCATGACGGAGGAGCGGAGGATTCGGGTTCTTATCGCCAAGCCCGGTCTGGACGGCCACGACCGGGGGGCGAAAATTATCGCCCGGGCGCTACGGGACGCCGGCATGGAGGTGATTTACACGGGGATCCGGCAGACCCCGGAGATGATCGTGAACGCCGCCCTCCAGGAGGACGTGGACGTGGTCGGTCTGAGCATCCTCTCCGGGGCCCATATGGAGCTGGTGCCCCCCATTATGGAGCTGCTTAAAGAAAGAGGACTTAACGATGTTATCGTGCTGGTGGGGGGCATCATTCCCAACGAGGA
>DAOTYJ010000129.1:0-16631 GCA_034434875.1 Dehalococcoidia bacterium | reverse complement strand
GGCCGGGTGGCCCCGACGGTGGACGTCCGAAGCTGGGTCTTCGACCGCCAGACCGCCGACCTTACGCCCCTTCTCTTGCAGGTTAGAGATTTCGGGCCCGACCTGGTCTACAACCTGGGGGTAGGGGCCCCGGCTTATCTCATCGTTAAGCAGGCCACCGACGTGGGCCTTTTGCCCCAGACGCCCATGGTCATATCCTACGACGTGCCCATCCGGCCGGAGTTCTGGCAGAACCTGGGACCCCTGGGCAAGGGGATCATTTTCGTGGCCTACTACCACCCGAAACAGCCCCTGACGGACGCGGGCAAGTGGATGCAGCAGCAGTACGAGGCCAGGTACCGGGAGCCGGCCCTTTACAGCTCCTTTGCCGCCTTCGGCAACGTCATCGTCGTCGCCCAGGCCATAAACCAGGCCTGCTCCACCAAGGGACCCGACATCGTTAAGGCCCTGGAAACCGGCCGGTTTAAGTCCTGGAACCTGGACTCGGCCACCTTTCCCCGGGCCGAGGGGGCCGACTGGCACCGGGTGAAGCAGCCGCTGCTGCTCCTCCAGTATACGGCCGTCAACCAGCCCTTCGACCAGGCCACCATCCTCTTCCCGCCTGAGATGAAGACGGGCACCCTTCAGCGCTAGGGGTCATGGGCCAGCTTCCGCAGGTAGTCGCCGCCGGCCTGATGATGGGGGCCCTCTACGCCCTGATGGCCGTGGGCATCACCTTTATTTACAGCCTGATGAAGATGATCAACTGGGCGATGGGCGAATTCTACATGCTGGGAAGCTACGCCCAGTTCGTCCTTATAACCCTGGTACTGGGCCCCAGTCTCTGGTTCCTGGGCGTTCCCCTGTCGATGGTGGGGGTTTTCCTGCTGGGCCTGGCCATCCAGAAGGGCCTGCTGGCCCCCATGTTCGGGCCCGAGGCCGACCGCCGGGACGAGTACGCCACCATCGTCACCATCGCCCTGTCCGTCCTCATGCAAAATCTGGCCACCATCCTGGCCGGACCTTACCAGTGGTCGCCCCCGGAATATCTGCCGCTGGTGACCGCTGGGGGCATCTCCGTTAACGGCAGCCGGCTGGCGGCCGCCGCCGGGGCCCTGGTCCTCCTGGGGGCCTTTTACTTCCTGGTCCGCCGGACCTGGCTCGGATTGGCCTTCCTGGGGGCGGCCCAGAACCGGGTTGGGGCCGAGGTGGCGGGAATCGACGTCCGGCGCCTCGACGGCCTGGCCTTCGGCATCGGGGTGGCCCTGGCGGCCGCCGCCGGGGCCCTGCTGGCCCCGGTTTTCCTCGTCTACCCCACCAACGGGGCCGTAAGCACCGTAAAGGGCTTTGAAATCATCGTCATCGGCGGCCTCGGATCGCTGACGGGCAGTGTGGTGGCCGCCTTTCTGCTGGGCCTGGTGGAAAGCTTCGGGTCCGTCTTCATATCCCCGGCCTACCAGGACCTCTACGGGTTTGTCTTTTTAATCGCCATGCTCTTCTTGCGGCCCCAGGGCATCTTCGGCGAACGGGAGCGGCGGGTCTAGGGGTGGGCAAGCTTCGGCAGGTGGGGGCGGCTTCCGCACCGGCCGCCGCCCCGACGGGACGCCTCGGCCGGGCGGTGCGGCGGGGCTGGGTCATCCTGCCGGCGGGCCTTGCCCTGGCCGTCCCCCTCTTCCTGAGCGCCTACGGGGTGCATGTGGGCATCGTCGCCCTTTACTACGCCGTTCTGGGCATCTCCTGGAACCTGGTCGCCGGCTACACCGGTCAGTTCTCCCTGGCCCACCACGCCTTCGCCGGCCTCGGGGCCTACGCTTCGGCCGGGGCCGTCCTGGCCCTGGGCTTTCCCGTCTGGGCCGGCATCCTGGCCGGCACCCTGGCCGCGGCCCTGAGCGGCTACCTGCTGGGCAGTCTGACCCTCCGGATGCGGGGGATCTACCTGGCCATCACCACCTGGGCCTTCGCCGAGTCGTTCCGGATCCTCCTTTCAGTCAACTACCAGGTCACCCGGGGCGATATGGGCCTGACGGTGCCCCTCCTCCTGGGAACCCTCGACCCCCTGCCCAATTACTACGTGTTTGTCGGCCTTACGGCCGGAACATTGCTCCTTGCGGCCGCCGTGCTGGGGTCCAAGGTCGGCCTGCGCATCCGGGCCATCCGGGACGACGAGGAGGCCGCCGCCGTCCGGGGCATCGATGTGGTCCGCTGGAAGAAGTTCATCTTCACCCTAAGCGCCGCCGTCGCCGGCCTGGCCGGGGCCGTCTACGGCCACTACATCGGCCTGCTGGCCCCTTCCCAGGTCCGCTTCACCGAGATGGCCTTTATCATCATCGCCGTTGTTCTGGGGGGATTCCGGTCCTTCTGGGGACCGGTGGTGGGGGCGGTGGTGGCCGAGGGCCTGGCCGAAGCCCTGCGCCTCTCCGGGGAGGTACGGATGGTCCTCTTCGGCCTTTTCGTTATCCTCCTGATGCGGGCCTACCCCGCCGGCCTGGTCGGCCTGCTCTCGGCCCTGGGCCGGAGGCTCGGCCTCCGACCCAGACCCTAGCGGGGGGCCGTCTCCGCCACCAGCCGGTTGAGGACCGCCTCCAGGTTCTTGAGGGCTTCGCCGTAGCCGGCCCAGTCCCCCTGGCGCAACCTTTCCAGGGCCCGGTCATAGGCCTCCTTGGCCTGCCGGGCCAGGTCGGCCACGGTTCCCGGGACGGCCGGCGGGCCCGGGGCTGGGGGCTGGGTTGGGAGGGGCAGGCCGACCACCCGGGCCAGGGCCTCCTCCAGGGTCGGCTCCATCGCCAGCCGGTCCCCCACCGCCACCACCACCCGCTTGAGCTCCGGAATCTGGCCCCGCTCGGCCTGCAAATAGATGGGCTCCACGTAGATGACGGACCGGTTTAGGGGGATCACCAGCAGGTTCCCCCGGATGACGTCCGAACCGGCCTGGCTCCAGAGGGTAAACTGGGCCGAGATCTGCGGGTCCTGGTCGATTCGGGCCTCGACCTGGATGGGCCCGAAAACCAGCTTCTCCTTGGAGAACTTATAAACCACCATATCCCCGTAGGCCGGGGCGTCGGAGCGGGCCGCCAGCCAGGCGATCATGTTGGGCCGGCGGGCGGCCACAAAGGGCTGCATTAAGATAAACTCCTCCCGGGCCTCCCCCGGCAGCCGCATGATCACGTAGTAGGGCTGGACATCCACCACCTCCCGCCGGGGCCCGAAAAGCTCCTTCGGGATCTCCCAGAGGTCCTCCCGGTTGTAAAAGACCGTCGGGTCCGTCACGTGGTAAAGCCGGTAGAGCTCGGCCTGGGCCCGGAAAAGGTCCTCGGGATACCGGAAGTGGCGCCGGATACTTTCGGGCGTCCGGTCCGCCGGGACAAAAAGGCCCGGGAAAATCTTCTGGTAGACCCGGATAAGGGGGTCCTGGGGGTCAAAGACGTAGAGGGTGACGGTCCCGTCGTAGGCGTCGACCACGGCCTTGACCGAGTTCCGGATGTAGTTAAAATTGGCCGTTCGGGTCCGGTAGGGGTGGGCGTGGGGGAAGTGGGGGCTGGTGGTGTAGCCGTCCGCAACCCAGACCAGGCGGCCGTCGGCGATGACAATGTAGGGGTCAGAATCAAAGGTTAAAAACGGGGCCACCGTCTCCAGCCGCTCCCGGATGTTTCGCCGGAAGAGGACCCGGCTCTGGTCCGTGATAAAGTTGCTCAGGAGGATGTTGGGGTCGCCGAAGAACCAGGCAAAGGCCGCCCGCCTGACCCAGGAGTCGAGCCGGATGCCGCCCCGGCCGGCATAGCTGGAGTAGACGTTTTCGTCCCCCCGGGGGTAGTCGAATTCGGCGGCCAGGGTGTTGACGATGATATAGTTGCGGGTGCGCTCCCCGTGGTAGACCTCCGGCCGCTCGATGGGGATTACCCCCGAAGGGGGGATATCCTTGATGAAAAACCTGGGCAGGCCTTCCGGCCCGGCCTCGTTCACCGGGCTCATCACCACCCCGTACCCGTGGGTGAAAACCAGGTGCCGGTTCTGCCAGGTGTTGGCCTCGGGCGGCAGCTGGTCGGAGAGCTCCCGGGCCGAAATCAGCACCTGCCGGTACCTGCCCCCGACCACGTAGCGGTCGATGTCCACGTCGACGAACTCGTAGTAGGGGCGGATGCTCTGGACCTGCTGGTAAACGGTGAGGGTGGGCCGCCAGTCCCACAACCGGACGTTTTCCAGGGTGCTCCGGTTCGCCTGGACCTTTTCGGGGGTGAGCTGGTCGTCGGTCTCGTAGGGCACCTCCCGGATCCGGTCTAGGCCGAAGGCCAGCCGGGTCATCCGGATGGTGTTCTCGATATACGGGCGCTCCTTCACCAGCTCGGTGGGCCGGACCTCGAACTGCTGGACCAGGTTGGGGAAGACGGCCCCGCCGAAGACGGCCGCCACCACCCAGACCCCGGCCCCGATGACGGCCGGCTTGAGCCCCAGGAAGGGAACGGCAAAAAGGCTCAGGGCCAGCAGGAGGCTCAGGCCGGTGAGCACCCGGAAGGCCGGAAGCTGGGCGTGCACGTCGGCGTAGCTGGCCCCGGGCACTACCCCGCGGTTGGAGTAGACGACCTCATAGCCCGAGACCACGTAGTTGGCGGCCAGGGCCAGCCCCAGGAGCCCCCCAAGGACGGACAGGTGGGCCACCACCGCCCCCGGAACCACCACCTTGCCCGACCAGCCTTCCTCGGCCGAGAGGTTGATAAGATAATAGGCCCCGGTGCCGATAAGCCCGATGATTGAAAGGGCAATGAAGGCCGAGGTCAAGAACCGGAGGGCGGGCAGGGTGAAGAGATAAAAGCCGACCTCCTGGCCCAGGATCGGCTCCGTCAGACCAAAGGGCTCGGCGTTAAGCCACTGCAGAAAGGTGAGCCAGCGGCCGGCGGCCAGCCCCCCGAAGATGAGGCTCCCGCCGGCCAGCGCCCCCAGGACAACCGGCCGGGGGATGACCGGGCCCGCCA
Source organism: Dehalococcoidia bacterium (assembly GCA_034434875.1). Taxonomy (GTDB): domain Bacteria; phylum Chloroflexota; class Dehalococcoidia; order JAUQQI01; family JAUQQI01; genus JAUQQI01. The sequence continues at coordinate 11,685 of DAOTYJ010000129.1, read as the reverse complement.
GCTCCCGGAAGACGCCGAACCTGGGCCGACGGCCCAGAATCCGGGAGGCCACCAGCAAATTCGCCCCGAAAAAGGCCCCGGCCAGGAGGGTGCCCCCAAGGAAGGCCAGGGCCTGGGCCGAGACCCGGGTTAGATAGGCCGGGGCGAAGCCTAAAGAATCGAACCAGAGGTATTCAACGTAAAACTCGGTGGCGATGACCCCGAGGGCCAAGAGGCCGGCGAGGCCGAGGCCGGCCCAAACCAGCAGGCCCAGCCCGCAGCCCGCCCGCCGCCGGGGCGGCCGGGTCCGGGCTAGCCGCTCCCAATCGATTTCGGAGAAGGGGTCCCTGGCCACATCCGCCTTCTTCTGCCGGCACCCCCGGCCGGCCTTTTAGCCGGCCCGGAAGACCGTGCCCGCCACGCCCTCCCCCGTAAATAGCCGGCGCAAACTGCCGGGGACGCCCCCGTCGATGACCCAGGCGGTGCCCCCGGCCCCCACCGCCCGGAGGCAGGCCTCCACCTTCGGGACCATCCCCCCGCCGGCCACCCCGGCCGCCACCAGGGCCGTGGCCTGGGCCGGGGTAAGCTCCGGCACCGTCCGGCCCGTCCCGTCCAGCACCCCCGGGGTATCGGTCAGAAGCACCAGGTCGGCCCCGAGGGCCGCCGCCAGCTCCCCGGCCACCGTGTCGGCGTTGAGGTTAAGGCAGACCGGCCGAACCCCGTCGGCGGCGGGTTCCAGGTAAAGGCCAATGGGGGCCACCACCGGCAGGTAGCCGGCCGAAAGAAGCCGGTCGAGAAGCCCCAGGTCGACCCCCTCCACCCGGCCTACAAACCCGAGCTCGGGGTCGGCCGGCCTGGCCCGGATGAGCCCCCCATCCACCCCCGTCAGGCCCAGGGCCCTCACCCCCAGGGCCTGGAGGCCGGCCACCAGCTGTTTGTTTACCAGACCGGCCAGGACGGCCACGGCCACCTCGAGGCTGGGCCCGTCGGTGACCCGAAGGCCCCGGACGAACCGGGGCTCCAGCCCGAGGCGCCGTTGCCACTGGCTGATGAGGGGACCACCCCCGTGGACCAGCACCAGCCGGAAGGCCTGCCGGCCCAGCCAGGCCAGGTCCCCCAGGGTGGTATCTTCGGCGCCAAGGGTGCTGCCGCCGACCTTTACCACCAGCGGCCGGGTGCCAGGGGTAACCATTAAAGACCTGCCTTACGTAGTATACACGCTGTTTAGTCGGACGTACTCCTCGGTGAGGTCACACGACCAGGCCGCGGCCTGGTGGGGCCCAAGGTTGAGGTTGACCGTAATCTCCACCTCCGCCGAAGCCAGGTAGCGGCGGGCAGCTTCCCGGTCGAAGGGAACCGGCCGGCCGTCCCGGAAGAGGGTAAACTCCCCCAGACTTATGCTGAGGCGGCCCTCATCCACCTCCACCCCGCTGGCCCCCAGGGCGGCCACCACCCGGCCCCAGTTGGGGTCCCGGCCGTAGATGGCGGTCTTTAAGGAGACCGAGCTGGCGACGGCCCGGGCCACCCGCCTGGCCTCGGCCAGGGAGCGCCCCCCCCTCACCGTCACCTGGATGAGGTGCTGGGCTCCCTCCCCGTCCCGGACGATCTCCTTGGCCAGGTATAAACAGACCTCGCCCAGGGCCGCCCGAAAGGCCCTGGCCAGGGGGCTTTCGGGTCCCACCGGCCCCAGGCCCGACCGGCCGTTGGCCAGCAGGAAGACCGTATCGCTGGTGCTCATGTCCCCGTCCACGTCGATCTGGTTGAAGGTGGCCTCCACGGCCTCCCGGAGGCAGGCCTGCAGGAAGGCCGGCTCCACGGCCGCGTCGGTGGTAATGAAGGCGAGCATGGTGGCCATGTTCGGGTGGATCATTCCGGCTCCCTTGGCCGCCCCCCCGATGCGGAAGCTGCCGGTCCCCGTCCAGACCTCAAAGGCGACCTCTTTGGTCCGGGAGTCGGTGGTGGTGATGGCCTTGGCAAAGTCGGCTCCGCCCTCCCGGCTTAAGGCGATCCCGGGGACGGCCGCCCGGATCCGGTCCATGGGAAGCTGGGTTCCGATGACGCCGGTGCTGGCCACCAGCACCTCCATCGGGTCGACCCCCAGCTTCCGGGCGGCCAGCTGGGTCATCTCCAGGGCGTTGTAGAGGCCCTCCTCCCCGGTGGCCACGTTGGCGCAGCCGCTGTTGACGATGACGGCCCGGACGGGCCGGCCGACCCGGGCCCGGGAGACCTTGACCGGCTGGCCCGGGATCCGGCTGGTGGTAAAGGTCCCGGCCGAATCGGCCGGGACCTCGCTGTAAAGCAGGCCCAAGTCCAGCTTAAAGGCCGCGTGCTCCCCTTTGATGCCGGCGTAAGCGGCCCCAGCCAGGAAGCCGGCGGCGGCCGTCACCCCCCACCCGGCCAGCTTTTCGAGCCTGAAAGTCTGGGTCATCGCCGCCTCCTCTTAAGGGTAAAGGGCGACCTGCTCTAAGCCCATCGTTTCCGGGAAGCCGAGCATCACGTTCATATTCTGGACCGCCTGACCCGCCGCCCCCTTAACCAGGTTGTCCAGGCAGGAGACGACGATGAGCCGGTGGGTCCGGGGGTCCACACAGGGGTAGACGACGCAGTTGTTGTTGCCCAGGGTGTGCTTGGTCTGGGGCGGGGCCGAGACGACCTTAACGAAGGGCTCCCGCCCGTAGTAATCCAGGTAAAGCTCCCGCACCCGGCGGTTGGCCGTCGCCGGGTCCCCCAGGTCCTGCCTTAAGGGGGCGTAGCAGGTGGCCAGGATACCCCGGGTCATGGGGATCAGGTGGGGCACGAAGGTCACCCCCAGGTTCGGCCCGGCCACCGGCGCCAGCTCCTGGAGGATTTCCGGCAGGTGGCGGTGGCCCTTAAGGCCGTAGGCCTGGACGTTTTCGTTAACCTCGGAAAAATGGGTAAAAAGGCTCAGGCTCCGGCCGGCCCCGGAGACCCCCGACTTGGCGTCGGCGATGATCTGCCCGTCGATAATCCCCTCTCTCAAGGCCGGGTAAAGCCCCAGGATGATGCAGGTGGGGTAGCAACCGGGGTTGGCCACCAGCCGGGCCGTAGCCACCTCGGCCCGGTGAAGCTCCGTCAGGCCGTAGACCGCTTCCTCCAGGAGCCTCGGGGCCGGGTGGGGGGTTTCGTACCACTCCTCGTAGGTCTGGGCCGAACGGAGGCGGAAGTCGGCGCTGATGTCCACCACCCGGATGCCCCCCTCCACCAGGGGGGCCACCGCCTCGGCGCTGGCCTTATGGGGCAGGGCCGAAATGACAAAGTCCACCTCCCCCAGCTCCGGCTCGATGGTAAGGTCCAGCTCGGCCAGGTGGGGGAAGACGTCGCCCAGCTTCTGGCCGGCGGCGCTCCGGCCGGTAACGGAGGCTACCCGCACCTCCGGGTGGCGCATCAGGATCCGCACCGCCTCCGCCCCCGCATAACCGGTAACGTTCAGGATGCCGACCCTTAGCATCGTTACCTCCCGATAAGAACGACCTCTTCTTGAATGGGGGTGGTCACCTCGGGGCCGTGGGGTCCCAGGTAGACGTTGATTTCCGAGCGGACCCCAAAATCGTCGAAGTAAAGGCCCGGCTCGACGGTGAGGCCGAGGCCGGGGATAAGGGCCCGGGTGTCGTGAGTCTCGTAGTCGTCTAAATTTGCGGCCCTGCCGTGGGCCTCCCGGCCCAGGCTGTGGCCCAGGCGGTGGGTAAAATAGGCCCCGAAACCCCGCTCCGTCACCAGCTTCCGGGCCGCCCGGTCCACCTCCCAGCCCTCAACCCGCCGGCCCGACCCCCAGGCCTCGGCAAGAAAGTCCAGGGCCAGGTCCCGGGCGGCCCGGACGACGTCGAAGGCCTGCCGGTACCGGGCCGGCACCTCCCGGCCGGCGTAGCCGACCCAGGTGATGTCGGCGTAAACCCCGCCGGGCCGGCGGGCCCAGAGGTCGATGAGCACCCAATCCCCCGCCGATATGACCGACCCGGACCCCGCCGGCTCGTAGTGGGGGTCGGCCGTGTGGGCGTTGACGGAGACGTTGGGGCCCGAGTCGGCTTCCAGGCCGGCGGCCGCAAACTCCCGCCGGATGAACCCCACCACATCCCCCTCGGCGACCCGGCCCAGGTTCTCCCCGATGAATCCAAAAGCCGCCAACACGACCCGCCCCAGCTCCCGGACGGCCAGCCGGTGTTCGGCCAGCTCCCCCTCCGTCCAGGTGGCAAAAAGCTCCTGGTAAAGGTCGGCCGAGGGCAGGATTTCGAACCCCAAGGAGGTTAAAAGCTCAAAGGTCCCCGCGTCCACGTAGGACATGGTGGGCAGGGCCCCGCCGGGGGAATACTCCATCAGGAGCCGGCGCCCGCCGGGGAAGAGGCTGAGGAGACCGTCCACCAGCTCCTCCCGGTTGCGGTAAACCCGCCGCCCCAGGCCGGCAAAGCCCCCGGCGTCCACCTGGTGGACCAGCAGGGTGGGCTCTTCGTCGGGCCTTAAGGCCAGAAAGGCCCGGCGGGTGCCGCCCGTCCGGCCCACCAGCTCGGCAAAGACGGGATTAAGCCCCCGGAAATCGTAAACCAGCCAGCCGTCCAGGCCCCTTTCGGAAAGATAGGCCCGGATTCGGGCGGTCAGCTGCGGGTCCAAGGCCAAACTCCGGGCAAAGTTTTCCGGAAGCCCGGGCCGCGGCCGGGCCGGGGCGGCGATGCCCGCCCCCCAGGGGTAAACCTTAGGCCGGGCCGGGTCGTCCCAAAGGGCGCTCCTGAAGGCTCAGGTTAAGGGCCGGGCCCGAAGAACGGGCTTACAATGGGATGATATAATACCCGCGGACACCTGTCAATTTGCCCAAAAGCCGACCTTCTGAAAGCAGGGCCGCCCGATGGTTGCCGACTTAATGGATAAAATCGTATCCCTTGCCAAGCGGCGGGGCTTCGTTTTCCCCAGCGCCGAAATTTACGGGGGCTTAAGCGGCGTCTGGGACTACGGGCCCCTGGGGGTCCTTCTAAAGAACAACATCAAGGCCGCCTGGTGGCGGGCCATGGTCCAGGAGCGGGACGACGTCGAGGGGCTCGACTCGGCGATCCTCACCCACCCGATGGTCCTTAAGGCCTCGGGCCACGTGGACACCTTTGCCGACGCCCTGGTCGAGTGCAAGCGGTGTCACGTCCGGTTCCGGGCCGACGAGGTGGGGGAGGTCTGCCCGGAGTGCGGCGGCCGGGAGTTCACCGAGCCCCGGATGTTCAACACGATGTTTAAGACTTACTTCGGGCCGGTCGAGGAGGAGGCCGCCATCGTCTACCTGCGGCCCGAGACCGCCCAGGGCATCTTTGTAAACTTTCTCAACGTCCTTAACACGACCCGGCGCAAGCTTCCCTTCGGCATCGCCCAGGTCGGAAAGGCCTTTCGGAACGAGATCACCACCGGCAACTTCATCTTCCGGGACCGGGAATTCGAGCAGATGGAGCTCGAGTATTTCGTCAAGCCCGGAACCGACGAGGAGTACCACCGGTACTGGGCGGAGGAGCGGCTCAACTGGTACGTTCGGTACGGGATAAAGGCCCAGAATCTGCGGCTCCGGGCCCTGCCCCCCGAGGAGCTGGCCCACTACTCCAAGGCCACCGTCGAGGTGGAATACCGGTTCCCGTGGGGCTGGACCGAAATCGAGGGGATCGCCAACCGCACCGATTACGACCTGCGCCGGCATTCGGAGTTCAGCGGCAAAGACCTAACTTATTACGACGAGGAGACCGGCCAGCACATTACACCCTACGTCATCGAGCCCTCGGCCGGGGTGGACCGGGTGATGCTGGCCTTTATGCTGGACGCCTACGACGAAGAGCCGGACAAGGAGGGCACCCGGGTCGTCCTCAGGTTCCACCCGGCCATCGCCCCCATTAAGGTGGCCGTCCTGCCCTTAAGCAAGCGGGAGCCCCTCATCCGGGTGGCCAAAGAGATCCACCGAGAACTGCGCAGGCACTGGGTCGTCGACTACGACGAGACCCAATCCATCGGCCGCCGCTACCGGCGCCAGGACGAGGTGGGCACCCCTTACTGCGTCACCGTCGACTTCCAGACCCTAGAAGACAACGCCGTCACCATCCGGGACCGGGACACCATGGCCCAGGTCCGGGTGCCCATCCCGGAGCTGCGGACGGCCCTGGCCGAAAGGCTGAATGCCGAGTAGGCGGCCGTGTTCCGGGTCGTCCACTTCTCGGACCTCCACCTGGGGGTGGAAAACTACGGCCGCCTCGACCCGGTAACGGGCCTTTCGACCCGGGTCGGGGACTTTTTAAAGGCTTTTGACGCCGTCGTCGACTACGCCGTCGCCGAGGGGGCCGACCTGGTCCTCTTCACCGGGGACGCCTACAAGAACCGGGACCCCTCCCCCACCCTCCAGCGGGAGTTTGCCCGCCGGGTCGTCCGGCTGCGGGAAAACCAGATCCCCATCTTCCTGCTGGTGGGCAACCACGACGTGCCCCTGGCCAGCGGCCGGGCCACCACCCTGGATATCTTCCACACCCTGGCCCTACCCGGGGTTTACGTGGGCAACCGCCTCGACCTTTACCGGGTTGAGACCAAGTCCGGGCCCATCCAGGTGGTGGCCGTGCCCTGGCTTTCCCGCCACCGGGTATTCGGCCGGGACGACCTGCGGGATAAGCCCATCGAAGAGATAAACCGGGCCCTGCTGGAGTGGGCCCTGGTCCGGCTGGAGGAGGCCTCGGCCCGGCTCGACCCGGAGCTTCCGGCCATCCTGGCCGTCCACGGGGTGGTGGCCGGGGCCGAGCCCGGAAGCGAACGCAACCTGATGCTGGGCAACGAGTACGTCTGGGCCCAGGGCGACCTGGCCCGCCCGGAGTTCTGCTACGTCGCCCTCGGCCACGTCCACCGCCACCAGGTCCTCCGCAAGGCCGACCCGCCCCTGGTCTACGCCGGCAGCCTGGAGCGGGTGGACTTTTCGGAGGAGCGGGAAGAAAAGGGCTTTGTCCTGGTTACCATCGACCGGGACGCCGGGAAATGGGTCGCCCGCTTTGAATTCAAGCCGGTCCCGGCCCGCCGGTTCTTAACCATCGACGTGACCGTCCGCTCCAACCGGCCCACGGAGGAGGTGCTGGAGGCCCTGGAGGGCCAGCCCATCGCCGACGCCGTCGTCCGCCTCCGGATAACCCTCCCCCACGAGCTCCAGCCCCTGCTGGACCTGGCGGCCATCCGCCGGGCCCTACGGCCGGCCAAGTACGAGGTGATCAACCGGGTTCCCGTCGGCCGGCCCCGGCCGCCCCTCACCCTTCTCACCTGCCCCAACTGCCGCCGGGAATACCAGCTGGTGGAGGCGGTGGACCGGCGCTGTCCGGAGTGCCAGGCCGAGCTGGTCTACCACGAGCTCGACCCCATCCGGGCCCTGGAGCTTTATCTTTCCAAGCAGAACGTTCCCCCTGACCGGCGAAGCCGGCTGCTGGAGCTGGGTCGGCGGCTCTTTAAAGAAGTTAGCGGCGAAATGGTATAATCTTAAAAAATTGCGGCGGTGAATCTTAACCCTGCCCCGAAGTAGCCCGAAAAATCCCCGGCTGGGAGGAGCGAACCATGCTCTTTGAGGAGAAGTTTATCGGCGAGGGCCTAACCTTCGACGACGTTCTGCTGGTCCCGGCCCGGTCCGAAGTTCTGCCCCGGGACGTGTCCACGGCCACCTGGCTTACCCGCAACATCCGGCTCCAGATTCCCATCGTCTCGGCGGCCATGGATACCGTCACCGAGGCGGCCATGGCCATCGCCCTGGCCCGGGAGGGGGGAATCGGCATCATCCACCGGAACCTCTCCATCGAGGAGCAGGCGGCCGAGGTCGACAAGGTCAAGCGGTCGGAATCGGGGATGATCACGGACCCCATCACCCTCGGGCCTGATGACCGGGTCCGGGACGCCCTGGCCCTGATGGCCCGCTACCACATCTCCGGGATCCCCATCACCGAGAACGGCCGGCTGGTGGGCATCATCACCAACCGGGATGTCCGCTTTGAGACGAACCCGGACCGGCCCATCAAAGAGGTGATGACCCGGGAGAACCTGGTCACCGCCCCGGTCGGGATCAGTCTTGAAGAAGCCCAGGAGATTCTGAGCCGCCATAAGATCGAAAAACTTCCTATTGTCGACGAAAACTTTAACCTTAAAGGCCTTATCACCGTTAAAGATATCCGTAAGCGGATCCTTTACCCCAACGCCACCAAGGATGAGCGGGGCCGGCTCCGGGTCGGGGCGGCCGTCGGGGTGGGGCCGGAGGCCATCGAGCGGGCCGAGGCCCTGGTGGCCGCCGGCGTGGACGTGCTGGTCATCGACACCGCCCACGGCCACTCGGCGGCCGTCATCCAGACCCTGCGGGAGCTGAAGCGCCGCTTCCCGGTGGACGTCATCGCCGGCAACATCGCCACCGCCGAGGCGGCCGAGGAGCTCATCGCCAACGGCGCCGACGCCATCAAGGTGGGGATGGGGCCCGGGGCCATCTGCACCACCCGGGTGGTGACCGGCGTCGGCATGCCCCAGGTCACGGCCATCTACCTGTGCGCCTCGGTGGCCGCCCGCTACGGCGTCCCCGTCATCGCCGACGGGGGCATCCGCTACTCGGGCGACATCGCCAAGGCCATTGGGGCCGGGGCCGACTCGGTGATGCTCGGGTCCCTCCTGGCCGGGGTGGACGAAAGCCCCGGGGAGATCATCGTCTACCAGGGGGAGCGCTTCAAAGAGTATCGGGGAATGGGCTCCCTGGGCGCAATGAAACAGCGGTTCGCCCGGGACCGCTACGGCCAGGGGGACGTGGACTCTGAGGCCAAACTGGTCCCCGAAGGGGTCGAGGCCCGGGTGCCCTACAAAGGGCCGCTGTCCACCGTCATATACCAGCTCATCGGCGGCCTTAAGGCGGCCATGGGCTACGTGGGGGCCGCCACCATCGAAGAGCTCAAAGCCAAGGCCCGCTTCGTGCGGACGACCCCGGCGGCCACCGCCGAGAGCCACCCCCACGGGGTCCTGGTCACCCACGAGGCCCCCAACTACCCGATCCGGGTAATCTAACCCGAAGGCTCGGGACCCGCCCCGGCCACCGCCCTTCCCACCAGGGCCAGAAACTTGCGCTTAAACTCGGCCGTATCGAACTGCCGGGCAAAGGCCCGCAGGGCGGCCGGGTCGAAATCCTCAGGCCGGAAGGCGGCGAGGGCTTCGGCCAGGGCCTCCGCCGTCTGCGCCCGGAAAAGGAGCCCCGTCCGGCCCTCGATAACCGTATCCAGGGCGCCCCCGGCCGCGTAGGCGATAACCGGCCGGCCGCTGGCCATCGCCTCCACCGGGACGATCCCGAAATCCTCCTCCCCCGGGAAGACCAGGGCCCGGCACCGGGCCATCAGGTCGGCCACCTGCTCGGTGGGCAGTCGGCCCAGGAACTTCACCGTCGGGCCGGCCAGCCGCTCCAGCCGGGGCCGGTCCCGCCCATCCCCCACCACCAGCAGGGGCACCCGCAGCCGGTTGGCGGCCTCCACGGCCAGGTCCACCCGCTTGTAAGGGACGAGCCGGGAAACGACCAAATAATAATCCTCGAACCGGTCGGCCGGCCTGAACCGGTCCGTCTCCACCGGGGGGTGAAGGAGCCAGGCGTCCCGCCGGTAAATCCGGCGAATCCGGCCCACCACTGCCCGGGAGATGCCGATGAAGAAGTCGACCCGCTGGGCGGCCACCGCATCCCAGACCCGGAGCAGGCTAATGAGGGGCCGCAGGGCGGTCCGCAGGAGCGGGCCAACGGCCTCCCGTTCCACATAGGCCTCAAAGTTCCAGAGAAAGCGGGGGGGCGTAAGGCAGTAGTTCAGGTGGCAGGCGTCGGCCCGGACAAGGACCCCGTGGCAGAAGCCGCTACTTACGGAGATAACCAGGTCGTATTCGGCCAGGTCAAAGCTGTCAAAGGCGAGGGGGTAGAAGGGGAGATACCACTGGTGGCGGCGGGCCACCCCGGGGAGGGCCTGCATAAAGGAGGTGATAATCTTCCAGTTTCGATATTCGGCGGGCATGGCTTTCGGGTCGAAAATGGAGGTGTAAACCGGGGCGTCGGGGAAGAGGTCGTGGAGCACCTCCAGGACCCGCTCGGCCCCCCCGTGCTGGTTAAGCCAGTCGTGGACGATGGCGACCCGCTTCGGCCTCATCCGGGCCTAAAGTATACCAGGCCCGGCCTCCCGCACCGCCCCGATCAGGGGAGAACGCTCAGGGGGTTGATGGGAACCCCGCCCCGGTGGACCTCGAAGTGGAGGTGGGGGCCGGTGGCGATTCCCGTCCGGCCGACGGCCCCGATAACCTCGCCCTGCTCCACGGCCTCCCCCACGGAGACGTCCAGCCGGCTCAGGTGGGCGTAAAGGGTCCGGAAGCCGTTGCCGTGGTCGATGACCACCATGGTCCCGTAGCCGCCGTTCCACCCGGCGCTGGCCTGAACCACCACCCCGGCCGCCGCCGCCCGAACGGGGGTGCCGTAGGGAGGCGCGATATCGAGGCCCCGATGGTAGGCCGAGAAGTACTGGCTGATAATGCCCACCGTCGGCCAGGTGAAGCCGGCGGCCGCCCGGGCCGGGGGCGGTGGCGGGGGCGGCGGGGCAGGAGGGGCCGCGGCCACCGGCGGGGCGGGGGCGGCCTGGGCCGGGGGCGGCGGACTCTGAACCGGGGCCGGCCGGGGCTCGGTTCGGGCCGAGGCCGGCCGGGGCGGCTCGGGCACCCGGCCGCCCGGAATCACCAGCCTCTGCCCCACCTGAAGCTGGTTCGGGTCCGACAGGCCGTTGGGCGCAAAGGCCAGAATATTGGCCTGGTCAACCCCGTAGTGCCGGGCGATCCCCTCCAGAGTCTCCCCCGCCTGGACGGTGTGGATTACCCCCGAAACCGCCGGAACCTGGAGCACCTGGCCCGGCTGAAGGTAATTTTCGCTGTTAAGGTTGTTGGCCCAGACGATGCTCTCCACGCTTACCCCCAGCCGCTCGGCAATGGTGTAGAGGGTATCCCCTGGGCTAACGGTGTACTCGATGACCGCCTGGGCCGGCTGGGCCGAACCCCCGGTTGCCGTCGCCGACTGAAGGCTCTCGGGCAGGGCCATAACTACCAGAAATCCTTCCGGAGTCCGGGCTCTAGAGCTTACTAGCTCGACGGCCTCGGGGTAAAGGCCGGTGACGGGGGAGGGGCCGAAAAATTCCCGCTCAGCGGATGCCAGCCTGGTAAGGCCAAGGCAAACCAGGCCGAGCACCAGGTAGACCAGGCACCTGGCCGCCCGTGGCCAGGCCGAGGCCAGCGAGGGCAAACTCAGCCCCGCAAGCCCCTCGACGGCCGGTGCCGGGGGTGGCGCCGGGTGTGTCGTAATTGTACGGTAATCGTCCAAAAAGGACAGACCCCCGACTGTTTGTTAGGACCGCAACCATGGCTCCACCCCCAACCATACCACCACTGGCAGCCCCCCACCCGCCAGGGCGGGTGAGTGGCAGTTCAACGTAACCGGCCCCTATTATACCCGAGGGTGTCAAGGGACGCAACCCGGGCGGTGGGCGGTTCCCCCACCCCCTGATTTAAAGCCGCCAGGCCGGCGGCCCGGCAAGACTTGACGCCGTCGCCGGATTATGCTAGATTAAGCTAACAACTCAATAAAGGCTAGGCCCTCATCAAGAGCGGTGGAGGGAGACGGCCCGATGAAGCCCGGCAACCGTCCGGGGTCCGGGCCCGGCCTTTAAGGCAAAG
>DAOTYJ010000128.1:0-2303 GCA_034434875.1 Dehalococcoidia bacterium | reverse complement strand
CTTTGCCTTAAAGGCCGGGCCCGGACCCCGGACGGTTGCCGGGCTTCATCGGGCCGTCTCCCTCCACCGCTCTTGATGAGGGCCTAGCCTTTATTGAGTTGTTAGCTTAATCTAGCATACCATACCCACCGCCTGTCAAGCTGGCCGCCCGGCGGGCACGGCTTCGATATCCCGGTTTGGGGCAACCCCGCCATATGTTAGAATCATATGAACACAACCGAATATCGGGCAAAACCCATCGGTCCTTCGGGGCAGGGTGAGGCCCGGGCTTTAAGGGCCGGGCCAATTCCCGACCGGCGGTGAGAAAGGAGCCCGCGACCCCGTCCCCTTGACAGGGGATGGGTGGACCCGGTGAGAATCCGGGGCCGACGGTATAGTCCGGATGGGAGAAGGCAGGTGGGGTGACCTTAAAGGGCCAATTCTTCTGGGCCTGGGGGCACCTGCCTTCAGGCCCAAAAATTTGGGGGAATTTATGGCGGCCGATTTCATGGCCCAGGCCCTGGCGCTGGCCGACCAGGTCCTGGGCACCACCAGCCCCAACCCGGCCGTGGGGGCTTTAGTCGTCCGGGAGGGTAGGGTCGTGGGCTCGGGGGCCACTTCGCCCCCCGGCGGGCCCCACGCCGAGGTGGTGGCCTTAAGGCGGGCCGGGGAGCTGGCCCGGGGGGCAACCCTTTACGTGACCTTAGAGCCCTGCTGTCATCAAGGCCGGACCCCGCCCTGCACCGAGGCCATTATTGCGGCCGGAATCGCCGAGGTCCACGTGGCCACCCTGGACCCCAACCCTTTAGTCTCCGGCCGGGGGGTTCGGGCCCTTGCCGAGGCGGGAATCCGGGTGGTCTTGGGCGAACACGAGGCCGAGGCCAGAAAGCTTAACGAGTGGTTTTTTAAGTTCATAACCACCGGCCGGCCCTTTGTCCTGGCCAAATACGCCATGACCCTGGACGGCAAGATCGCCGCCCGTACGGGGGATGGCCGCTGGGTTACGGGCCCCGAGGCCCGGGCCTGGGTCCACCGGCTCCGGGCCCGGGTGGACGCCGTGATGGTGGGGGTGGGCACCGTCCTTAAGGACGACCCGGCCCTGACCGCCCGGCCGGAAGAGTTCGGGCAGGCCCCGGCCCCCCGGCAGCCGGTGCGGGTGGTGGTCGATTCCCGATGTCGGACGCCCCTTAAGGCCCGGGTGCTGGACGGGGCGGCCCCGCCTTTAATCGCCACGACGGAGCTGGCCGACCCCAAAAGGCTTAAGGCCCTTTCGGACCGGGGCGCCCAGGTTCTGGTCTTGCCGGCGGCGGAAGGTCGGGTCGACCTGAAAGCCCTCTTAGCCGAACTCGGCCGGCGCAACATCGCCTGGGTGCTGGCCGAAGGGGGAAGCCGGCTACTGGGAAGCCTTTTCGACCGAGGCTTAATCGACAAGGTTTTGGCCTTTATTGCCCCCAAGCTTATCGGGGGCGAGAAGGCCCCCGGTCCCCTGGGGGGGCTGGGGCGGCCGAGGCTTTCGGAGGCGGTGGGCCTTAGAGAAGTCGAGCTCTGCCGGCTTGGGGAAGATCTTTTAATAACGGGTTATCCGTGCTTCGATGTTTACGGGAATCGTTGAAGAGCTCGGGGTAGTGCTTTTCTCGGAGCCCCCAGAGCTTAGAATCGGGGCCCGGAAGGTGCTTTCGGACCTGGAAGTGGGGCAGAGCATCGCCGTAAACGGGGCCTGCCTTACGGTGGTGGGCCGGGATGACGAAAGCTTTCGGGTGGAATTAAGCCCCGAAACCCGGCGCCGGACCAACCTGGGGCGGCTCCGGGCCGGGGACCGGGTAAACCTGGAGCGGGCGGTGCCGGTGGGGGGCCGGCTTGGAGGACACATCGTCCAGGGGCACGTGGAGGCCGTCGCCGAGATTCTGGCCGCCGAGGCCGAGGGGGAGGCCGTAAACTTTTGGTTTTCGGTTCCGGAGGGCCTCGGGCCTTATATCGTCCCCAAGGGGTTCGTGGCCGTCGACGGGGTAAGCCTTACGGTGGTGGCCGTCAACGGCCGAAGCTTTTCGGTTACGGTCATCCCCTTTACCCGGGCCCAGACAACCCTAGGCTTAAAGGGTGTTGGGGACCTGGTAAACATCGAGACGGACATTTTGGGCCGCTACGTCGAGCGGCTCTTAAAAGCGTCGGGACGTCTGGGCTGAATAAGGAGGGAAAAAGATGCCGTTGGCCAGCGTCGAAGAAGCCCTTGAAGATTACCGGGCGGGCAAATTTGTCATCATCGTTGACGATGAGGGCCGGGAGAACGAGGGGGACCTGGCCATGGCGGCCGAAAAGGTGACCCC
>DAOTYJ010000127.1:0-2254 GCA_034434875.1 Dehalococcoidia bacterium | reverse complement strand
GCTACGGCGGGTAGGTTTCGCCGAAGGCCACGCCTGGTGAGCAGGCAAGGCCGCTCCTTGATGTGGTCAGGCAGAGCGGCCTTCGGTCGCTAGTTCAAGAGCCGCCGCAGTAGGCCGGGTGCGGCCGCAGGCCGCCCAGCCGGACCGACCTTTGCCGGGGTCGTGCGCCAGGCCTGGCAAACTTAACATAAGTCGCCTTGCGACTTATGTTAAGTTTGGGGCCACCCAGGACCTTAAATTCCTCCCACCGCCTTCGGGCAGACGCAACCCATACAAACGCTGTGCCGGTGCAGTAAAATGGTGTAAAATACCGGTGCAGGGAAGTTGAGGATGCCTAGATTCTCGGTAACCCTGGACCCGGAGCTGCTCAAAGCCGCCCTTGAGGCCGCCGGTGGCCGACTGCGCCGGCGCCAGGTCATCGAGCTGGCCCTTAAGGAGTTCATCGCTCGGAGGCGCCAGGCGCGTCTGCGGGAGCTGGTCGGTTCGGGCCTGGTAGAGATGACCCTGGAGGAGCTCGCCGCCTGGCGCCGGTCGGCCCTGGAGCGCCCTTGAGCGGGACCCTGTTAGACACCTCGGTCTGGGTCCGGTACTTCCGGCCGGGCGGCGATGAGGCCCTCAAGGCCGAAGTCAGCCGGCTGCTGGCCCTGGGTGAGGTGTTTACCTGCTGGGTGGTGAAGGCCGAGCTTCTGGTGGGTGCCCGGGACGAGACTACCTTATGACCGGCTCCTTTCGGTCCTGGAAGGCCTGCCCGAGGTTGAGCTTACAGCCGGGGTGTGGGAATCGGCGGCGCGGCTCGGCCACCGGCTGCGTCGGCTCGGGATTTCCATTCCGCTGCCTGACCTGCTGATTGCGGGGGCGGCCCTTTCCGCCGACCTGGAGCTCTGGCACACGGATGAGGACTTCGAGCGGGTAAAGGCGGCAGCCCCGCTTAAGACGCGGTTCTTCCCGGCCGGGGCCGGAAGTTAAGGGCACGGATGGAAACGGCATCCGGGAAGGCCTTTTCTCTCGTGTCCGGCGGGCGGTCTTTGTGCTGCCCAGCCGGGACGTCATCGGCCGTCCGAATCTGGCCGCGAGTGGGTGTTCGAAGTTAACAACCGTCGGTCGATTAACCCGGCTGACCGGTCATCGGTGAACACGGAACGGGCCGGGAGACCAGGGCTCAGCGGAGCGCTGAACTGGACCCGGCTGGACCATTGGGTTCCGTCCGTTCATGACAAAAATTGGGGGCTAAATATACACTGCCCCGAGTACCGGCCTAACAAGGGTCGCCTTCGGCGACGCGGTCGACCGGCAGGCGCTCCCCGGAGGCGCCTGCCCGCAGTCAACTTTGTCGACTGGCTCATCCCGCCATCTATGGGCCAGACCCTGCGCACGCTCGCAAATGCAATCACCTGGCCCGGGCAGGCGGCAGCTCGCCGACCCTGAAACGGCACCGGACGGCCGGGCCTTTCCTTAACGTGATGTCTACCGGATTTCAACCGGACTGTAACTTCCGTAAAGGAAAATCTGTCTGACATGGCCGGACCGTTCCCCCACAAGGCCGCCCGGCCGGGATCAGGGCCCGCTGTTGCCGGCGGCTATCTGGGCCGGCAATCTTATCCGGGTCGGCCCGGGCAATATCCTGGCCGGGAACTGCTGCGGATGGCTGGTTGTCCTGCTTAAGTTCCTGTGTGCTATACTCTCGACATGAGTGCGCCGATATTTATCCGACTGACCCCTGAAGAGGATGCCAGATTACTGGAACTGGAGAAAAGCCCCCTGGTTCACCCCAAGGTTCGGCTCAGGGCCCTCGAAATTAGGAGCGGCCTTTGGCCGCTGGGCTGGACTGCGCCCCCGAAGGGGGCCGCCGAGTTTGTGGGCAGGGACCGGACTACGGTCGTGCTCGATTTAAGGCGCTGGCTTGAGCGCAAGTTTGAGGGTCTGGCCGACGGCGGCCCGCTTAGCGGGCGCCGAGCCGCCTTCGGCGGCGCCCCCGAAGGGGGCTGCGGCTGGCGCAGCCCCAAAAATCACCCCTCAGGTCGAAGCTTATCTTCGGGAACTTTTAGCCCAGGATCGGACCTGGACTGCTCAGCAGCTTGGTGAAGCGGTTTTCGAAAAGGTTGGCGTCAGGGTTGACCGTTCGACCGCAGCTCGGCTACGTTTACAAACGGACCGGCAAGCCTGACCTGGAAGAGGTTGAAATGTTCCGGTCTGAAGGGAACCGGGTAAAAAGGGGGCGGCCGAAGGCGCCAGCGCCGGAGGCGCTCGGCTTTGG
>DAOTYJ010000126.1:0-21245 GCA_034434875.1 Dehalococcoidia bacterium | reverse complement strand
AAAACCTTCGTTATCGCCGACGTTAACGTCGTCTTCCCATGGTCAATGTGCCCAATGGTCCCCACATTCACATGGGGCTTCTTCCGCTCAAACTTAGGCTTGGACATCCTTTATCCTCCTGCTCAGACTTTGATTTTGGCGACGATCTCCTCGGCGATATTCGCCGGCACCTCTTCGTAGTGGTCGAACTCCATCACGAAGCTACCCCGGCCCTGGGTCAGGGACCGCAGGTCGGTGGCGTAGCCGAACATTTCGGCCAGGGGCACCAGCGCCCGGATAACCTGGGTGCCGTCCCGGGCCTCGATGCCCAGGATGTGGCCCCGTCGGGCGGTGAGGTTGCCCACCACATCCCCCAGGAACTCCTCGGGGATGGTGACCTCCACCCGCATGATGGGCTCCAGCAGGACGGGTTTGGCCCGCTGGGCGGCGTTCTTAAAGGCGATCTGGGCCGCCATCTTAAAGGCGAACTCGGTAGAGTCCACCTCGTGGTAGCTTCCGTCGAAGAGGATGACCCGGATGTCCACCATCGGGTAGCCGGCCAGGACCCCGGTCTCCATGGCCTCCCGGACCCCGGCCTCCACCGCCGGGATAAACTCCTTGGGGATCACCCCGCCCACGATCTTGTTGACAAACTCAAAGCCGGAGCCCCGGGGCAGCGGCTCCAGCCGGAGCCAGACGTGGCCGTACTGGCCCCGACCGCCCGTCTGCCGGATGAAGCGGCCCTCGGCCTCGGCCGGGACGGTGATGGTCTCCCGGTAAGCCACCTGGGGCCGGCCGACCTTGGCCGCAACCTTGTACTCCCGCATCATCCGGTCCACCAGCACCTCCAGGTGAAGCTCCCCCATGCCCCAGATGAGGGTCTGGCCGGTTTCGGGGTCCACCCGCACCCGGAAGGTCGGGTCCTCCTCGGCCAGCCGGGCCAGGGCCAGGGAAAGCCGGTCCTGGTCGGCCTTGGTCTTCGGCTCGATGGCCACCGAAATTACCGGCTCCGGGAACTTGGGCGGCTCCAGCAGGATGGGGGCGGCGGGGTCGGCCAGGGTGTCGCCGGTGGACGTCGCCCGGAGGCCCACGGCCGCGGCGATTCCGCCGGCGTAGACCTCGCTTATCTCCTCCCGGTAGTTGGCGTGCATCTGGAGGAGCCGGCCGACCCGCTCCCGAACCCCCTTGGTGACGTTAAGGAGCTGCTGGCCCGAGGTTAGGACGCCCGAATAGACCCGGATATACACCAGCCGGCCCACGTACTCGTCCACCATCACCTTAAAGGCCAGGGCGGCCACCGGCTCGTCGTCGCTGGGCCGCCGGAAGATTACCTCGCCGGTGTTGGGGTCGGTCCCCTGGACCGGGGGCATGTCGGCCGGCGACGGCAGGTAGTCGACGACGGCGTCCAGCAGGGGCTGAATTCCCTTATTTCTAAGGGCGCTGCCGGCCAGCACCGGCGCCAGCTGGCCGTTGATGGTCGCCCGCCGCAGGGCGGCCTTTATCTCGGCCGGGGTTATCGGCTCCCCCTCCAGGTACTTGGCCAGGAGGGCCTCGTCGGTCTCCACGACGGCCTCGAGCATCTCCTCCCGGCGGCGGGCCACCTCCCCGGCGTACTCCGGGGGAATCTCCGTTATCTGGGGGGCGGTGCCCAGCTCGTCGGTGTAGACGATGGCCTTCTCCTCGATAAGGTCGATGACGCCCGTAAAGGCGGCCTCGACCCCGAGGGGCACCTGGATGGGGACCGCCCGGGCCTTAAGCCGGTCCCGGACCATCTGGACGGTCCGCCAGAAGTTGGCCCCAACCCGGTCCATCTTGTTAACAAAACAGATTCGGGGCACCCGGTACTTGTCGGCCTGGCGCCAGACCGTCTCCGACTGGGGCTGGACGCCGGCCACGGCGTCGAGGACGACAACGCCCCCGTCGAGGACACGCAGGCTCCGCTCCACCTCCACGGTGAAGTCCACGTGCCCGGGCGTATCGATGATATTTATCTGGTGGTCACGCCAGAAGCAGGTGGTGGCGGCGGCGGTGATGGTGATGCCCCGCTCCCGCTCCTGCTCCATCCAATCCATGACCGCCGTGCCCTCATCGACGCTGCCGAGCTTGTAGGTTCGGCCGGTGTAGAAAAGGATCCGCTCGGTGGTGGTCGTTTTCCCGGCGTCGATGTGGGCGATGATGCCGATGTTTCGGACTCGCTCAATGGGAACAGGCCTGGGCATGGCTTACCACCGGTAATGGGCGAAGGCCCGGTTCGCCTCGGCCATCTTGTGAAGGTCGTCCCGGCGCTTGATGGTGGCCCCGGTCCCCCGGGCCGCATCCATGAGCTCGGCCGCCAGCTTCTCAATCATCGTCTTGCCCGGCCGGTTGCGGGCGGATTCGACCAGCCAGCGCATGGCCAGGCTCACCCGGCGCTCGGGGCGGACCTCGATGGGCACCTGGTAGGTGGCGCCCCCGACCCGCCGGGGCCGCACCTCGAGGACGGGCATGGCGTTTCGGACGGCCTGTTCGAAGACCTCGACGGGGTTGCGGCCCGTCTGGCGCTGGATGATGTCAAAGGCGCCGTAGACGATCTTCTCGGCCACCGTCTTTTTGCCTTCGCGCATGACCTTGTTTATAAACTTCTGGACCCAAACGTTTCCGTATTTAGGGTCGGGCGGAATGGGCCGCCGCTCGACCTTACCACGTCGTGGCATATCGGACCTCCCGACATAACAAGCCCCGGGCGCACCTTCCCGGGACCTGAGGGTCTAGAGCCCGCCGAGAATGCTCGGCCGGCGGGGAAAGGGGGAAGAGCCGAGGCCCGGCCTTAAGACTTCGGCCGCTTGGCCCCGTACTTGCTTCGGCCCTGGCGGCGGTTCTTAACCCCGGCGCAGTCGAGGGCACCCCGGATGATGTGGTACCGGACGCCCGGCAGGTCTTTCACCCGCCCGCCCCGCACCAGCACCACCGAGTGCTCCTGCAGGTTGTGCCCCTCGCCCGGGATGTAGGCGGTGACCTCCAGGCCGTTGCTCAGCCGGACCCGGGCGATTTTGCGCAGGGCCGAATTCGGCTTCTTCGGGGTCATGGTTCGCACCTGGATGCAAACCCCCCGCTTCTGCGGCGAACCCGGCCCCGGAATCAGCTCCCGCTTCAGGGAGTTGTAATAATACCGCAAGGCCGGAGCCTTCGGCTTCCTCCGGACCTTAGTGCGCCCTTTTCGAACCAGCTGATTTACCGTCGGCAAATCTAAACAACCCCTCCTTCTTCGCCTTGCTACCAACCACAGTGATAGGCCGAAAAACCAGGCGGTACTGAACCTGCCCGCCGGTGCGGACCGTTATCAGCCCCCGGTTTTCCGACCTACCCGAACCTGTCGTTGGGCCTAACTAACGTCCAACTGAAAATTTAACATTTAGCTGGAGGCGGTGTCAAGGCCGGGCAGGGGCGGCTCCCCCTCGAAGCCCCCGAAGGCCTCACCGAGGGCCAGTCGCTCCTCGGCCTGCCGCAGCCGGGCCAGCTGCCGGGCCCGGAACCCGGTCCCGGCCGGGATGAGCCGCCCGATGATCACGTTCTCCTTGAGGCCGATGAGCCGGTCGACCGCCCCCCTCACCGCCGCCTCCGTCAGCACCCGGGTCGTCTCCTGGAAGGAGGCCGCCGCAAGCCACGAGTCCGTCGTCAGGGAGGCCTTGGTTATCCCCAGAAGCACCGTCTTGGCCGTGGCCGGCTCCCCCCCTTCGGCCAGGACCCGGGCGTTTATCTCCTCGTAGGCAAACCTATCCACCAGCTCCCCGGGCAGCAGGTCGGTGTCCCCCGGCGACTCCACCTGGACCTTGCGCAGCATCTGCCGGACGATCACCTCGATGTGCTTGTCGTTGATGTTTACGCCCTGCTGCCGGTAGACCTTCTGGATCTCCCGAACCAGGTAGAGCTGGACGGCCTCCCGGCCCTGGATCCGCAGGATATCCTGGGGCCGCACCACCCCGTCGGTGAGCTGGTCCCCGGCCTTTACCCGCTGGCCGGGCTCGACCCGGACCATCTGCTGGGCGGGAACCTCGTACTCCCGTTCGTCCCGCTCCTCGTGGTAGATCACCACCATCCCGTCCAGGACCCGAACGGTCCCGTCCACGGGGGCGTAAAGGGCGGCATCCGGCAGGGCCGGCAGCATCTCCTCGCTCACGTCCCGGCGCCGGGCCACCACGGCGTTGACGGCCACGTAGTCGCCGTCGGCCACCGCCAGCTCGAAGTCGGGCGGGACGGTGAGCTCGTAGGGGTAAACCTCCGAGCTGGTAATCTTCAGCTTGCGAACCCCGCCCGGCTCCTCGATGATCTCCACCACCCCGTCGATCTCGGCCACCACCGCCGGGTTCTTGGGGGTGCGGGCCTCAAACAGCTCCTCAACCCGGGGCAGGCCGGTGGTGATGTCCTGCTGGGCGATGCCCCCGGTGTGGAAGGTCCGCATCGTAAGCTGCGTCCCCGGCTCCCCGATGGACTGGGCGGCGATGATGCCCACCGCCTCCCCCAGCTCCACCAGCCGCCGCCGGGCCAGGTCCCGGCCGTAGCAGTAGCGGCACAGGCCGTAACGGGCCTGGCAGGTGAGGGGCGACCGGACGTAAACCTGGGTTATGCCCGCCCGGACGATTTTCTCGACGGCCTCCTCATCGACCTCCTGGTTGGCCTCCACCAGCACCTCCCCCGTCTCGGGGTGCTGGATGGGCAGGGCGGCGTAGCGGCCCAGGGTCCGCTCGCCGAAGGGCACCAGCATCTCGTCCTCGGGCGTCTGGGTTATCCAGATGCCCAGGTTGGTGCCGCAGTCCTCCTCCCGGATAATGATGTCCTGGGCCACGTCCACCAGCCGGCGGGTAAGGTAGCCCGAGTCGGCCGTCCGCAGGGCGGTATCGGCCAGGCCCTTGCGGGCGCCGTGGGTCGAGATGAAGTACTCCAGGACGCTCAGGCCCTCCCGGAAGTTGGAGGTGATGGGCAGGTCGATGATCCGGCCCGTCGGGTCGCTCATCAGGCCCCGCATCCCGCCCATCTGCCGGATCTGGGCGATGTTACCCTTGGCCCCCGAGGTGGCCATCATGTAGACCGAGGTCCACTTATCCATCTGCTCCTCGATCTTCTTGGTGATCTCCTCGGTGGCCTCCTCCCAGACCCGGATGGACTCCTCGTACCGCTCCTGGTCGGTGATCAGGCCCCGGCGGTAAAGGGCCTCCAGCTTCTGGATATTCTCCTCGGCCCGCCGGATGATCTCCGACTTCTCCTTCGGGATCCGGATGTCGGCCACGGCGATGCTGATGCCCGCCTGGGTGGCCAGTCGGAACCCGAGGGCCTTAAGCTCGTCCAGCATCTGGGCCGTCCGGTCGTTCCCCAGCAGCCGGTAGCAGTCGGCCACCAGCTGTTTGAGGGCCTTTTTGTCCATCTCCCCGTTGCGGAACCGCAGCTCCGGCGGCAGCACCTCGTTGAAGATGATCCGGCCCACCGTCGTCTTAAAGAGGGGCTTTCCGGGACCCTCCCGGACGTAGACCTCGGCGTGGAGGTCGAGCTCGCCCAGGGCGTAGGCCAGCTTCGCCTCGTCGAAGTCGGAGAAGTAGCGGCCGGCCCCCTTCCCCGCCGGCTTGGCCAGGGTCAGGTAGTAGCACCCGAGGACCATATCCAGGGTCGGGGCGGCGATGGGCTCGCCGGAGCTGGGCGAAAGCAGGTTCTTGGCCGAGAGCATGATCTCCCGGGCCTCCTCGACCGCCTTCTTCGAGAGGGGGACGTGGACGGCCATCTGGTCGCCGTCGAAGTCGGCGTTGAAGGCCGTGCAGACCAGGGGGTGGATCTTGATGGCGCTGCCCTCCACCAGGACCGGCTCGAAGGCCTGAATCCCCAGCCGGTGGAGGGTCGGGGCCCGGTTGAGCAGAACCGGCCTGGTCTTGATCACCTCTTCGAGGACATCCCAGACCTCCGGCTTGACCCTTTCCACGATCCGCTTGGCGCTCTTGATGTTGTGGGCGTAGCCGTGCTCCACCAGCTTGTGCATCACGAAGGGCTTAAAAAGCTCCAGGGCCATCCGCTTGGGCAAACCGCACTGGTGGAGCTTAAGCTCCGGCCCGACCACGATGACCGAACGGCCGGAGTAGTCCACCCGCTTGCCCAGCAGGTTCTGGCGGAACCGGCCCTGCTTGCCCCGAAGCATATCCGAAAGGGACTTAAGCTTGTGCTGGCCGGCCCCGGCCACCGCCCGGCCCCGGCGGCCGTTGTCGATGAGGGAGTCCACCGCCTCCTGGAGCATCCGCTTCTCGTTGCGGATGATGATCTCCGGGGCCCCAAGCTCCATCAGCCGCTTGAGCCGGTTGTTGCGGTTGATAACCCGCCGGTAGAGGTCGTTCAGGTCCGAGGTGGCAAACCGGCCGCCGTCCAGCTGGACCATCGGCCGCAGGTCGGGGGGCAGCACCGGCAGGACCGTCAGGATCATCCACTCCGGCTTGTTGCCGCTCTGGCGGAAGGCCTCCACCACCCGCAGGCGCTTGGTCGCCTTCTTGCGGCGCTGGCCCGAGGAGGAGTTTATCTCCTGCCGAAGCTCCTCCCGGAGGCGGTCCAGGTCGAGGCGCCGGACGATCTCCAGGATCGCCTCCGCCCCCATCCCGGCCCGGAAGAGGTCGCCGTATCTCTCCCGGAACTCGGTGTACTCCGCCTCGGAGAGTAGCTCCCGGGGGCGGAGCCGGCGCAGCTCCTCCTCTTTATCGGCCAGCTGCTCCTCCAGTTCGGCCCGGGCCGCCTCAAACCGGCCCTGGAGCTCACCCAGCCGCCGCCCGGCCTCCTGCAGAACCTGCTCCACCCCGGCCTCGTAGAGGGCCCGGTAGCGCTCCAGGTCCTGGCGGTAGGCGTCGGCCGCCCGCTCCAGCTCCCGCCGGTAGGCGTCGGCCAGCTCGGCGATGTGGGACTCGGCCACCGGCTCCCCGGCCCCCACCAGGGTCTGCCCCCGGAAGGTCACGGCCGCGGGGGCCGGCTTACCCAGGGCTTCCCGGAGCAGGTCCCGGGCGGCGGCAAATTCGGCCTCCAGGGCCCTTACCGTCTCGTCCCGGCGGGCCTCGGCCCGGGCGCTGTTGGCCTCCAGCTCGGCGGCCAGCCGGTCAAGCTCCCCATCCCGCCAGGCGTTGACCTCGGCCTCGGCCGCCGCCAGCTCCTGGCGGCGGGCTTCGAGGGCCTGGTCGAACTCGGCCCGGACCCGGGCCAGCAGGTCGGCCTTGCGGTCCTCGTCGACGTCGATGATGATATATTGGGCGAAATAGAGGACCCGCTCCAGGCTGCGGGGCGAAACGTCCAAAAGCAGGCCCAGCCGGCTCGGGGTGCCCTTAAAGAACCAGAGGTGGGCCACGGGCGCGGCCAGCATGATGTGGCCCATCCGCTCCCGCCGCACCTTGGAGCGGGTAACCTCCACCCCGCACCGCTCGCAGATAATACCCTTATGCTTTGCCCGCTTATACTTGCCGCAGTAGCACTCAAAATCTTTGGTCGGCCCGAAGATTCGCTCGTCGAAAAGGCCGTCCTTTTCCGGTTTGAGGGTGCGGTAGTTTATCGTCTCGGGCTTGGTGACCTCCCCGTACGACCACGAAAGGATCTGTTCGGGCGAGGCCAGCGAAATTCTAATGGCGTTAAAGTCGTTAACTTCCAGCATCGCCATCTGGCTAGCCCTCCATCAGGTCCGAGGTCTCGATGCCGCTGATGTTAATCCCCAGCTCCCGGAGGATCCGCTCCTCGTCCACCTCCGGCGTCCCAAACTCGGTGATGGCCACCGGCTGCTCCTCCTCGTTGAGAACCTCAATCGAGAGGGCAAGGCTCTGGAGCTCCTTGACCAGCACCTTGAAGGACTCGGGCACGTGGGGGTGGGCGATGTCCTCGCCCTTAACGATGGCCTCGTAGGTCTTCACCCGCCCCACCACGTCGTCCGACTTGACGGTAAGCATCTCCTGCAGGGTGTAGGCCGCCCCGTAAGCTTCCAGGGCCCAGACCTCCATCTCCCCGAACCGCTGGCCGCCGAACTGGGCCTTGCCGCCCAGGGGCTGCTGGGTGATCAGGGAGTAGGGCCCGGTGGAGCGGGCGTGGATTTTGTCCTCGACCAGGTGGACGAGCTTCATCATGTAGATGTACCCGACCGTTACCGGCTGGTCAAAGGGCTCCCCAGTGCGCCCGTCCCGGAGGACCTGCTTGCCGTGGATCGGGATGGGCTTCCCCGTCTCCCGGCTCAGCTGTTCGGCCTTCTCCAGCAGGGCCTCATAGGTCTGCCCCGGATCGATGGGGTCCTGCCCCAGCTCGGCCAGCCGCTCGTTTACCCAGAGCTCCAGGCAGACCCGCCGGGCCTCCCCCACCACCCGGTCGTCGAAGAGGCGCTCGCCGTCGTAGCCGAGGCCGTCGAGCCAGGCCTTGGCCCGGGCCTTGTAGCCCTCAATCTCCGCCAGGGAGCGGGCGTCCAGCACCGGCACCGTCCGGCCCAGGGCCCGGGCCATGAACCAGGCCCGGGCCAGGGCATCCTCGATCTCGGCCTCGGTGGCCCCGTCGAAGACGGGGGTTATCGCCCGGAAGCCCAGGGCCTTGGCCGCCCAGCCCAGGTGGGTCTCCAGCACCTGGCCCAGGTTCATCCGGGAAGGCACCCCGATGGGGTTAAGGATGATGTCCACGGGGGTCCCGTCCTCCAGGAAGGGCATATCCTCTTCCGGCAGGATGATGGCCACCACCCCCTTGTTCCCGTGGCGGCCGGCCATCTTGTCCCCCTCGGCGATCTTCCGCCGCTGGGCGATGCTTACCCGCACCAGCTTGTTTACCCCGGCCGGAAGCTCGTCGTGCTGCTCCCGGCTGAAGACCTTCACGTCGATCACCTTGCCGTACTCCCCGTGGGGCACCCGCAGGGACGTGTCCTTGACGTCCCGGGCCTTCTCCCCGAAGATGGCCCGCAGCAGCTTCTCCTCGGGGGTAAGCTCCGTCTCGCCCTTGGGGGTCACCTTGCCGACCAGGATATCCCCCGGCTGGACCTCGGCGCCGATCCGGATGATGCCGTTCTCGTCCAGGTCCCGCAGGCTCTCCTCCCCGACGTTGGGGATATCCCGGGTTATCTCCTCCGGGCCGAGCTTGGTGTCCCGGGCCTCCACCTCGTGCTCCTCGATGTGGACCGAGGTGTAAACGTCGTCCCGGACCAGCCGCTCGCTGATGATGATGGCGTCCTCGAAGTTTCCGCCCTCCCAGCTCATGAAGGCCACCAGCACGTTCTGCCCCAGGGCCAGCTCCCCCTGGTCCGTCGAGGACGAGTCGGCCAGCACCTGCCCCTTCCGGACCCGCTCGCCCTTGGTGACGATGGGCCGCTGGTTGATGCAGGTGGCCTGGTTGGACCGGTAGAACTTGTTGAGGGCATAGATGTGTTCTTTACCTTCGTCGTCGACAACCTTGATCATGTGGCCGGTGACGCTTACCACCGTCCCGTCGGTCTCGGAGGTTATCACCTGGCCGCTGTCCCGGGCGGCCGGGCCCTCCATTCCGGTGGCGATGATGGGCGCCTGCGGCCGGACCAGGGGCACCGCCTGCCGCTGCATGTTGGAGCCCATCAGGGCCCGGTTGGCGTCGTCGTGCTCCAGGAAGGGGATGAGGGACGCCGAGACCGAGACGATCTGCTTCGGGGATACGTCCACGTAGTCGATCCGCTCGGGCGGCTGGCGGGAGAGGGTCGGGCCGTGGCGGACCTCGATCCGGCTCTCCAGAAAGTGGCCCCGCTCGTCCAGGGCCACGTTGGCCTGGGCGATGTAGTACCGTTCCTCCTGGTCGGCCGTAAGATACTCCACCTCATTGCTCACGAAGGGCCGGACCCGGACCCGCTCGATGGGGAGCCGGCTGATCCGCTCGGCCAGCTCCCGGTCCACCTCGGTGCCGGCCGGGGCCAGCTCCTGCCCGTTCTCGTCGTAGATGGGCTCCCGCAAGACCCGGCCCACCAGCTCCTCAGCCCGGTTGGGCACCTCGTGCTTCACCCGCCGGTACGGCGTCTCCAGAAAGCCGTACTCGTTCACCCGGGCGTAGGTGGCCATGGAGGTTATGAGGCCGATGTTGGGGCCCTCGGGCGTCTCCACCGGGCAGATCCGCCCGTAATGGGAGTGGTGGACGTCCCGGACCTCGAAGCCGGCCCGCTCCCGGGAGAGGCCCCCGGGGCCCAGGGCCGAGAGCCGCCGCTTGTGGGTCAGCTCGGCCAGGGGGTTGGTCTGGTCCATGAACTGCGAAAGCTGGGAGCTGCCGAAGAACTCCTTAATGGCCGCCGTCACCGGCCGGATATTCACCAGGGCGCTGGGGGTCGCCTCCTCCGGGGGCGTAATGGTCATCCGCTCCCGGACGACCCGCTCCATCCGGAGCAGTCCCACCCGGAACTGGTTCTGGATAAGCTCCCCGACGGTGCGAACCCGCCGGTTGCCCAGGTGGTCCACATCATCCGGCCGCTCGTCGGACAGGAGGCCCCCACAGCGGTCGCACCGGCCGGGGGTGGTGGGGGGATTGACCCGGGTGTAGTAGGCCAGGCGGCACCGGGGGCAGTACTGGGGGCCCAGGTCGTAGTTGTTAAGCAGGATGATCCGCCGGACCATCTCCACCAGGTCCTCGGCCGTAAGGGCCTTCCGGCCCGGGTCCACATCCAGGTCGAGGCGCCGGTTCAGTTTATACCGGCCCACCCGCCCCAGGTCGTACCGGCGGGGGTTGAAGTAGAGGGCATCCAGCATCTGCCGGGCGGCGGCCTCGTTGGGCGGGTCGCCCGGGCGCATCCGCTTATAAAAGTCCTCCAGGGCCGCCTTCTGCCCCTCCCGGGAGCGGTCCCGGGTGAGGGCGTTCTTAACCGGGTCCCGGGCAAGGGTCGCCCGAAGCCACGAAAACTCCGGGTTGGTGTCGACCCCCGCGAAAAGGTCGAAGAGCTCCTCGTCGCTGCCGAAGCCGACGGCCCGCAGGAAGGTGGTTACCGGCAGCTTCTTTTTGCGGTCGATCCGGGCCGAAATCCCCGTCCGGGGACTGCTTTCGAACTCGAGCCAGGCGCCCCGGTTGGGGACCACCTTGCCGAAGCAGAGCCGCCGGCCCGAAATCGGGTCCGGCTCGAGGCTCAGGTAAACCCCCGGCGACCGGATAAGCTGACTTACGACGACCCGTTCGGCCCCGTTGATGACAAAGGTCCCGGTGGAGGTCATCAGGGGGAAATCCCCCATGAAGACCTTCTGCTTGCGCTCCACCTCGGTGCCGTCCTCCCGGCGCACCACGAGGGTAACCTCGACCCGCAGGGGGGCGGCGTAGGTGACGTCCCGCTCCCGGGCCTCCCATTCGGTATACTGGGGCTTGCCGAACTCGTAGTCGCCGAAGTAGAGGGCCATGCGCCGGCCGGTGAAGTCTTCGATGGGCGAGACCTCGTCCAGGACCTCCCGCAGGCCCTCCTCCATAAACCAGCGGAACGACTTAAGCTGAACGTCAATAAGGTTAGGCAGGGGCAGAATATCGGGGATTCGGGCGTAGGATTTTTTAGGCAACCTCAAGTTGTTGGAAGCCAAAGACATAAGCGAACACTCCCCCGGTTAATGAAATTTACCGGCGCTTATACCCTTGAACGGGGAATTGGCAACGTTCCAAAGAGGACACGTTAAGGGTGAAGCAGGCCGCAGATCACACTCAACCAGACTACACTATACCATGGTCCCCGGGCGCTGTCAAGGGTCCCGGCTCGGCCCCCGACCCGAGGGCCTCGGCCGGTCGATTCGGGTCGTCGGACCATCTCCCGGTTGGGATGCATCGGCGGACGATCTTTATTATAGCACGGCCGCAAACCCCGCCCCGGGGCTCTTGGGCCTTCAGCGGTTGGGGCTCAGCGGCGGGACTCTTCCACACCGAGGGGCGCAAAGAGGAAAGGTTTAGAACGCCTCTCAGGTTGCTCAGCTCCGGTCAGATCGCGCCTCCCCTTTGTGCCCGGGGGACCGGCCGGCCTATACTTTAACCCGGACGACCCGAAAATTCACCCAAAAGGTGAGGCCGCCATGACGGTAGAACAGCGCTCCGCCTTAACCCGGGACGAGGCCCTCAAAATCGTTGCCGAGCTGGTAAAAAGCCCTAACATTAAAAAACACCTCCTGGCCGTCGAGGCCTTCATGCGCCGCCTCGCCCGCCACTTCGGCGAGGACGAGGAGGAGTGGGGCCTTACCGGCCTCCTCCACGACGCCGACTACGAGGTGACCGAAAAAGACTTAAGCCGCCACACCGAGATCACGGCCGAGCGCCTGCGCCAATATGCCGGCACCGAAAGGATCGTCCGGGCGATCCTGGCCCACAACCACAAGGCCCCGATGGATACCACCATGGCCAAGGCCCTCTACGCCTGCGACAACCTGACGGGCCTTATCGTGGCCTGCGCCCTGGTCCACCCCGAAAGGCGGCTCGAGCCCCTTACGGTGGACTTCGTCCTGCGCCGCTTTAAAGAGAAGTCCTTTGCCCGGGGCGCCAGCCGGGAAGAGATTCTAACCTGCGAATCCAACCTGGGCATCCCCCTGCCCGAGTTCATCGGCCTGGGCCTCGAGGCGATGAAGGGGATCGCCGCCGAGCTGGAGCTTTAAAGAACCGGCTTTCCGGGCCGGAAGGCGAGCCACCCCAGGTAGAAGAACGCCCCCAGGTTCCCCCCGGCATTTACCAGGCCGAGGCCGGGCCGGACGGCCTCCGGGACCAGGTTAAGGACCGGGTCGGCGATTACCAGGTTGGCCAGGTAGGTCAGGCTTACCAGCCCGAAGGCCAGGGTCAGGGCCCGGCCCGAAAGGAAGACCGGGGCCAGCAGGGCCGGGACGAAAAAGAGGTGGTTTTCGTGGACCTGGGTGGCCAGCATGAAGAAGCCGAACCCGCTGAAGGCCCCCAGCAGGTAAAGCTTTGCCGGGCCGGGCCGCGGGCCGAGCCCCAGAAGCCCGGCCCCCACAACCCCCAGGGTGAGCCCCAACCCCGCCCCCCGGTATGAGACCGGGCCGATAAGGGGCGCCGCATCCGGGACGTCCAGCCCCCGGCCCAGGGTAACCAGCCACCAGAGGTTGTGGGCGTTGGCCGAGACCACCGGCATCACCCCGGCCGTCCGGGCCGGAAGGGTAAGCAGTTCCCCCACCGTTCCCCCCAGGATGAAGGGCAGGGCCAGGACCAGTCCCAGCCCAAGCCCCACCCCCAGGCCCCGGAGGGTAGGCCCAAGGCCGAACCAGACCAGGGAAGCCCAGAGGGCCAGGGGCAGAAGCGCCCAGGCCTGGGGCTTTGACATGGCGGCCAGGCCGAAGGCCCCCCAGGCGGGTGCGACCCGCCCGGCCCCGAGCAGGCCGAACCCGGCCAGCAGAAAGAGGGTGTGGACCGAATCCGGTTGGCCCCAGTGGCTCACCGTGAAGAGGAGGGCCGGGTTGAAGGCGTAGGCGGCCGCGGCCGGAAAGGCCCGGTCCGGGCCCAGGCACCGGCGGGCCGTCAGCCCCACCACCCCGGCGGCCGCCACGTGGGCCGCCACGGCCGGAACCTTAAGCATGAAGGTAAGCAGCCGGCTCTCCAGGGCCCGGCCCAGGTCGAAGGCCGGGTCCGCCGCCCGCCGGTAAACCTCCCCGACCAGCCGGTAGTAATAAAGGTGAACCGGCGGGTAGATGGCATAGGTTTCGGGCCAGGCACCCCGGTAGGCCCGGTGGATCCCCTCGAGGGTGACCAGCCGGGTCCAGTATTTATAGTGGGCGCTGTCCGAAGGGTAGCCGGGTCCGGCGGCCGCCCCCAGCCCGACGGCCAGGGCCAGGAGCAGGCCGCCGACGGCCGCGGTTTTTGCGCCCAATTACCCCGACGGGTACTCGTAAAAGCCCCGGCCGGACTTCCGGCCCAGAAAACCGGCGGCCACCATCCGGCGCAGGAGGGGTGGGGCGGCGTACCTCGGGTCCTTAAACTCCTCGTACATGGCGTCGGCCACAAAGAGGGTCGTGTCCAGGCCCACAAAATCGAGGAGGGTGAAGGGGCCCATGGGGTGGTTGAGGCCCAGCTTGACGGCCGTGTCGATCTCCTCCTTGGTGCCCAGGCCCTCCTCCAGAATCCGGATGGCATCCAGCAGGAACGGAATGGCCAGCCGGTTGACGATAAAGCCCGGCCGGTCCTTGGTGACCACCACCGTCTTGCCCAGGGATTCGCAGAAGCGCCGGGTGGCTTCGACGGTTCCGTCGTCGTTTAAAATCGTCCGGACGACTTCCACCAGGGGCATGACCGGGGCCGGGTTGAAAAAGTGGGTGCCGATGACCAGCCTGGGCCGGCGGGTGGCGGCGGCAATGTCGGTCACGGGCAGGCACGAGGTATTCGTTGCCAGGATCACCCCCTCCCGGCAGATGCGGTCCAGTTCGGCGAAGACCTGCTTTTTAAGGTCGAGGTTTTCCACCACCGCCTCGATGACGAAGTCCGATTCGGCCAGGTCGGCCATGTTCACCGTGCCCCGGACCCGGCCCAGAATCTGCTCATAGGCGGCCTGGTCGATGCGGCCCCGCTCCAGGGCCCGGCCCAGGGACTGCCGAATCCGTTCCAGCCCCCGGCTCAAGGCGGCCTCATCCACCTCCCGAACGACGACGTTATACCCGGCCCGGGCGCAAACCTCGGCGATTCCCGAGCCCATCAGGCCGCAACCCACAACCCCAACGGTCCTTATCTCCACGGCTCGCTCACCTCCTGGGCGGCGATCTTTTGCCAGGCTTCCAGCTCGACGACCCGGTAAACCTCCTGGAGGGGGCGGCCGGTTCGGCGGGCCAGCTCCCGGCAGACCTCGTATTCGGCCGAGACGTTTACCGGCCTTCCCCGCCACCGCTTGACCTTCACGGCCGCCGGGCCGAGGCTTGACTCGAACTTAAAAAGCTCCCGGGCGGCCTCATGCCGGCCCACCGGCCGGCGCCGGACGCCGAGGGTCGTCGTCTCCCGAAAGATGATATCGAGGAGGCGGTCTTCCAGGGCGGCCGGGGCCAGCACGCTCACCAGGATGCCGGGCCGGTTCTTCTTCATCTGGATGGGGGTGAACCAGACGTCCCGGGCCCCCGCCTCGAAGAGCCGCTCCATTAAGTAGCCGCAAAGCTCGGCCGGCATGTCGTCGATATTGGTCTCGAGGAGGGTAATGGTCTGCTCGGCGGGAAGTTCGGCCACCTCCCCCACCCAGACCCGGAGGGCGTTGGGCAGGGACTCCAGGTGGCGGGCGCCCAGGCCGTAGCCCACGGCCTCAACCCTCATGGCGGGCTGTTCGAAGCGGGCGAGGGCGGCGAAGATGGCCGCCGCCGTCGGGGTGACCAGCTCGTAGCGGGCGGCTTCGGGGGTCGGGGCGGGCACCACCACCGCCCCGGTCCCGGCCAGGAGCCCCAGGACGGCCGGGGCCGGGACCGGCAGATTGCCGTGGGCCGCCCTCACCACACCGCCCCCCGCCGGCAGGGCCGAGCAGAAAACCGCCTCGACCCTCAGGGCCTCCAGGGCAACGAGGGCCCCGACCACATCCAGGATGGCATCCACCGCCCCGACCTCGTGGAAGTGGACCGCCTCCACGTCGGTGCCGTGGACCCTGGCCTCGGCCTCGGCCAGTCGGCGGAAGACGGCCGCCGCCCCCTCGGCCACCCGGGGCGGAAGGCCGGCCCGCCCGAGGATTTCCAGGACCTCCTTCAGGCCGCGGCCGGGGCCGGAAGGGGACAGGGCCTCCACAATGAACCGGGTGCCGGCCACCGGCCCGCGCCGGTCGGATTCGAACCGGACCGAGTAGCCGGAAAGGCCCAGCCTTTGGAAGGCGGCCAGCAGGGCCTCGGGGGGAGCGCCGGCGTCCACCAGGGCGCCGACGACCATATCCCCGGCGGCGCCGGCAAAGCAGTCAAAATAGGCGGCCTTCACCGCAGAAGCTGCTTTAACGGTCCGGCGGGCGGTTCCGGGCCAGGAGCGCCTCGTTAAGACTCCCCATCCGGTAGCCCGCCAGGTCCAGCGTCACGTAACGATACCCCAGCTCCTTAAAGCGGGCCACGACCCCGGCCCGAACCTCAGGCTCCACCAGCCGCACGATATCCTCCGGCAAAACCTCGATCCGGGCCAGCTCCCCGTGGTGCCTCACCCGCACCTGCCTCAGCCCCAGCCCCCGCAAGTACGCCTCGGCCGCCGCCACCTGCTCAAGCTCAGCCAACGTTATCGCCCTCCCGTACGGAAACCTCGACGCCAGACAGGGCGAGGCCGGCTTATCCCAAACCTTAAGCCCCCGCTCCCGGGCCAGCTCCCTTATCTCCGCCTTGGTAAGCCCCGCCTCATAGAGGGGATGCCTTACCCCAAGCTTCTCGGCCGCCTTAAGCCCCGGCCGGTAATCCCCAAGGTCGTCCGCATTCGTCCCGTCGATTACCCACCGGTAGCCGTTGGCCCGGGCAAACTCCCCCAGCCTGGTGTAAAGCTCGTGCCGACAATGGTAGCACCGGGCCGGGTTGTTGGCCACAAAGTTGGGGTCCTCCAGCTGGGCGGTGTCGATTACCCGGTAGGGGATGCCGATCTCCCGGGCAATGGCCTCCGCCTCGGCGATCTCCTCCGGCGGGTAGGTCGGCGAAGAACCGATGACCGCCACCGCCCGCTCCCCCAAAACCTCATAGGCCACCGAGGCCAGAAGGCTGCTGTCCACCCCGCCCGAAAAGGCCACCACCGCCGAACCCAGCTCCTTTAAAATCCCTTCAAGCCGCTCCAGCTTAGGGTTCACCTTCAGCCCCCCGATTTATCAGGCCGGCCAGGTAGCCGGCCCCAAACCCGTTGTCGATATTGACCACGGCCACCCCGGGGGCGCACGAATTGAGCATCGTCAAAAGGGGCGCCAGGCCCCCAAAATGGGCCCCGTAGCCGACGCTGGTGGGCACGGCGATGACCGGGGCCGCCACCAGGCCCCCAACCACGCTGGGCAGGGCCCCCTCCATCCCGGCCACCACCACCACGGCCCGGGCCGCCCGGAGCCGGCCCAGACTGCCCAGAAGCCGGTGAATCCCGGCAACCCCCACATCGTAGATGCGGTCGGGCCGGGTGCCCATAAGCTCTAAGGTTAAGGCCGCCTCCTCGGCCACCGGCAGGTCGGCGGTCCCGGCCGCCACCACCGCGACCCCGGGCTTGAGGCCGGGATTGGGCCGCCGGTCCACGTAGACGGCCC
Source organism: Dehalococcoidia bacterium (assembly GCA_034434875.1). GTDB lineage: Bacteria > Chloroflexota > Dehalococcoidia > JAUQQI01 > JAUQQI01 > JAUQQI01. The sequence goes on along the minus strand of DAOTYJ010000126.1, from coordinate 4,135 downwards.
GGGCCGCCTCGTGGAAGCGGGCGTCGGGAACCACCGCCCGGACGGCCTCGAAGGCCTCGGCCGAGGTTTTGGTCACCAGGACGCATTCGGCCTGGGCGGCAAGCCGGCCCACGACCTCGGCCACCTGGGCCGGGGTCTTGCCCGGGCCGAAGACCACCTCGGGGAAGCCCTTGCGCAGGGCCCGGTGGTGGTCCACCTTGGCAAAGCCCAGCTCCTCGTAAGGCCAGACCTTAAGATAGTCTAAGACCTCTTCGACGCTGACTTCAGCCCGCTGCAGCCGGACCAACAGCTCCTTAAGGCCCATCACCTGCCAATTATACCCCCCGGGGCCCTCAAGAGGCCCGGGTCCCGGCCGAACCGTCCCCGGCGGGCGGGGCAGGGGTCGCCCCGAAGCCCACCTCATAAAGCCGGCGGTAAAGGCCGCCCCGGCGGAGCAGTTCGGTGTGGGTGCCCACCTCCACAATGCGGCCCTGGTCCAGGACCACAATCCGGTCGGCATCCCGGACGGTGTTGAGCCGGTGGGCGATGATAAAGGTCGTCCGGCCGGCCCGGAGGCGGCCCAGGGCCGCCTGGAGGCGGGCCTCGGTGCGGGAGTCCAGGTGGGCGGTGGCCTCGTCCAAGATTAAAATCTTCGGGTCGACCAAAAGGGCCCGGGCAAAGCTGATAAGCTGGCGCTGGCCCACGCTCAGGTTCTGGCCCCGCTCCCCCACCGGGGTGTAAAGCCCCTGGGGCAAGCCGGCCACCAGCTCATCGAGGCCGACGGCCCGGACGGCGGCCATCACCTGGGCGTCGTCCGCCTCCGGCCGGGCAAACTTGATGTTGTCGTAAATCGTCCCCGAGAAAAGAAAGGGCTCCTGGGGGACGATGGCGACCTGCCGCCGGAGGGATTTTAAGGTGACCTTTCGGATGTCATGGCCGTCGACCAAAATCCGGCCCTCTTTAACGTCGTAAAACCTCGGGATGAGCCGGACGAGGGTGCTCTTGCCGGCCCCGGTGGGGCCCACCAGGGCGACGGTTTCGCCCGGCTCTACCCGCAGGTTTATCCCCTTAAGGACGGGCACGTCGGGAACATAATAAAACCAGACGTCCTCAAAGACCACCTCCCCCCGCGCCGGCGGCAGCTCCACCGCATCCGGGGCGTCGGCCACCTCCGGCCGGGTGTCCAGGACCTCGAAGATCCGCTCGGCCGCAACGGTGCCCCGCTGAAGCAGGGTGTACCGCATGGCGATGTCCCGAATGGGGTCGAAAAACCGGTTGATATACAGCGTGAAGGCGACCAGGGCCCCCACCTGCAGCTCCCCGGCCAGCACCATCCCCCCGCCGAAGACGATGACCAGGGCCGTGGCCAGGGCCGAAACCACCTCCACCGCCGGCAAAATCAGAGCCGAAATCCGGCCGGCCTGAAGGTTCGCCTCCAGGTGCTGTTCGTTCAGGGCGTCGAACCGGCGCAGGTTGTCCCGCTCCCTGACCAGCGCCTGGATCACCCGGACCCCCGAAACGCTCTCCTGAAGGGTTGCGTTCACCACCGAGATGGCCGCCCGGACCCGCCGGAAGGACTCCATCGCCCGCCGCTGCCAGATAACGGTGATTCCCACCAGCAGGGGCAGAACCAGGTAAGTAAGCAGCGCCAGCCGCGGGTTCATCTGGAAGAGCACCGCCAGAATCCCCAGTAGGGTCACCACGTCGGCGGCAAGGGAGACGGTCCCCTGGGCCAGGATCTCCTGGAGCACCTGGACGTCGTTCTGGACCCGGGACATGATCCGGCCCACCTCGTTGGCGTCAAAAAAGCTGAAACTCAGGCGCTGGACGTGGTTGAACATCCGGCTGCTCAGGTCGTAAAGAACCTGCTGGCCCACCCAGGCCAGAAACCAGGTCTGCCCGAACTGGGCCAGCCAGGCGGCGGTGCTGTTGGCCAGGAAGAGGAGGGATAAAACCCCCAGGCCGGCCGGGTCGGCGTGGGCGATGGGCCCGTCGATGGCCAGCTTGATAAGATATGGGTTGAGCAGGTTGGTAACGGTGTAGACCAGGGTGAGGAGGGCGCTCAGGGTCATGGGGCCGGCGTAGGGCCTTAAAAACCCGAAGAGTCGGCGGTAGACCGGCCAGTCAAAGGCCCGGCCGAACTCCTTCTCGCCCAGCATCAGGTCGCCGCGCCGGAGGATGCCGGCCCCGTGCCAGTGTCCGACCATCATGGCTTAATCGTCACCCCGCATTAAAAGCTCGGCCTCGGCCTGGGGCCGAAGCTGGGTTTCGTAGAGCTGCCGGTAAAAGCCGCCCCGGGCCAAAAGTTCCTCGTGGGTGCCCTCCTCAACCACCTCCCCGTGGACCATAACCACCACCCGGTGGGCGAGCCGGACCGTCCGGAGCCGGTGGGCGATGATAAAAGTCGTCCGGCCCCGCATAACCGCCTCTAAGGCCGCCTGAATCTCAGCCTCCGTCTCAACGTCGACGCTGGCTAAGGCGTCGTCCAGGATTAAAATCTTCGGGTCGAGGAGCAGAACCCGGGCGATGGCGATGCGCTGGCGCTGCCCCCCCGAAAGGGTCAGACCCCGCTCCCCCACCCAGGTGTTGTACCCCTCCGGCAGGCCCATAATAAAGTCGTGGATGCGGGCGGCCTTGGCCGCGGCGACAACCTCGGCGTCGGTGGCGTCCGGCCGGCCGTAGGCGATGTTCTCCCGAAGGGTGGCCGCAAACAAAAACGTATCCTGCAAGACGATGCCGACGTGCCGCCGGAGGGAGGCCAGCTTGAGGTCCCGAAGGTCGTAGCCGTCCACGAGCACCCGGCCGGAGGTAACGTCGTAAAACCTGGGGATAAGCTGAACCAGGGTGCTCTTGCCGCTTCCAGTGGGGCCCACCAGGGCGACGATTTCGCCGGGCCCCACCCGCAGGTTGACGTTCCGAAGGGTCGGCGGCCGGCCCGGGTAGGCAAAGGTCACATTCTCAAAGACCACTTCGCCCCGGACCCCTTTAAGTTCGACGGCGTCGGGCTTTTCGGGAACCTCTTGAACGGAGTCCAAAATTTCGAAGATGCGCTCCCCGGCCGATTGGGCCCGGGCAAAGATATTCATCACCCAGCCCAGGGCCCGGACGGGCATAAAAAGCATCAAAAGATACTGGGTAAAGGCCACCAGCTCGCCCAGGGTGAGCCTTCCGGCCATCACCTCCCGGCCGCCGACCCAGAGGGTGGCCACCACCGCCAGGTTGAGCATAAAGAGCAAAAACGGCTGGTGAAAGGCCCCGACCCGGCCGGCCCGCAGGCTCAGCTCCCGGAGCCGCCGGTTGAACCGGTCATAGAGCCGCTGCTGGGCCTCCTCTTGGCAGAAGGCCTGGACCACCCGGATGCCCGCCAGGTTCTCCTGCAGGACCGTTCCCAGGTCGCCCATCGCCTGCTGAACCTGAAGCCAGACCGGCCGAAGCCGGGCCGAGATGTTTACGGCCCAGAGGCCGATAACGCCGATACTCACCAAAAGGATGGCCGCCAGCCGGACGTTGGCCTGAACGGCCAGGAAAAGGACGGCCGGAACCATGACGGCCACCGTAAGAAGGCGCATGATGCCGATGTTTAAATAGACCCTTACGCCCTCGACGTCGGCGGTGGCCCGGGACATCAGCTGGCCGGTCTGGGCCCGGTCGTGGAAGGCGAAGCTGAGCCGCTGGAACTTGTCAAAGAGGGCGTTGCGCAGGTCGTAGGCGGCCCGCTGGGAAACCGCCTCCGAAAGGTAGCCCTGACCGAAGGCGAAGGCCCCCCGGGCAACGCTGAAGAGGACCACCAGCCCCCCCGAAATCCAGAGGTAACCGGGGTTGCCGGCCCGGAGGCCGAAGTCGATGACCTCTTTAATGAGCCAGGGAATGGCCAGCCCGAAACCCGAGGCGCCGAGCAAACAAAAATAGGCCAGAACAACCCGGCCCCGGTACTTCCAGAGGAATTTTAGCAGCCGAACAAGTACCCAGCGGCCCATGGGACCCTCTTAAGGATACCCGAAGGTGACGTTTACGTCAAAGTGAAGCCCTGGGGCTTTTCGGCGTTAACGTGCGGGCCCCGGCCGCCTGCGGCTGGGCGGCCGGCCTACACCCAGAATCCTTTCGGTGTATAAACACTAAGTGGCCGCTGTCTTTAATTTTGATGGGGAGGCCTTAA
>DAOTYJ010000125.1:0-3511 GCA_034434875.1 Dehalococcoidia bacterium | reverse complement strand
ATGTGCAAGGCGATGAACCGCTCGTTCACCAACGTGCTCTTTGGGGCGTTTGGACAGGTTAAGGTTGAAGCGGCCGAGAAGGGGCGGACGGTGCAGGCCTACACGCCCCAGGATGCGGCCGCCATCCTGGAGACGGCCCGTTCGGTGATTATTGTCACCGGCTACGGGATGGCGGCAGCCCAGGCCCAGCATGCCGTTAAGGAGCTCGGGGACCTTTTACTGAGCCGTGGGGTGGACGTAAAGTACGCGATTCACCCGGTGGCTGGCCGGATGCCCGGGCACATGAACGTGCTTCTGGCCGAGGCCGGGGTTCCGTACGACCTGCTCTACGAGATGGACCAGATAAACCCCCTCTTCCCGGAAACGGATGTGGCCCTAGTAGTGGGCGCCAACGACGTCACCAACCCGGCGGCCCGGACGAAGCCCGATTCGCCCATCTACGGGATGCCCATCCTGGATGTGGACAAGGCCCGGACGGTGGTCTTCATCAAGCGCAGTCTGGCCCCGGGCTTTGCCGGCATCGACAACGAGCTGTTTTATCTCCCTCAGACAATGATGGTCTTTGGGGACGCCAAGAAGGTTGTCACCGAGATCATTGCGACCCTAAAAGGCTGAGACCGGAGGGATGGCCGTGATCGTGGGCGTGGTTAAAGAGACCTACCCTGGGGAGCGGCGGGTTGCCCTTACCCCAGCTGTGATTCCCAATCTTAAGCGGATAGCCTCTGAAGTTCTGGTTGAGGCCGGGGCTGGGGTCCTGGCCGGGTTTGAGGACGGAGCCTACGTTGAGAAGGGGGCCCAGGTTGTCCCGAGCCGGAGGGAGGTCTTTGAGCGCGCCGATATCATTGTGCAGGTCCGGGGCTATGGGGCTAATCCCGGTGCCGGACGTGCGGACCTAAGTTACCTGCGGGCCGGGCAGGTTGTGGTTGGGCTTTTAGACCCGATAGCCAGCCCCGAGGCAGCGGCCGAACTTGCACAGCTCGGAGTTACGGCCTTTGCGTTGGAGCTTCTGCCGCGGATAAGCCGTGCCCAGCCGATGGACGTCCTGTCGTCGCAGGCGACGGTGGCGGGCTATAAGGCGGCCTTGCTTGCGGCGATGGCGTTGCCGAAGCTCTTTCCGATGATGATAACGGCGGCCGGGACGATAACGCCGGCGAAGGTGTTTGTGGTTGGGGTGGGTGTGGCCGGGCTCCAGGCCATCGCGACGGCCCGGCGGCTTGGGGCGGTGGTATCGGCCTATGACGTGCGGCCGGCGGCAAAAGCCGAGGCCGAAAGTGTTGGGGCCCGGTTTATTGAGCTCGGGCTTGAGGGGGGCGACGTTGAGGCCGGCGGGGGCTACGCCCGGCCGATGGGTGAGGAATTTTACCGGCGTCAGCGGGAGCTGTTGGGCCGGGTTCTGACCGAGCAAGATGCGGTGATCACTACGGCGATGGTGTTGGGGCGGCGGGCACCGGTGTTGATAACGGCGGATATGGTTCGGAGGATGCGGCCGGGGTCGGTGATAGTGGACCTGGCGGCCGAACGTGGGGGCAACTGTGAGGTTACGGTACCCGGCGAAACGGTCGAGGTGAGTGGGGTGAAGGTGATTGGTGCGGCAAATCTGGCCTCAACGGTTCCATATGATGCCAGCCAGATGTATGCCCGCAATTTGACCAGCTTTATCCTGCACGTCTTTGGGCGGCGCGGCGAGCCAGACTTTTCGGATGAGATAACCCGGGAGACCCTGCTGACCCACCGGGGCCAGGTCGTTCACCCCAGGGTCCGTGAGCTCCTCGGCCTGCCCCCGGCTGTTGCCAAAGGGGTCGGCTAACCGGCCGCCCGATTTACCGCACCGGCTGGCAGGTTGGGTAAATGAAAGACCCAGGCAACGTCTACGGCGTGTCGGTTTTGACGGCCCCATGCCGGCCAAAAGTTTCTGCCGGCATGGAGCATCGGCGGTCTCAGGCCCGGCCGTTACGCCGCCGGGCGGAGACGGCACCACGAAGGGTGAGCGTGGCCACCCGCGGGCTCACCCGCGGATGGGGGTACCCTCACCCTTAAGCGCGCCCTGGGTAGGGCACCCGGCCTCATCCGGACCCACCTTAGCCCGGCCGTCGCGGCCAGGCCGCAGGCTACCCCGACGATGCCGGCCCGGATGCCGGGCATGGGACACTGACCACGGAGGCGGCGAAAATGGCCGAGAAGGTTAAGGACCCGGTCTGCGGGATGGAGGTGGATCCTCAGCAGGCGGCAGGCAGGTCCGAATATCAGGGCAGGACCTACTATTTCTGCTCGCCGGGCTGCAAGGCGGCCTTCGACCGGGACCCGGCAAAATACGTAAAATAGCAGATTCGAGAACCACCCGGCCGCAGGCAGCCTTTTTGCCCGGTGACCGGCCCGGGTTACCGCCCTGCCCAGCCTCCGGCCGAACCCGGTACCCGGCCCTCGGCGGCAAGCGGTTTCAAAGGCTGCCGAGCCGGCACACCAGCGGCAAAGCTTCCGCCGCCAGCTCAAGAACCTGCCATGACGCGGCCGTAAGCAGCCCCGGCACTGTTAGCACCAGTGCCCGGACTGTCGACCGCTCGTCCGTCCCATCGGCGAGCAACCGGACCAGGCGGACCTCGAGCATCCCGCCGGCATCCCCTCCCTCCCCGATAAGCCCACTGAGCCCGGCGGCCAAAGGCCCCGAAGAACCTGCCCAGACCTTGCCCAGGGCCCCGGCCAGGGCCAGCGGCCGGCCCGTCAGCCTGACGGTCAGCTCGTCCGCGGCCAGCTCTTCATCCCGGGCCAGCACCCGAAGGGCATACCGGCCCGAGGGCACGTACCAGAGGCCGTCCCGCAACAGCCGACCGAGCCAGAGGACGGCCTGACTCCGGCGGGCCAGGTGGGCCAGCTCGTGGGCGGCCACGGCCTCCAGCTCGGATTCATCCAGGTGCTCGAGCACCCAGCGGGAAATCACAACCGCAGGCCGGCGAACCCTGCCCGACACAACCAGGGGCCAGTCCAGCTCCAGCACCCGAACAACCGGCGGCACAATCCCCAATCGGCCGGCCAGAACCCCGACCTTTTCGGCGACGGGATGGCCCGTCAGAACCGGAACCCTTCCGAGCAGGCCATCGGCCAGCAGTAGACGCCGCAGGCCGGCGATGAACCCGGCGGCCGCCGAGCCGGCCGCAAGGACCGACCAGCCGGCAATCACGGCCGCGTCGGGTCCGGTCAAGGGCGTGCACTCGGCCCAGAAGGCCGGAATCAGGTGAATGGACGTAAGCCCAAGGATAACGGCCGGCAGGCCCAGGACGACCAGGGCCGGCGCCCGGCCCGCCCCGGGCCGGACCAGCCGCAGGGCCAGGGCCCCGGCGGTGCCGGCCGCCAGGGCCAGCCCGAAGCCGATGCCCAGCAGGAGGGCGTGGGTCATTTCTCCCCCCGGGCCCGCCGGCGCTCGACCTGCTCGAGGAGCTCGGCCAGCCGGGCCCGAACCTCGGGGTCGGTCAGCTTCTCAAGCTGGCGCCGGGTTGCGCCGGCGAAGTTTACCAGG
>DAOTYJ010000124.1:0-67984 GCA_034434875.1 Dehalococcoidia bacterium | reverse complement strand
CCTGGTGAAAGCCTTTGGGGTTGAGGTCATCGTAACCGACGAGCTTCCCACGTACAACCTGGTTGCTCAGGCCCTGGACCTTCGACAGGCGCACTGCCGGTTTCACCTGAAGCGGCGGCTAGGGAGGCTCATCAAGACTTTTGAGGCCGAGCTTGGGGAGCAGGTAAAGCCGATCCTGGATGAGGTCAGACAGAGCGGCCGAAGGCCGCTGCTTCCCCAGGATGGGGGAAAGAGGCGAAGCGCTGCGCGCTTGGGGTTAAAAATCAAGGCCAGGTTTGACCCCGGACCCACTTTACAGGCTAAAGCAGTTTATCTTGAGGTTATCCCAGCAGTGGGCTAAGTACCGGCTCTGGCAAACTTAACATAAATCGCTCTGCGATTTATGTTAAGTTTGGGGTTCCCTCGACCAACAATCGGACCGAGCAGGCCATTGGCCGGCCGAAGGCCGTGAGGGCCCGGACGGTCCGCGGTTTTAAGACCTTTGCCGGGGTCGAATCGGCGCTCTTCCTGACCTGCGCCAGGCTTGGCAAACTTAACATAAGTCGTTTTGCGACTTATGTTAAGTTTGGGGTCACCCAGGACCTTAAATTCCTCCCACCGCCTTTGGGACAGAGGGAACTCATACAAGTGTTTGACAGGGGCCTTGAAACCCGGTTATAATTAGGGCTGGTTGGGCCTGTGGCGCAGTTGGGAGCGCGCCTCAATGGCATTGAGGAGGTCAGGGGTTCGAGTCCCCTCAGGTCCACCGGCCGCCGGGTCTGATGCCTGGCGGTTTTTATTTTATCCCTCGCAGGAGGGAGCGCTAAGGCTTTCGGCGTTAAGGGCCCACCGCCCTACGCCCCTACAGGACGGTTGACTGCCGGATGGGCGCCGAAGACCGGCGAGCTCCGGACGGACCGCGGGCCGGTTCTCGGCCGTGCCGGCGGGGGTGGTAAAATTACCCTTAAAAGACCACGACCCAGGAGACCCTACCCATGGCCGACCTTACCGCCAACCGGACCCGCCTCTTCACCGAGTCGGTAATCCGGGAGATGACCCGGCTCATCCTGCTTCATCACGGCGACCGGGGCATCAACCTGGCCCAGGGCTTCCCCGACTTTCCGGCCCCGGCCCCCGTCAAGGAGGCCGCCTGCCGGGCCATTATGGCCGACATAAACCAGTACGCCGTCACCTGGGGGAGCAAGACCCTCCGGGAGGCCATCGCCCGCAAGTACCGAAGGCACGCCGGGGTCGAGATCGACCCGGAGCGGGAGGTGACCGTCTGCTGCGGGGCCACCGAGTGCATGGCCTCCGCCATGCTGGCCCTGGTTAACCCGGGCGACGAGGTCATCGTTATTGAGCCCTTTTACGAAAACTACTGGCCGGATGCCGTTCTGGCGGGCGCAACCCCCAAGTTCGTCACCCTCCACGAGCCCGACTGGCACCTGGACCCCGACGAGCTTCGCCGGGCCTTCTCGCCCCGGACCAAGGCGGTCATCATCAACACCCCCAACAACCCGACGGGGAAGGTTTTCAGCCGGGCCGAGCTGGAGCTTATCGCCGGCCTCTGCCAGGAATTCGACGCCGTGGCCGTCACCGATGAGATCTACGAGCACCTGGTCTACGAAGGGGAGCACATCCGGCTGATGACCCTGCCCGGCATGCGGGAGCGGACGGTGACCATAAGCGGCATCTCTAAAACTTACTCCCTCACCGGCTGGCGCATCGGCTACATCGTGGCCCCGCCGGCGCTTACGGACGCCATCCGAAAGGTCCACGACTTTCTCACGGTGGGGGCTCCGGCGCCCCTTCAGGAGGCCGCGGCGGTAGCCCTCGACCTGCCCGACGAATATTACGCCCGGCTCCTGGCCGACTACCGGGCGCGCCGGGACTTCCTGGTGGGGGCGCTGGAAGAACTGGGCTTTCGGTGCTTTAAGCCCCAGGGGGCCTACTACGTGATGGCCGATTTTACCGGCTTCGGGTTTGACAACGACGTGGAGTTCGCCCGCTACCTGGTCAAGGAGGTGGGGGTTGCCACGGTGCCGGGCAGCAGTTTTTACTCCGACCCGGCCAGAGGCCGCAATAAGGTTCGGTTCGCCTTCCCCAAGCGCCTGGAAACCCTCCAACGGGCGGTGGAGCTTCTCAGCGTCCTGAAAACCCGGATCCCTCGATGAGCCCGATTCGGGTCCTGCCGGAAGAGGTCGTCCGGCGCATCGCCGCCGGGGAGGTGGTCAGTCGGCCGGCCAGCGCCGTTAAAGAGCTCATCGAAAACGCCTTGGACGCCGGGGCCCGGCAGATCCGGGTCGAGGTCGAAAATGGGGGCCTCGACTGCATCCGGGTCTCCGACGACGGGGCCGGCATCCCGGCCGAAGAGGTCCCCCTGGCCTTCCGCCGCCACGCCACCAGCAAGGTGGAGACGGCCGAAGACATCGGCCGGACGGCCACTCTGGGCTTCCGGGGCGAGGCCCTGGCCGCCATCGCCGCGGCCGCCACCGTCCGGATGGTCACCCGCCCCCCGGACCAGCCCTACGGGGCGGCCGTAACCTACCGCTTCGGGGAGCTGGTGGGCTTTGAGCAGGTGGGGGCGCCGCCGGGCACCATCGTGGCCGTAAGAAACCTCTTCGAGAACCTGCCGGCCCGCCGCCGGGCCCTGGAGGACCCCCGCCGGGAGGCGGCCCTCTGCGCCCGGGTGGTGGCCCAGTACGCCCTGGCCTACCCGACGGTCCGCTTTTACTTCCTGGCGGACGGCCGCCTCCTCCTGCACACCCCCGGCGACGGCAACCGCGTGGGGGTCCTGCAGGCCCTCTACCCCCGGTCCGGCCGGGAATGCTGGGTCCCGGTCGGGGCCGAGGCCGGGCGGGTGGGGGTCCACGGCTACCTGAGCCGCCCCGGTACCTTTAAAACCGACCCCGGCCACCTGGTGATAACCGTAAACGGCCGGCCCGTCGAGGCCCGGCCCATCCGCCGCGCCGTGGTCGAGGCCTACCGGAGCCGGCTTCCCCGGGGCCGCTACCCCTACGGCTTCCTGGCCCTGGAGCTCCCCCGGGAGGATATCGACGTGAACGTTCACCCGGCCAAGCTTGAGGTGAGGCTTCGGGCCGAGGCCGAGGTTGCGGCCCTGGTCGGGGAGGCGGTCCGGGCCGCCCTGGACGCCCCCCGCTTCGAAGAGGAGGCCGCCCCGTCCGACTGGCGGATGCCCGCACTGCCCCTGGCCGGGACCGCCATCCGGGAGCGGCCGGAGCCCGAGTTCGACTGGTCCCGGCTGGAGCCGCTGGGCGACCTGGCGGGGGAGTATCTGGTCTGCCGCTCGGAGGACGGCCTCTACCTGGTGGACCCCCACCGCCTGGATGAGGCCCGCATCTTTTTAGAAACGCAGGGGGCCGAAGGGCCCGGCCAGTTTCTCCTTTCGGCCGTCGCCATCCCCCTCTCGGCCGAGCAGGCCGCCCGGATGGCCCAGGTTCTGCCGGTCCTGGGCCGCTTCGGCTTCGCCGTCCGGCGGGCCGGGGACCGAACCCTTATCCTGGAGGCGGCTCCGGTGGGGCTGGATGGGGGGGCGGCCGAATCGTGCCTGGCCGAGCTTATCCTCGCCCTGGACGAGCCCGGGCAGGCCGAATGGGACCGGCGGGTCCGGGCGGCCCTGGCCTGCCGGCGGGCCGTCAAGCGGGGGGAGAAGCTCACCCCCGACGAACAGCGCCGGCTACTGCGGGCGGCCGCCGCCGTCGGGGTTGGCCTGCTCTGCCCCCACGGCTACCCGGTCTTCCTCCGCATCGGCCGCCGGGACCTCCACCGCCACTTCGGCCGCTAGGGTCCGGACCGCCTCCCAACCGAAGGCCTTCCCGCCCGGCGTTTGGGCCTCCCAGCAGGCCGCCGAAAAGCCCGGCACTTCAGGGAGCGGGGGGCGGGGCGGGGCATCCGGGGGGCCGAGGGCCAGCCGCTGAACCCAGGCCGAGAGCCGGCCCCGAAGGCCCCTGGGGCTGAGGGCCCCGGCGTAGACCACCACCCAGCGGCCGCCGGGCCGCAGGACCCGGAAGACCTCGGACCAGGCGGCCGGGTCGACGGCGTATTCGGTGGGAAAGGTCGCCAGCACGGCGTCAAAGACGCCCGCCTTAAAGGGCAGGCCCTGGGCCCGGCCCCGGACCAGGTTAAAGGGCCGGCCGGTTTGCCCCAGTCGGCGCCGGGCAAGGGCCAGCATCGGCCCCGAAGGTTCCAGGCCGGTGTAGTCAAACCCCGAGCGGACGAGGCGGGCGGCCAGGGCGCCGGTGCCGGGTCCCAGCTCAAGGATGCGGCCCCCAACCAGGCGGGCGGCGGCCGCATCCTGCCAGCGGTCCCACTCCCCGGCGAAACAAAGCCGGGTTATCAGGTCGTAGGCCGGGGCCAGGGGACCGTAAAGGGCCCCGAAGGCGAGGCGCAGAAGCCTTAGCCGGAGCCGGCGGGCCGTCACCACCCTTCGACCAGCAGGAGGGCCGGGTCCTCGACGAGCTGTTTGATTCGGACCAGAAACTGCACCGCCTCCCGGCCGTCCACCAGCCGGTGGTCGTAAGTAAGGGCGACGTACATCATCGGCCGGACGACCACCTGGCCGTTGACCGCAACGGGCCGGTCGATAATCCGGTGCAGGCCGAGGATGCCCACCTGGGGCGGGTTCAGGATCGGGGTGCTCAGCAGGGACCCGAAGACGCCGCCGTTGGTGATGGTGAAGGTCCCGCCCTGAAGCTCCTCGAGGGTAAGCTTGTTTTCTTCGGCCCGCCGGGCAAAGTCGGCGATCTTCTGCTCGATCTCGGCAAAGCTCAGCTTGTCGGCGTCCCGAAGGACGGGAACGACAAGCCCTTCGGTGGCCCCCACGGCGATGCCGATATCGTAGTAGTTTTTATGAACAATCTCGTCCCCCTGAATCTCGGCATTCAGCTTGGGGAACGCCTTGAGGGCGGCCACCGTGGCCTTGACGAAGAAGGGCATGATGCCGAGGCTTACGCCGTATTTTTGCTGGAACATCTCCCGGTACTTGCGCCGGACCTCCATCACCGCCCCCATATCCACCTCGTTAAAGGTGGTGAGCATCGCCGTGGTCTGGGTGGCCTCGAGCATCCGGCGGGCGATGGTCTGCCGGCGCCGGGACATCCGCACCCGAACCTCCCGGGGCGGAGCCTCGGCCTCAGGCCGGGTGATGGGGGGCGGCGGGGGCGGGGTCCAGGCCGGGGCCTCAGGCCGGGGCGGGGCGGCCCGGGTGTCCGGCCGGACCGGGGCCGGCTCCACCTCCGGCCCGACCTGGGGCTGGGCCGGACGGGGGGCCTCGGCCTGGGCCGCGGCCCGCTGCCGTTCGATATAGGCCAGCACGTCCTCCCGGGTCACCCGGCCGCCGGGCCCGGAGGCCGGCACCTTAGAAAGGTCGATGCCGGCCTCCTCGGCCAGCCGCCGGGCCAGGGGCGTCGCCTTGGGCCCCTCCTCGGCCCGGACCCCGGCCGTCTCCTCGGGCGCCGGGGCGGCCGGGGGCTGTTCGGCCCCGACGGGGGCCTCCTCGACCACCCCCAGCACCTCCCCCACCCGGACGTCCTCCCCCTCCCGCCGGATGATCCGGGCCAGGACGCCCGACCGGGGGGCCGGAACCTCCACGTTGGCCTTCTCCGTCTCCAGCTCCACCACGGGCTCGCCAGCCACCACCGGCTCCCCCTCCCGCTTCAGCCACCGGGCAACCGTGGCCTCGACGATGGACTCCCCAACCTCCGGAAAAACGATCTCCGTCGCCATCTTTCTACCCCCTTACCGCCCGCTCGGAACCGGCAGCTCCCGGGGCGCGTAAAGCTGTTCGATTATGGCCCGCTGATTGGCCAGATGCTGGGCCATGGAACCCTCGGCCGGGCTGGAAGCCGGCGGCCGACCGATATACCGGAGGGGCCAGCGCCCGCCGATAAGCTCCTCGAGCCTCGGCCGAATGTAGGCCCAGGCCCCCATATTCTGGGGCTCCTCCTGGAGCCAGATGACTTCTTCCACGGCGGGGTAGCTTTCCAGCAGGGCCCGCAGCTCCTCGGCCGGGAACGGGTAAAGCTCCTCAACCCGGATGATGGCCAGCTCCCGGGCCAGGGCCCGGCGCTCGTCGGCGACGGCGTCGTAATAGACCTTGCCGCTACAGAGCACCAGCCGGCGCACCCTTCCCCGCTCGTCGGCGGCCGGGTCGTCCAGCACCGGTTGCCAGCGTCCTTCGGCCAGCTCCCGGAGGGCCGAGAAGGCCGCCGGGTTGCGCAGTAAACTCTTGGGGGTGAAGACCACCAGCGGCCGGGGGTCCTCCCGCAGGAGGGCGGCCTGACGCCGGAGCAGGTGGAAGTACTGGGCCGCGGTGGTCGGGTTGGCGATGAACATGTTGTTGTCGGCGGCCAGCCTTAAGAACCTCTCGACCCGGCCGCTGGAGTGGTCCGGGCCCTGACCCTCGTACCCGTGGGGCAGCAGCAGGACCAGCGAAGGGGCAATCCCCCATTTGGCCCGGCCGGAGACGATGAACTCGTCGACGGGCACCTGGGCCCCGTTGATGAAGTCGCCGTACTGGGCCTCCCAGACCACCAGCCGCCCCGGGGCCTGCAGGTTGTAGCCCAGCTCAAAGGCCAGGGCCGCATTCTCCGAGAGGGGGCTGTCCACCACCTCGAAGGCGGCCCGGGCCTGGGGCAGGGCCTGGAGGGGTATAAAGGGCCGGCCGGTGCGGGCGTCGTAGAGGACGGCGTGGCGCTGGCTGAAGGTGCCCCGGCCCGTGTCCTGGCCCGCCAGCCTTACGGGTATCCCGTCGGCCAGGATGGTGGCGAAGGCCGCCCCCTCGGCGGTGGCGAAATCGACGTTGGGCTCCGCGGGGTTGTCCAGGGCCGCCCGGCGCCGCCGAAGGGCCCGCTCCAGCCTGGGATTAAGGTTAAAGTCCCGGGGGAAGGTGAGCCAGGCATCATAGACGGCCCGGAGACGCTCTAGGGGCACCCCGGTCTCCACCGGCCGGGGCCTGGGCGGCGGGGCCTTGGGCCGTTCGGCCGGGCGGACGGCCTCGGCCGGGGCCTCAAAGAGCCGGCGCCACTCCGCCAGGTACTTCTCCCGAAGCCGCTCCGGCAGGTCCGCCCCCACCACCCCCGACCGGATTAGCCGCTCGGCCCAGAGCTGTCGGACGGTGGGGTGGCGGCCGATGGTCTCGTACATGAGGGGCTGGGTGAAGCTGGGCTCGTCGCCCTCGTTGTGGCCGTAGCGGCGGTAGCCGACAAGGTCGACCACGAAGTCCTTGCCGAACCTCTGCCGATAGGCGAAGGCCAGCTCGACCGCAGCCAGACAGGCCGCCGGGTCGTCGGCGTTGACGTGGACCACCGGGATCCCGAAGCCCTTCACCAGGTCGGCGGCGTACCGGGTGCTCCGGCCCAGGGTGGGCTCGGTGGTGTAGCCGATCTGGTTGTTGGCGATGATGTGGACGGTTCCCCCCACGGTGTAGCCGGGGAGCCGGTAAAGGTTGAGGGTTTCGGCCACAACCCCCTGCCCGGGGAAGGCGGCGTCCCCGTGGATGACAACGGGCAGAACCGCCCCCGGGTCGACCCGGGGCGCCCCCGGCCGGGAGGCGTCGGCGGCCGCGGCCCGGGCCATCCCTTCCAGCACCGGGTAGATGGCCTCCAGGTGGCTGGGGTTGGGCGGCATGGTCACCACCAACCGGCCGTCCGCAATGACCCGCTGCCCGCCCAGGTGATAGTGGACGTCGCCGTAGATGGGGATCCCGTCCCGGTCCTCCAGGCTCGGCTCCCGGGCCCCCTCCCGGAAATACCCCAGCACCTCGGCGTACGGCTTGCCGAAGATGTGGGCCAGGACGTTGAGCCGGCCCCGGTGGGTCATGGCCACCAGGACTTGACGGACTTCGCCGGCCGCGGCCAGGCCCACCAGCCGGTCCAGCATCGGGACCAGCATGTCGACGCCCTCAATGGAAAAGCGGGTGCGGCCCGGGAAGGCCCGGTGCAAGAACTGCTCAAAGACCTCAACCTGCGTAAGCCTTTCGAGGAGGGCAACGGCTTCCGCCGGGCCGAGCTCCGGGCGGTACCGGCCGCTTTCCACCGCTTCCTCAAGCCAGGCCCGCTCGGCCGGGTCCTCGATGTGGCCAAACTCGTAGCCGACCGTCCCGGCATAAACCTCAAAGAGCCGGCGGACCGCCTCGAGGGCATTGGCCGCCTCCCGGGCGATGGGCCCGCCGATGACCGAGGCCGGAATCTCCCGAAGGTCGGCCTCGGAAAGGCCGTGGAACTGGGCCGAGAGGGCGGGGTGGCCCGGGGGCTCGCTGCCCAGAGGGTCGAGGCGGGCGGCCAGGTGGCCGTAGGTCCGAATGGCGTTGGCAAACTGGACGGCCCCGGCCAGTTTGGAGAGGGCCACCGTCGGAACGGCCCCGTCCACCGGCGGCGCCCACCGGCTGAAGTAGGCCCGGGTGGCGGGGTCGACCGACTCCGGGTCCAGCCGGTATTTTTCGTAGAGCTCCAGGACGTAGGCGGCGTTGGGTCCGGGAAAGGTTCGCCAGAAGTCCATTGCCCTCCACCACGCTGTGGGTTGTAGGTCACCGGGGCGCAGCCCCGACAACGCTGTCTGCGCCCACTCGAAGTTAATAATAACACGTAAGCTGGTAGCCTAAAAGCCCGGCCTGGTAAATTCTGCCGTTTGCATTTTAACGAACTGGTGTGCTAGCATCGGCTAGCAATGGCCGAAGACCGTTCGCCCGGTTTCGGGACCCGCGCCGTCCACAGTGGCGGCGGCCAGGAGACGCCGGCGGGGGATTTCCGCCCGTCCGTCTTCCCCATCTACGCCGCCAGCGCCTTTTACTACCCCACCCAGGCCGACCTGGACGCCGTCTTTTCCGGGGAGCGGCCCGGGTTCGTCTACACCCGCAACGCCAACCCCACCGTCGCCGCCCTGGAGCGGGCCGTGGCCGACCTGGAGGGCGGGGCCGCCGCCGTGGCCTTCGGGTCGGGGATGGCGGCCGTCCACGCCGCCCTCCTGGCCCTGGAGCTTTCCCCCGGGGACCGACTCCTGGCGGCCCAAGACCTCTACGGGGCCACCCGGGACCTGCTCCTGACGTTCTTTGCCCCGATGGGGGTTCAGGTCCGGTTCGCCGACCTGACCGACCCGGCCAACGCCGAGAGACTGCTGGCGGCCGAGCGGCCCAAGGGGCTATTCTTCGAGGTGGTGACCAACCCGGTCCTGCGGGTGCTGGACGTTCCGGCCCTGGCCGGGCTGGGCCGCCGCTACGGGGCCAGGGTCATCGTGGATGCGACCTTTGTAAGCCCTTATCTTTACCGGCCCCTGGAAGCCGGGGCCGACCTGGTGGTGCATTCGGCCACGAAATACCTGGCCGGCCACGGGGACGTGATGGGCGGGCTGGTGGTGGCCGGGGCCGAGCTTGAGCCGGCCCTCCGCACCATCGTCCGGCTGGTGGGCTCGGTCCTGGGGCCCTTCGAGGCCTGGCTCATCCTCCGGGGCATCCGCACCCTGCACCTGCGGATGGAGCGCCACTGCGCCAACGCCGCCCGGGTGGCCGGATGGCTGGGGGCCCACCCGAAAATCGGCCGGGTTTACTACCCCGGCCGGCCCGACCACCCCGACCACCGGGTGGCCCGCCGGCTCTTCGGGGACCGCTTCGGGGGAATGGTCGCGTTCGAGCTCCGGGACGGAACCCGGGAGCGGGCCATGGGCTTCATCGACCGGCTGCGCCTCTGCCGGCCGGCCCCAACCCTCGGGGACGTTTTCACCGAGGTCCTTTATCCGCCTATAAGCTCCCACCGGTACCTGGGGCCGGAGGAGCGCCGGAGCCTCGGCATAACCGACGGCCTCATCCGGATGTCGGTGGGGATCGAGGACCCGGAGGATATCATCGCCGACCTGGAGCAGGCCCTGGCAGAGCTATGAGGGCCCTTAAAGTCGGAGAGGTCGTCGAAACCGCCACTTCCCGGTTTACGGCCCACTGCTACGAGCTGCACGGGGCGCCGCCCCTGGGGAGTCTGGTGCGGACGGGCCCCCCGGGGCGGCCGGTCTTCGGGCTCGTGGCGGCGGTGCGCACGGCCAGCATCGACCCGGGCCGCCGACCGGTAGCCCGGGGCCGGGAAGAGGCCGACCCGGAAGAAATCTTCAGGCAAAATCCCCACCTTGCCCAGCTTTTCCGGACGGAGTTTGAGGCCGTCATCGTCGGCTACGCCGAAAACGGGGCCGTCCGGCAGACCCTTCCCCCGACCCCGCCCCGGATCCACGATTTCGTTTACCTCTGCACCCCCCAAGAGGTCACGGGCTTCACCGAAAGGCTCGACTTCCTCGGGCTCCTTCTGGAACAGGCTTCCCCGGCCCCGGTGGATGAGCTGGTCGCGGCCGCCCTCCGGCAGGCCGCCGGACATCGGCCGGCCCCGGAGGAGTTCCTGGTGCGGGCCGGGCGGGAGCTGGCCAGACTCCTGGCCCCGAACCCGGTCCGCCTTCAGCTGCTTTTGCGGAGGCTTAAAGGTGGGGCGTGACGGCCGAGGTCCCCTTCTAACCAGACCCCGCCGGATCGGGCGGGTGGTCGGGGGCTCCGTTTCCGGCGGGCTGGAGGTGCGGCTGGATGCCGAGGTCTCGGTGGAGGAGATGGGCATCGGCCGCTTCGTCACCGTCGAAGGCGACCGGCGCCGGTTCCTCTGCCTGGTAACGGACGTGAAACTTAAGAGCGTGAGCGAACAGGTGGCCAGCGTTCCCCCCGACTACGACGACCCCTTTATCGCCCGGGTAATGGGGGGCATTACGACCTACGGGGTTCTCCAGGTTCTGCCGACCCTCATTTTGCCGGCCGCCCCGGAGGAGCCCCCGGAGCCGGTTAAAACGGTGCCGGCCCACTTCTCCCCCGTCTACGAGGCCACCGCCGAAGACCTGGCGGCCGTCTACGGCGACGAGCGGGAGGCCCACAACTTTCGGGTGGGCTCCCCCCTGGAGATGCCCGAGGTCCCCCTCTGCATCGACATCCGGCGGCTGGTGGAGCGCAGTAACGGCGTCTTCGGCAAAAGCGGGACGGGCAAAAGCTTCCTCACCCGCCTTCTGCTCCTGGGGATCATCCGCAGCGGCCTCGCCTCGGTCCTGGTCTTCGACATGCACAACGAGTACGGCTGGAAGGCCGAAGATAAGGCGCGGCGGGCGGAGGTGAAGGGCTTAAGGCAGCTTTACCGGTCGTCGGTGGTGGTCTTTACCCTCGACGAAGAGAGCTCCCGGCGCCGGGGCGTCCGGTACGACAGCGTCGTCGAAATCGGCTACGACGAGCTGGAAATCGACGACCTCCTCCTGTTGGCCGAACCTTTGCACCTTTCCGGCCGGGCCCCGGACCTGATGGCGGCCCTGGAACGTTATTACGGCCGGGACTGGCTGGGGCGCTTTCTCGGCCTTGAAGACCCGGCGGAGCGGGACAAGCTGGCCAGGGAGCTGGGCTTTGCCTCCAGCGTGGTCGGCGCCCTCTACCAGTCCCTGGGCCGCCTCAAGCGGCTCAACTTTCTCAAGCCGAAGGCCGACAGCCGGGCAGTGGACCTGCTGCTGGGCTACTTGCGGACCGGCCGGAGCGTGGTGCTGGAGTTCGGCCGCACCAACGACCTGCTCGCCTACATGCTGGTGGCCAACGTCCTTACCCGCCGGATTCACCGACATTATGTCGAGGCCAAGGAGCGGTTTCTGGGCGGGGCCGGGGAAGACCCGAGGCCCCTGGTGGTGGTCATCGAGGAGGCCCATAAATTCCTCTCCCCGGCCGTAGCCCAGCACACCATCTTCGGCACCATCGCCCGGGAGATGCGAAAATATAATGTGACCCTGCTGGTGGTGGACCAGCGGCCTTCGGGCATCGACGAAGAGGTGATGTCCCAGCTGGGGACCCGGATCATCTGCTCCCTGGATAACGAAAAGGACCTGGAAAGCGTCCTTACCGGGGTGGCCGGCCGGTCGGAGCTTCGGACCCTGCTGGCCCGGCTCGATACCCGCCAGCAGGCCCTGGTCCTGGGCCACGCCGTGCCCATTCCCACCCCCATCCGGGTTCGGGATTACGACGAAACCCTCTACCGGGCCCTGGGGACCGCCGAAGCCGGCACCCTGGACCTGGAAAGGGACCTCTTCGGTGACGGAGCACCCTAGGCCCATCGACCCCCTGAAAATCCCCAGATTCGCCGGGCCGGTCAC
Source organism: Dehalococcoidia bacterium (assembly GCA_034434875.1). GTDB lineage: Bacteria > Chloroflexota > Dehalococcoidia > JAUQQI01 > JAUQQI01 > JAUQQI01. Next base: position 55,849 of record DAOTYJ010000124.1, on the reverse strand, counting down.
CTTCGCCCGGCTGCCTTACCGGGAGGACCTGGCGGGGGTCGACCTGGCGGTCCTCGGGGTGCCCTTCGACGGCGGAACCACCTTCCGCCCCGGCCCGAGGTTTGGCCCCCGCAAGATCCGGGAGCTTTCGGTGATGCTCCGGACCTACAACCCGGCCCTCAAGGTGGCCCCCTTCGACCGCATCGCCGTGGTGGACGGGGGCGACCTGCCCGTGGTTCCCACCTACCTGGAGGCTACCTTCGAGCGGGTGGAAGCCGCCCTGAAGCCCATCCTGGGGCTCGGGGTCATCCCCCTCTGCCTGGGCGGCGACCACTCGGTAACCCTGCCCATCCTGCGGGCGGTGGCCGCCCGCCACGGGCCGGTGGCCCTGGTCCACATCGACGCCCATACCGACCTCTGGGACGAATACTACGGGCGCAAGTACAGCCACGGCACCACCTTCCGCCGGGCCGTCGAGGAGGGCCTTATCCGGCCGGAAGCCTCCATCCAGGTGGGAATGCACGGCCCGGTCTTCGGGCCGGAAGACTACGACCTTCCCCGTCGGCTGGGGCTGGAAATGATTCCCCTGGCCGAAATCGAGGCCTACGGGGTCGAGGAGGCCGTCCGGGCCATCCGCCGGCGGGTGCAGGGCCCGGTTTATCTCTCCTTCGACATCGACGTGGTGGACCCCGCCTTCGCCCCGGGGACGGGCACCCCCGAGGCCGGGGGCCTTACCCCCCGGGAGGTTCTGCGGCTGGTCCGGGGGCTGGCGGGATTGTCCTTTGCGGGCTTCGACCTGGTGGAGGTCTCGCCCCCTTACGACCAGGGGGACATTACGGCCCTGCTGGCGGCCAACATCGCCTACGAGTTTATCTGCCTGGCCGCCATCTCCAAAAAAGCCGAAGGGACGGAGGCATAAGCCGTGCACATTCGGGAGCTTTTCGACCTTACGGGCAAGGTCGCCCTGGTCACCGGGGGTTCCCGGGGTCTGGGCAAGGCCATGGCCGAGGGACTGGCCGAGGCCGGGGCCAAGCTGGCCATCACCGCCCGGCGCACCGAGTGGCTGGAGCCCACCGCCCAGGAGTTTGCCGACCGGGGCTTTGAATGCCTGGCCGTACCGGCCGACGTCAGCGACCCCGAGCAGGTTGAGCGGCTGGTTAAGACGGTCCTCGACCGCTTTGGTCAGGTGGACATCCTGGTAAACGGCCACGGGGTCTCCTGGGGGGCGCCGGTGCTGGAGATGCCCCTGGACCGGTGGAAGTGGGTCATCGACGTGAACGTGAACGGGACCTACTACACCTGCCGGGCCGTGGGTGGCCACATGCTGGCCCGGGGTTCGGGCAGCATTATCAACGTGGCGTCGGTGGCCGGCCTGCTGGGCACCCCTGAGGATATCCTTTCGGCCACGGGCTACAGCGCCTCCAAGGGGGGAATCATCGCCCTGAGCCGGGACCTGGCCGTCAAGTGGGGTCCCAGAGGGGTAAGGGTGAACGTCGTCGCCCCCGGGTTTTTCAACACCAGGCTTTCAAAGCCCGTCATCGAGCGGGCCGGGGATAAGATTCGGGCCCTTACCCCCTTAGGGCGCATCGGCGAACCTTACGAGCTTAAGGGCCTGGCCGTATTTCTGGCCTCGGAGGCCTCAAGCTACATCACCGGCCAGGTCTTCGTCGTCGACGGGGGCATGAGCGCCGCCTAAGGCACATTGTTGTGATGCGGTGACCTGGCGCATCTTGCCAAAGGGTCCGGTCTGGCAAATCATGGCCGGCGTTGTCGGGGCCCGGGGGGGTTGAACCCAGCCGAAAGGCGCGGCCGACCGGCCCCGGTCAGCGCCCCGGGTGGCGGCGTATACTTTAAGATGGGCCACATGTCCGCTTTACCATCCCAATCCCGGTCCTTCGTTGCCTCCCGCCTGGTGGAGGTGAAACCCGACGACCCCGACTACATCCGGGCCCAGCTCGCCCAGGTGCCCGAGCGGCCGGGGGTTTACCGCCTCTGCGGCCCGACCCGGGACCGCACCCTCTACGTGGGAATGACCGGAAACCTCCGGGACCGGCTCACAACCCACCTGCTCCGGGGTAGCCTTCCCGAACCCCGGCTTCGCCGCCTCCGCACGGAGCTCCGTTACTTTGAGTACTTCGTGGTCGAAACCCTCAGCGAGGCCAAAAACCTGGAGCGGGCCGTCATCGAAGCCGAAAAACCGGAGCTCAACATCCGCTTCCGGGACGACAAAAACTTTCCGTACGTCCATTTAAACCTCAACGAGCCCTACCCCCGGCCGGAAATCGTCCGGCGCCACCGGTCCGAAGAACCCGGCCACGTCTATTTCGGCCCCTACAGCAACCCGGGCAGCAGCGGCCGGGTGATGCAGGTCATTCGCCGCCACTTCCGGCTCGCCTCCTGCACCCGGGACCTCTCCAGGGTCTACAGGTCGGCCTGCCTTTACTACCATATCGGCCGCTGCCTCGGCCCCTGCATCCGGGCCGTGACCCCTGAAGAGTACCGGGCCGAGGTGGACCGCCTCGCCCGCTTCCTCCAGGGCCGTTACGAAGAGCTCCTCCAGGAGCTTACCCGCCGGATGGAGGAGGCCGCCGAGCGGCTGGAGTTCGAACGGGCCCGGGAGTACCGGGACCAGATCCGGGATATCCGGGGGATGCTCGAGCGCAAGCGGGTAATCCAGGACGTCCGGGCCAACTACGACCTGCTGGCCCCGGCCACCCTGGGCGAGTGGTCCTGCGTTCAGGTCCTGCCCGTCCGGCAGGGGATGCTCTTGCGCTGGGAAACCTTCAGCAAGCAGGACCCGGGTCCGGTCGAGCCCGGGGTGCTTCTGGCCGCCTTTATTCGGGAGTACTACGGGTCGGCCACCGACCTGCCCGACGAGGTAATCGTGCCCGTGGAGGTGGAGGGGGAGGAGTTTCTGGCCGACTGGCTTTCCGAGCGGCGGGGGGCGCCGGTGGTCATCCGCCGGCCCGCCGCCGACGCCGAGCGCCAGCAGCTCGAGCTGGGCCTGGAGAATGCCCGCCAGTGGCTGGAGCACCGCCTGCGCACCCTGCTGGCGGCCCAGGATGCCCGCCAGCAGGCCCTCTTTGAGCTCCAGGAGGCCCTCGGGCTGCCCACGTTGCCCCGGCGGGTCGAATGTTACGACATCTCCACCATCCAGGGGGCCGCCCCCGTGGGAAGCATGGCGGTCTTCGAAAACGGGGTTCCCAGGCGGCAGGACTACCGCAGGTTTAAAATCAAAACCGTCGCCGGGCAGGACGACTACGCCATGCTCCGGGAGGTCCTCGGCCGCCGCCTCCGCCGGGCCCGGGGGCCAGCCCTGCGCCTCGACGGCCCCGAGCCGGCGGAGCTGGCACCGGCCGGGGACGAGCCCGGGGCCTTCCGGGACCCCTGGACGGTCCTGCCCGACCTGATCGTCATCGACGGCGGCCGGGGCCAGCTTAACGCCGCCCTGGAGGTTCTGCGGGACCTGGGCTTCGAGTGGCTCCCGGCCATCGGCCTGGCAAAAGAGAACGAAGAGATCTACCTCCCCGATTCGCCGGAGCCTTTCAGTCTGCCCAGGACCTCGCCCGCCCTCCGCCTTCTTCAGCAGATTCGGGACGAGGCCCACCGGTTCGCCGTGAGCTACCACCGGCAGGTCCGCCAGAAGGCGGGCATGCGCTCGGTCCTGGAGCAGGTGAAGGGCATCGGCCCCAAGCGGCGCCTCGCCCTGCTTAAGACCTTCGGCTCGGCCCGGGCGATTCTGGCCGCCTCCGAGGACGAGATCGGGGCGGTGCCGGGAATGACCAAAAAGCTGGCGGCTTTAGTAAAGGCCCGCCTGGCCGAGCTACTCGGCGAAGACCCGGGGCTCCAGCACTAAAATCTCAAAAATATTTTCGGCCGGGGCAACGACCTTCACGTCCAGGTAGCCCCCGGGGGCGATAAACTCGGCGGGGTCGGGCAGGGCGAGGACCACCTGGGGCCAGGCCTGGTTTTCGGCCCCGGCCCGCACCTTCTCGCCGACATCCCCCAGGTCCACCCAGCGCCCCTGACGGAAGTTAAAGGCCTGGACCCGGGGCCAGATGTCGGTGGGCCGCCGGGGCTGGCCGTTAAAGAGTAGCTCCGCCCGGGCCACCTGTCCGGCCGGAAAGTCGGCGGGCAGGTAGTAGCGCCAGGTGACGCTCCCGCCCCCTACGGCGAAGCCGAAGGCCGAAGGGCCCAGGTAGACGGCATCCCGGTCCACCAGCTGCCGGCGCATCGTGCCCGGGGCCACCACCCGGACACCCGGCCCCGAACGGGGCTGGACCCGCAGGAACCTGACCACTGTCGAAGACTGGCGGCTGGGGGTTCCCGCCACCCGGACGGCCACGGGCGAACGGTCTTCCCAGGCGATGAGGCGCAGGCCCCCCACCCGCCACGGCTCCCCGGTGGTGATTTCGTCGTCGAAGAGGGTCGAGAGGACTAACCGGCGGACGTTGAGGATTTGCTCCGGCAGGTCCTGGCCGGCCAGGAGCAACTGCTGAAGGCGCAGGTCTTCCAGGCCCCCCACCGGCCCGGCCCGGATAAAGACCTCCCGAACCTCCCCGGGCCCCAGGCGGCCGACGGTTTCAATCCCGGCCGAATGCCAGGCCACCACCCCGTCCACGGGGTTGGGCCCCGGGTTGCCGACCCGAAGGCGCACCCCCTCGGCCTCGGCGACGGCCTCCACCCGGAGGGGCTCCTGCCCGTAGCGGATGAGGCCCTCGGCCAGAACCCCCCGAAGGCCCCAGGCGTCGACGCTCAGGTTCTTGAGCCGGCGAACGTGACCGTCCGTCTCCACCGTCACCGGTTGGGCATCGGGGGGGTTGGTCCACTCCCAGAAGGGCAGAAGGGGGCTCGGGAAGACCGAGGCCGGGAATTCCAGGTCGTACGCCCGGTAGACGGGGGAGAAGACGGCCACGTAGCTGTCGGCATACCCGACCCGAAGGTCCTCGGGGTGGCGCACGATGGTGACATCCCGGAGGGCAACCCCCTGGGCCTGGGGGCTGAAGCCCAGGCCGAAAACCCCAAGGCCGAAAAGGAGGGTAACGGCCGGGGTGGTAAACCAGAACCAGTCGGGGCGGCCAAGGCGGCGCAGGACGAGGAAGTTGAGGGGTCCCACCACCAGAACATACGCCCCCAGAAAGAGGACCACCACCTGAGCCGAGGGGAGGTCGAAGGGGGTGACCTGCTCGGCCAGGGCGTTGTAAATGGCCCCCAGGCCGGTGAGCTTGACCCGGCTCTGAAACTCCTCGGTGGGCGACCGCTCGGCCGCCAGCACCAGCCGCCACATGGGCCCGAGGCCCCACCAGGCGTTGAGGGGGTCGGCCGACCCGTCCATGGCCATGAAGGTGACGGTTCCCTGCCCGAAGCGGCGGCGGACGATGAGGGGCAGCCCCTCCTCGGCCACCAGAACCTGGGCCTCGGCCGCCGGGGCAACGGCCGTGACTTCAAAGGGCTCCCAGGCCCGGATGGGCACCTCGATGGTCCTCTCCAGGTTGGGCAGGCCCGATACGGTCTGGCGGCCCAGAACCCGCACGGGTATCAGGGACCCGAAACCCTCCAGGTCCTCGGCCGAAACCAGCCCCCCGACCACCAGGTGGCCGCCCCCGAGGACCCAGTCGGTGAGGGCCTGGGTCTGGGCCGGGGATAGGCGGCCGGCCGGCAGGTCGTTGAGGATTATGGCGTCGAGGGAGCGCAGAAGGTGGGAAGCTTCCGGCAGGTTCTCAGGCCGCAGGCTGACGACGAAGGTCCGGCTCTGGCCCTGGGGCCGCAGGGAAAACTTAAAGTGCAGGGGCAGGGGATCCCGGCCGGCCACCCCCACCAGGAAGTCGTTGGCGTCCAGGGGGAAGAGGGCCACCCGGTCCTCAACGACGGTCCGGTCCCCCGACCGGAGGCGGACCGCCCCGGAGCGCTCAAAGCCCGTCATCATTAGGGGCACGACGTAGCGACCCCGTTCCCCCGGGCCGAGGCGGACCGGAACCGAAAACTCCGTCACCCGGCGGCCCAGGTCCACCGACTCGTAGACGACCTCCCCCTCAAACCGGGTCTGGCCGCCGTTGACAACCTCGGCCTCGAGGCCGGTCCACTCCCGCAGCTTGTAGTAGCCGTCGAAGAGGGGCTCCACCCGGAGGCTTACCGGCTCGGCCGCCGAGGCCGAGGGGCCCGGGTCCCCCGGGGGCAGTCCGGGAATGGCCGCCAGCCCCAGGACGAGGCAGAGGATGGCAAGCCTCAGCAAACTACCGCACCAGGAAAGAAACGGACTCGATGTGGTAGGTCTGGGGGAACATATCCAGGGGCTGGACCTCCACCAGCCGGTAGCCCCCGTCGACCAGGACCCGCAGGTCCCGGGCCAGGGTTGCCGGGTCGCAGGAGACGTAAATTACCCTGGGCGGTGAAAGCTTAAGCAGGGCGGTCAGGACCTCCGGGGCGCAGCCGACCCGGGGCGGGTCCAGGATAACCGCGTCCACCGGGGTATCCAGGGTAGGGAGAACGGCCTCGGTTTTGGCCTCAATCATCTCGAAATTGGGGACGCCCCGGCTGTTATACCGGCTGTCCCGGACGGCGCTGCGGGATTCCTCGATACCGATAACCCGCCGGACCTTGTCCGCCAGGATGACCCCGAAGGTTCCCACCCCGCTGTAGGCGTCGACCACCGTCTCAACCCCGGTCGGGTCCACGTATCGCATGACCAGCAGGCCCAGGATGTCGGCGATGCTGTAGTCGCCCACGGCCGGGTAGCCCCACCCGGGCTTGATGAGCCCGCCGAGGTCCCGCCGCTCCGGCTTGGTATTAACCTGAAAGAACGAGGGGGGCGAAACCCGGAACCGCCGACCCAAAAGCTCTTCTTCCAGGTAATCGTCCCGCCAGGCCTCGTCCCAGGGGATTGCCGGATGCCGGGGCTCCACCAGGACCTGGCCCGTCCGCACGCTGCAGCGCACCACGACCTGGTGGAGCTTGGGGACCCGGCCCTGAAGCCGCCGCAGAACGTCGTTTATGGGCTCCTGCATAATGAGGCAATAGTCGATGCCCAGAAAGTCGTGGCTTTCAAGCCTCATAAAGCCGAGCCGGCCGTCGTAGTCCACCGAGAAGCGGGCGTGGTTGCGGTAGTGCCAGGGGTCGACCATGCCGATGACGGGGCGGACGGGCGGGTCCTCGAAGCGGCCGATGCGGCGGAGCTGGTCGGCCACCACCTTCTGCTTGAACTCGAGCTGTTTAGCATAGTCGATATGCTGCCACTGGCAGCCGCCGCATTCCCCAAAATAGGGGCAGGGGGCAAGGACCCGAAAAGGCGAGGGGTTATGGACGGCGACCACCCGGCCCCGGGCGAAGCGGGACCGGCGCTTGTAAAGCTCCACCTCCACCCGTTCCCCAGGGATGCCGTAAGCCGCAAAGACGACCCGGCCGTCGAAGCGGCCCACGGCCTCGCCCCGGAAGGCCATATCCACCAGCTCCAGTTCGAGGCGGTCGGGCAATGAGGCCATCGCGGCGGTCCCCACTACTTTCTAACAGCTGGGCGAATTTGGTGTCAATCAGCCGACGGTGAGGGCCACGACCCCGCCGACAATGAGGGCCGCCCCGGCCAGGCGCCGGCCGAACTGGGCCTCTTCAAGAAAGCGGGCCCCGATAACGGTCCCAAAGAGGACGCTCACCTCCCGGGCCGGGGCGATGTAGCTTACGGGGGCAAAGGTGAGGGCCGTGAGGACCAGGATGTAGGAGAGGGGAAAGCAGAGGCCCATCAGGAGGGTTTCGGCCCGCCGCTTGCGCCAGGTAAGGCCCACCAGCTCCCGGCGGCCCTGGGCCGCCGGCAAAAGGAGGACGCTAAAGCCGAAAGTGACGGCCCAGTTGAGCACCAGGGGCGAAAGGCCCAGGTCCGTCACCAGGTATTTATCCCAGAGGGTGTAGGCGCCGATGGTAAGGCCCACCACCAGGGCGTAGGCGACTCCCCGCAAGGCGGCCGGCTGCCAGCGGAGACGGGGATTGCCCGCCACGAGGAGAAGGCCTACCACGATGAGGCCGGCCCCGGCCAGGGCCACCGGACCCGGCCGTTCCCCGAAGAGGACGACCGCCCCCGCCGTCGCCACCACCGGGGCCGTTCCCCGGGCGATGGGGTAGACCACCGAGAGGTCGGCCGCCCGGTAGGCCCGCTGGAGGATAAGGATGTAAAAAAGCTCTAAGAAGACGGTGACGCCCAGGCCGGCCAGCTGGGTCGGGCCGAAGCTGGGCTTCTGGAAGATAAAGACGGCCGCCGTAACCGGGGCGTAAAGGGCGGTCGAAACGACGCTAAAAAGCCAAGTAAACTCCGCCCCGCCCTGGACCCGCTTGGCCAGAAAATTCCAGGTGGCGTGGACCAGGGCGGCGGCGAGGACCAGGCCGAGGGCCGCCAGGGTCACACGACATTATAGCCGACTAATGCCGGGCCCCGGCGACGGCCAGCTCCCGCTCCCGTTCGGCCGCGGCCTCCCGGGCCTTCTCGGCCGTCAGTCGCTCAATGTACTGAAGGGGGTACTCCCGGGCGCACTGGAAGCAGACGTAGAACTTGCCCGTCTCGTCCTCGTCCAGGTAAAGGTCGCCGCCGCAGCGGGGACATCGCCGGCTGTACCAGAACGTCATGCTTATCACCTCCGTATTGAGACATTACCCGCCCCCGATTAAAACCGGGCAAACAAATCCTTAACGTTTTCTTGGAACCCGGGGTTAAAATAAGTTGTGGACTTCTCCAGCGCCCAGCAGGTCCGACGGGGCGACCGGACCGCCTTTGAAGGGGTGGTTGCCGAGCACCAGGCGGCGGTCTACACCCTCTGCCGCCAGCTCCTGGCCGACCCCGACGAGGCGGCCGACGTCACCCAGGATGTGTTCCTGGCCGCCTGGCTAAACCTGAAGGGGATAACGGGGGACCTGCGGGCCTGGCTTTTCAAGGTGGCGGTCAACCGGTGCCGGGACCGACTCCGCCGCCGGCGCCGGCTGGCCCCCCTGCCCGTTCCCGACCGCCCCGACCCCGCCCCCGACGGCCGGCCGGAGGAGACCCTGCTGGCCGCCGAAAGGCAGGCGGCGGTGCGGCAGGCCCTCCTCGGCCTTGACCCCGACCAGCGGCTGGCGGTGGTTCTGGCCGACCTTTTCGGCTACGCTTACGGCGAGATTGCCGCCCTTACCGGCTGGCCGGTCGGAACGGTGAGGTCCCGGCTTCACCGGGGCCGGCTGGCCCTGCGGGCGGCCCTTTTACAGGAAGAGGAGCTTTGACGGACAGAACCGACCTCCACGACCCGGAAGGGGAAGTTCTCCTTTCGGCCTACCTGGACGGGGAGCTCGGGGCCGACGAGCGGCTCCGGGTCGAGGCCCACCTGGCCGACTGCGGCCGGTGTCGGGCGCTTCTTTCCGACCTGCGCCGGGTAAAAAGGCTGGTGGCAGAGCTGCCCCTGGAGGCCCCGCCCCGGCCGATAACCGTCGGGCAACGGCGGCCGCGTCGGTTGCCGGAACTGGCCGCCCTGGCGGCCCTCGTCGCCGGCCTCCTTCTCCTCGGGGCCGACCTGCTGATGCCCCGGAATCCCACCCCGGCCATGGCCCCGGCCGCCCCGGCGGCCGGCCGCCAGCTGGCCCGACCCGAATCTCCGCCGGCCGACCGGTCCCCGGCCCAACCACCCGGCCCCCTGGGGCTTGCCGGGGCCGTCCTTGCGGCCGCGGGCGGGCTAGGCTTCGTCGGCCTTAAGCTGGGCCGTCGGCGGGCGGGCCTCTTCCTGGCGGCGCTGCTGGCGGCCGGGATGCCGGCCTTCGGGTGCGGCGGACCAGGCGGGGGCGGCGACGTCAGCCCCCCGGTGGCCCCGGGGGCCGAGCAGGTTGTGGCGGCGGTGAGGGCCGACGCCGCCCGCCGGTCGGGCCTGAGGGCCGACCAGGTCCGGGTGGTAAAGGTCGAAGAGGTGGACTGGCCCGATACCAGTCTGGGTTGTCCCGAGCCGGGAAAATTCTACGCCCAGGTGATAACCCCGGGCTATAAGATCACCGTCCGGGCCGGGGATACCGATTACGAGTACCACACCGACCGGGCCGGCCGATTCGTCCTCTGCGTCAGGGGCCAACCGTCAGCTCGTTAATCACCGCCTTGACGCCGGGCACCTGCCGGGCGACCTGTTCGGCCAGGACCTTATGTTCGGCGGAGGGCACCCTCCCCTGGAGGCGGACGTTGCCGAGGAAGGACTCAACCCGAATCGGCCCGCACCGCCGGAAGCGGGGGTCGGCGGTGATGGCCGCGGCCACCCGAATCTGAAGCTCGGTGTCGCTTACCAGCCGGCTGATAACCCGCTTGACGCCCGGAACCGCCCCGACGATGGTCGGGGCCAGCTGTTTGGCCACCTCCGTCCGGACGACCCCTTCAAGGACCACCACCCCGTCTTCCACGGTGATTTTAATATCGCTTACCGACGTGGGTTCGGCCAAAAGCAGGGCCTCGTGGACATCTTCCCAGAGGTCAACGTCGGCTTCGGACATGGGGAGCAAGGCCTCCTGCGCCGTCATATCTGTCGCAAAAGCCGGGCCGAAAAGACCAACGACAGGCCGGTTATGCCCAGGTACGCCCCCAGGTAGTAAGGGATCACCCGCCCGTCGGCCGGCCGGATGAGCTCCCGCACCACCGGGGGCACCGGCACCGGGTTGGGGCGCAGGACCGCCCCCGGCCCGGGGCGCATTCCGGGCGCCGGCTGCTCGGGCCGGGCCGGCAGGGGTCTGGCCTCAATAAAGGGCGGGCCGGCCTCGGGCCGCCCGAGGGGCCGGGCCGACACCTCGAACTCCTGGATCCCCAGGGCGCTTCCCACCGCCGAAAAGGGGTCAAGGTAGGCCAGCACCCGGGTGTGGCGGGCCGCCGGGGTGTCGGCCGCAAGGTTGCGTAAAACGCCGGCCCCCAGGACCAGGGCCAGCACCAGGGCGTAGGCCAGAACCGTGGCCCCCAGGCTGGTGCGCATTACCGCCGAGCTGAGGAGGCCCAGGGCCCCGAAGGCGAGGGCGGTGATCAGCAGGAGGACCGAGGCGGTGGCAATCTGGAGGGGGTCAACGCCCCCCAGCATGAAGGCCACGCTCTGAACCGGGACCGCCGTGACGATGAGCAGGATGATGACGGCCAGGGCGGCGAACAGCTTGCCGAAAACGATGGCGTAAGACCGGACCGGGGTCGTTATCAGCAGGTCCAGGGTCTGCCGTTCCCGCTCCCCGGCCACCAGCCCGGCGGTGAAGCTGGGGGTAAGAAAGCAGACCAGCAGAAGCTCCACGGTGACGATGGCGGTGAAGATGGCCCGGCCGGTGGCGGCCGCCTGGGCCCCGCCCCGGAGGGGCTGGTCGGCCAGGGCCCGGAAGTAAAGAAACGAGAGGCCGGCCAGCAGGACCAGGTAGAAGGTTAGCAGGAGAACGGTTCGGGGGCTTCTCGCCCGGGCCCGCAGCTCTTTAAACAAAATCGCCCCCACCTTTACCTCCCCGCCGGGGCCGGCCGGAAGAGCCGCCGGGTGAGGCGGCCGAAATCCCCCTCGTTCCAGGCCACCAGCAGCATGCTGGCGTTAAAAATCGAGCTGTAGGTTCCGCTGACGATGCCGATGAGCAGGGCCAGCACAAAGGACCGGATGGTGACCCCCCCGAAGAGGAGCAGGGCCGTCAGGGTAAAGATCACCGTAAGGGAGGTATTGAGGGAGCGGCCCAGGGTCTGAAGCAGGCTGTAGTTGACCACCGCCGGAAAGTCGGCCCCCGGCAGCTTTCGGGCGTTCTCCCGAATCCGGTCAAAGACGACGATGGTGTCGTGGACGCTGAAGCCGATGACGGTGAGCAGGGCGGTAATAAAGAGGGTGTCCACCTCAAGCCCCGAAATTTTACCCAAAATCGAAAAGCTGCCGACGACGACCAGGGCGTCGTGGAGGAGGGCCACCACCGCGCACACCCCGTAGCGGAAGGGGTGTCGAACGCTGCGAAAGGCAAAGGTTAGATAGAGCAAGATCCCCACCGAAGCGGCCGCCACCGCCAGGGCCGAGTTCCGGACGGTTTCGGCGGCCACCACCGGGGAGATGGTCGCAAAGTCAAGGACCTCCACCGGCCCGAACCGCCCCTGAAGGGCCTCCACCAGCCGGCTGCGGGCCGACTCCTCCCCGGCCCCGCCCTCCAGCTCGCTCAGGGGCCGGGTCCGGACGATGAAATCGCCCCCGCCCGTCACCTGGATGATGGCATCCGGGTGGCCCAGGTCCGCGAAGGCGGCCCGCAGCTCGGCCAGCTCCACCGGCCGCTGAAACCGGAGGGTCATGGTCGTGCCGCTGGTGAAGTCGATGCCCAGCCGCAGGGCCGGCGGAATCAGCAATGAGACGACCCCGGGAAGGATCACCAGAAGGGAGAGCAGGAAGAAGTAATGGCGCTTGCCCACCAGGTCGAACATCTCAGCGGCCTGCCGGTTTCCAGGTCTGGGCCATCACCCGCCTGGCCACCTCTGGCTCCACGTCGAAGAGGAACCGGACCAGGGGGCTTTCCAGGGCATCGGGTCGGGCAAACCAGAGCTCGTGGGCCAGGCGCATGAAGTTGCGGGTGACGGTGATGGCGCTGAACATGCTCACCGCCACCCCGATGGCCAGGGTGAGGGCGAAGCCCTGAAGGAGGGGGGTCCCCAGGCTGCTGGCAAAAACCCAGAGGATGCCGCAGGTGATGAGGGTAGACACGTTGCTGTCCCGGATGGAAGTCCAGGCCCGGTTGAACCCGGCCTCCAGGGCGGCCCCCAGGGTCCGGCCGGCCCGAAGCTCCTCCCGCATCCGCTCAAAGATAAGGATGTTGGCGTCGACGGCCATCCCCACCGAAAGGATGAACCCGGCGATGCCCGCCAAGGTCAGCGTCACCGGGATAAGCTTGAAGATGGCCAGCACCACCAGGGCGTAGATGAGCAGGGCGACGTCGGCCACCAGCCCGGGGAACCGGTAATAGCCGGCCATAAAGACCATCACGGCCAGGACCCCGAGGGTACCGGCAATAAGGCTTTTGCGGACGGAGTCGGCCCCGAGGGTCGCCCCGACGTCCTCCTGCCGGATCACCTTGATGGGAACGGGCAGGGCGCCCGAGTTGAGCTGGGTGGCCAGGAGGCGGGCCGAATCGAGGGTGAAGTTGCCCTCGATAATGGTCCGGCCCTGAAGGATGGGCGTCCGGACCACCGGGGCCGTAAGGAGCTCGTTGTCCAGAAAGATGGCGACGGCGGCGTCGGGCCGCCCGGCCAGCCGGGTGGTAACGTCGGCCCAGACCTTGGTCCCCCGGTCGTTGAATTCCAGGCAGACGGCCGGCCGGCCGAGCTCGTCGGTGCAGGGGTAGGCCCGGCGGAGGTCGGCCCCCGTCAGGCCGATATCCTTGTCGGTGGGCTTGCCGGCGGGGTCGTAGGTCCGCTCCTTGAAGACCAGCTGGGCCGTCTGCCCGATGAGGCGCTTGGCCTCCTCGATGTCCCGCACGCCCGGTAGCTGGACGGCGACCCGGTCGTTGCCCAGCCGCTGGACCACCGCCTCGGTCACCCCGTAGGCGTTAACCCGCCGCTCGATGGTGTGGACCAGGGCGTTCATAGCCGCCTCCCGGTCCTGCGGGTCCACCTGGGAGAGGTCCGCCTGGTAAACCAGGTTGGTGCCCCCCTGCAGGTCCAGGCCGAGGCGGAAGCCCTGCCGGTGGAACTCCCACGGGCCGACCTTAATATGGATGCCGGGGTTGCCGGGCCACGGCAGAATGGGCGGCAGGTAATTTTCGGGCTTCTGGGGCCAGACCACCCAGAGGGCCACGGCCGCCAGGCCGACGATGAAGAAAAAGAGGGGCAGGTTTGCCCGCCGCACCTAGGTGGCCGCCTCCTCCGGCTCGGCCTCGACCTGGTGGAGGTCTTCGGGGCGGTCGAGGCGGTCGATGTAAAGGATGCCGTTCAGGTGGTCGATTTCGTGCTCCAAGGCCTGGGCGAGGAGGCCGGTGGCCTTAAGCCGGAACTCCCGGCCGTTGCGGTCCAGGGCCCGGACCACCACCGCTTCCGAGCGGGTGAGCTCCCCCCAGTAGCCGGGGATGCTGAGGCAGGCCTCCTCGACCCGGCGCCGGCCGGAGGCCTTGATGATTTCGGGGTTGATTAAGACGATGAGCTGGCCCTCCCGGGGCTCGACGACGGCCACCCGGAGGGGAACTCCCACCTGGGTGGCGGCCAGGCCGACCCCGTTGGCGGCCCGCATGGTATCGACGAGGTCGTCGATGAGCCGCTGGACCGAACCATCAATCTCCCGGACCCGCTTGGCCTTGGTCCGAAGGCGCGGGTCAGGGTATTTCAAGATCTCCCTGACGGCCATCCCCGAGAATTATAACCCAGCCCCGCCCGACCGGGGCAGCCGCCAGCCGAGGAGCCGGGCCGAGTTGCCCAGAATCAGCAGGTCGGGCAGAACCTGGGCGGCCGCGGCCACCGGGACGGGCAGAAGGCCCAGGGCCGCTAGGCCCAGGCCGGCCAGGTTATACCCGGCCGTAAAAAGCAGGTTAAGCTTGACCACCCGGAGGGTCCGGCGGGCCAGGACGAGGGCGGCGGGGACCAGCCGCCAGTCCTCCCGGAGGAGGACCACCGGGGCCGTCTCCACGGCCACGGCGCTCCCGACGGCCCCCATGGCGATGCCCACGTCGGCGGCGGCCAGGGCCGGGGCGTCGTTGATGCCGTCCCCCACCATGATGACCGTATGGCCCCGGGCCTGGTAGTCCCGTACCACCTTGAGCTTGTCTTCGGGCATTAGGCCCGCCCGGTACGGAATCCTCAGGTCGGCGGCCAGCCGGGCGGCCGCCTCGGGCCGGTCGCCGGTCAGCAGTTCCATGTGGCGGATTCCCAGGGACCGGAGGGCCCGAAGGGCCCCGGGAACCTCCGGCCGGGGGGCGTCGACCAGGGTGATAAGGCCGCAGGGGTGTCGGGCGCCGTCGGCCGCCTCAACCACCACCCCCAGGACCGTCCGGCCCGCCCGGCCGGAACCGTCAAGGCCGAGGCCTTCCGCCCGGCCCACCAGGACCCGCCGCCCGCCCACCACCGCCCGAACCCCCAGGCCCGGAAGCTCCTCGACCTCCTGGGCTTCCAGGGGCTCCAAGCCCCGCTCCCGGGCGGCCGACCGGACGGCGGCGGCGATGGGGTGGTTGGAGCCGGCCTCGGCGGCGGCCGCCAGGCCCAACACCCCGGCTTCGGACCAGCCGTTCAGGGGCACCACCTCGGCCACCTGGGGCCGGCCCAGGGTTAAAGTTCCCGTCTTGTCGATGAGGAGGGTATCGGCCCGGGCCAGCCCTTCAATGAACCGGCCGCCCTTAATCAGAATGCCGTGGCGGGCCGCCGCCCCCACGGCCGCAAGGACGGCCACCGGGGTGGCCAGGCCGAAGGCGCAGGCGCAGGCCACCACCAGCACGGCGGCCGCGGCCAGGGGGCCGCGAATAAAAAACGCAATGGCCGCCAGGCTAAGAACCAGGGGCAGATAGTAGGCCGAGAACCGGTCGGCCCAGCGCTGAAACCGGCCGCGGTTGGCCTCGGCCTCCTCAATCAGCCTGACGACCCGCCCGAAGGCGGTGTCCGGACCAACCCCCTCGGCCCGGACCCGCAGGTAGCCCTGCCGAACCACGGTGGCGGCGTAGACGGGGTCGCCCGGCCCCACCTCCACGGGCATGGCCTCCCCCGTAAGGCCCGATTGGTCCACCGCCGCCCGGCCGGCCAGCACCACCCCGTCCACGGCGACCCGCTCCCCGTTCCGGACGATGACCGTATCCCCGACCCTCACCTCGGCGGCGGGAATCTCGGCCTCCTGCCCATCCCGGAGGACCACCGCCCGCCGGGGGGCTTCGCGGAGCAGGGCCCTTATCCCCCGCCGGGCCTGGTCCTCCGTGAACCTTTCGATGGCCTCCCCGGCCCGCATAAAGAGGACCACCACCAGGGCGGAGGTCCACTCCCCGGCCCCGAGGGCGGCCAGGGCGCCGAGGGTCATCAGGGTGTGGGGAGTGACCCGGCCCCGGCGGGCGGCCCCCAAAACCTCCCGAAAGACCGGGAGCCCGGCGGCCCCGACCACGGCCGCCCCCAGGGGGAAGGGGACCGCCTCCCCCAGGCGGCCCAGCAGGCCGAGCCGCTCCCCCAAAACGCCCACCAGCAGGACGCCGGCCCCGGCCAGGCCGAAGGCCGCCCGAAGCCGGCCCCAGGCCCGGGGCGGCGCCGGCCCCGAACCGCCGGCCGGGGCGCACCCGCAGGGCGGCGGCGGGGTTTCAGGGGGGCAGAAGGCCATTTCGGTCAGATATTATCAGGCGCTGATATAAAGAATCAACCTTTGGGGCCTTCGGGTATAATCTGCCAGGTCTTCCGTCGGGGAGGTTGCCCACGCTTCGGGTCAAATCGCTGGCCAGCGGAAGCAGCGGAAACGCCTACCTTTTCTGGTCCGGGGACGAGGCCCTGCTTATCGATGCCGGCATCCCCCTAAGGGCGATTCAGGCCGAGCTGGCCCGAATCCCCGGCCGGCCCCGGCTGGTGGGACTAGGCCTGACCCACGAGCACGCCGACCACGCCGCGGCGGCCGGGGCCGTATGCCGCCGCTACGACGTCCCCCTCATCGCCAGTCCCGGCACCCTGGCGGGGCTTTACCGGTCGGGCCTGCGGGCGGAGGGGGTTTCCCAGCCGGTGGGTACCACCCTGGCGGTGGGGAGCTTCCTGGTGACCAGCTTCGGCCTGCCCCACGACGCCTGTCAGCCGGTGGGCTACCTGGTCGGGCTGGGGCCGTGGCGGGTGGCCCTGGCCGTGGACCTGGGCCAGTCCTGCGAAGAGCTGGTTTGGGCCCTCAGGCAGGCCGACCTGATAATTTTAGACTCCAACCACGACCTGCGACGCCTGCTGGCCGGGCCTTACAGCAGCCGGCTCAAGGCCCGAATCGCCGCCCCCAGCGGCCACCTCTCCAACGAGCAGGCGGCCCAAATCCTCCTTCAGGTGGCCGACGGCCGACCCCGAACGGTCTGGCTGGCCCACCTCTCGGCCGTCAACAACTCGCCCCGGCTGGCCCGACGAACGGTCCTGCAGGTCTTCGAGCGGGCGGGGGCGAGCCCGGTCCGGGTGGAGGTGGCCCTCCGGGACCGGCCCAGCGCCCTCTGGAGCCCCCTGGAGGGGGCGACCCAGGGCCGATTTGACTTCGGGCCGGGGTTGGCTTAAATTAAGGGGCGATGGCCCGAGACTGCATCTTTTGTCGCATCATCGCGGGCGAAGCCCCGGCCGACGTCGTCTACCGGGACGACGCCGTTATCGCTTTTAAGGATATAATGCCCCGGGCCCCGGTCCACATCCTGGTAGTGCCCCTGGAGCACATTCCGACGGTGAACGACCTGGAAGAGAGGCACGCCGAGGCCGTCTGGCGGATGTTCCGGGCGGCCCAGATTGTGGCCGAAAAGCAGGGGGTAAAATCTACGGGCTACCGGCTGGTCATCAACACCGGCCCCGACTCGGGCCAGGTGATTTTCCACCTGCACATGCACCTGCTGGGCGGCGCGCCGCTGGGGCCCTTCGGGGCCTACCGGCGGGTTTAAACCGGACCAATTTGAGGGAGGAGCTTAAACCATGGACCTGGGATTCACCGAAGAACAGGAGATGCTGCGCAGGTCGGCCCGGGATTTCCTGGAGGCCGAGTGCCCGCCCCGGCTGGTCCGGGAGATGGAGCAGGACCCCCAGGGCTACCCGCCCGCCCTCTGGCAGAAGATGGCGAACCTGGGCTGGCTCGGCCTGCCGTTTCCGGCCGAGTACGGCGGCCTGGGGCTGGGCTACCTGGAGATGGCCCTCCTCCTGGAGGAGATGGGCCGGGCCCTGCTGCCGGCCCCGTACATCGAGACGATGGTGGTGGGGCTGGCCGTCCTGGACCACGGGACCGAGGCCCAAAAGCGGGAGCTTTTGCCCAGAATCGCCGCCGGCGAGCTCATCGCCACCCTGGCCGTGGACGAGCCCGGCAGCGAAAACGACCTGAGCACCGTCTCCCTGGAGGGCCGCCCCGACGGCGACTTCTACGTTTTGCGGGGCACCAAGCTCTTCGTGCCCTGGGCCAACGCGGCCCACTACATCCTGACGGCGGTCCGAACCCCCGAAGGCCTTACGGCCGTCCTGGTCCCGGCCAACAGCCCCGGCCTTAAGGTCGAGCTCCTCAAGACCATCGCCAAAGACAAGCAGGCCGAGGTGGTTTACGACAACGTCCGGGTCGGCCGGGACGGGGTGCTGGGCGAGCCCGGGGGCGGCGAGGCCGTCTTCCGCCGGGCCATCCAGCGGGCCACCGTGGCCGCCTGTGCCTACCTGGTGGGCGGGGCTCAGAAGGCCTTTGAGATGGCCGTTAACTACGCCAAGACCCGGGTTCAGTTCGGGGTGCCCATCGGGTCCTTCCAGGCGATTCAGCACAAGTGCGCCAACATGGCCACCGACGTGGACGGGGCCCGGTTTGTGACCTACCAGGCGGCCTGGGCCCTGAGCGAGGGGCTGGAGGCCGACCGGGAGGTGGCCGTCGCCAAGGGCTGGGCCAGCGAGGCCTGCCGGCGGGTCTTCGCCGAGGCCCACCAGATCCACGGGGCCATCGGCTTTACCCGGGACTACGACCTCCAGCTTTACACCCGGCGGGGCAAGGCCCTCGAAATCCGCTTCGGGGACCTGGACTTCCAGCGGGAGCAGGTGGCCCGGACCCTCGGCCTAGATTAGGCCCGGCCGGCCCCGATGAGCCGGTCGGCCAGGCCCAGGCTCACAAGGCCCACCACCAGGCCGGCCAGGAAGGTAACCAGGGCGGCCGAATAGCTGCCGGTAAAGTCGTAAACCAGCCCGGCGAAGGCCGGGCCCAGGGCCGAGGCGAGCTGGAAGAAGGCGACCAGGGCCCCAAAGGCCGTTCCGAAGGCGGCCAGCCCGAAGGTCTGGCTGGCCAGGATAGGGTGGACGGCCGAGTTTGCGCCCATTCCCAGGCCGAAAACCACCGCCGTCAGGGCGTAGGCGGCCGCCGACGGGGGCAGAAGGAGATAGCCCAGCAGGCCGGCTATCTGCAGGCCGAAGCTTAAGGCCATCACCCGGCGGGCGCCGACCAGGTCGCAGAGGGGTCCGAAGATGAGCTTGGCCACGATGCCGAAGGCCGTGGTGAGGCTCAAGAGGACCGACGCCGTCAGGGGGTGGAGGCCCCGGTCGGTGAAGAAGCTCACCAGGTGAAAGAGGGTGGCCAGGGCCCCCAGGCCCCCGGTGAAAATCGCCAGGCCCAGCAGCCAGAAGACCGGCCGGCGCACCACCGTCCCCAGGGAGACGGCCCCGGCCGCCCCCGGAAGGCGGGCCGAAGGGAGCGGAACCCGGATGGCGGCCGCCACCAGGGGCGGCATCGCCACCAGGACAGCCAGGCCGAGGACGGCCAGGGCCGCCCGCCAACCCAGGACATCCACCAGCAGGACGGCCACCGGGGTCATCAGGACGCCCCCCAGGCTGATGCCGATGGTGACCAGCCCCACCGCCCGCCCCCGCCGCTCCCCGAAGGCGGCCGCCAGGGCGCTCTGGACCGGCACCGTCCCGAAGAGGGAGCTTCCCAGGCCCAACCCCACGAACCCGGCCAGGAGGTGGGCCCGGGAACCCATTCGGCTCAGGCCCAGCAGGGTAAGGCCGTAGAGGACGAGGCCGATAAGCATCGGCCGGCGGGGCCCGTGGCGGTCTACCAGGCGGCCGACCAGCGGGCCGGCGGCCGCGGCGGTCAGAAACTGGACGGTGATGGCCAGGCTGATTTCGCCCCGGCCCCAGCCGAACTCGGCGGCCAGGGGCTTGACGAAGGCGCTGAAGCCGTAAAAGCCGACCCCGGCGCTGGTAAAGAGCAACAAAAGACCCACGGCCGCCACCGCCCAGCGGCGGCTGGCCGGGGCCGTCGCGTAACCGGCAACCCCGGTCAGCGGGTGCCCAGCGTCTCCGGCCATTCCCCGAGGGTCACCTCAAGGCTGAAGGTTTCCCCGTCCCGCCAGACCTCGAGGGTGACCGTATCCCCCACGGCCTTGGCCCCATCCAGGTAGTCGGCAATATCCTCCACCCGCCGGACCGGCCGGCCGTCAATGGCCACGATGACATCCCCCGGGCGGATTCCGGCCCGGTCGGCCGGTCCATCCCGAACGACCCGCTGGACCAGGGCCCCGGCGGTGATGGGGATGCCCCGGTCCCCGGCCGCCATGGGGTCCAGCTCCAGGCTGGAGATCCCCAGCCAGGGATGCTTGACCGTTTCCCCGGCGAGCATCCTGGGCAGAACCCGCTTGGCGGTGTTAATGGGGACGGCCAGCCCGATGGCCGCCCCCCGGCCGTCCCCGGTGAGCTGGGTCGAATCGAGGGCCGTATTTACGCCGATAACTTCGCCGCGGGCGTTAAGGAGGGGGCCGCCCGAGTTGCCGGGATTGATGAGGGCGTCGGTCTGAATTAAAGCCCGCAACGGCCGGCCCCCGGTGGGAAGGGTCCGGCCGACGCCGCTGACGATGCCCAGGGTGATGGTGCGGTCCAGACCGAAGGGGTTGCCCAGGGCGATGGCAAACTGGCCGGGCCTGACCGCGGAAGAATCCCCGAGGGTGGCCGGGGTAAGCTTTGCCGGGTCGACGTCGACCTTGACCACGGCCAGGTCGTTGCCCGGGTCCCGGCCCACCAGGCGGGCCTCCGCCCGGGTTCGGTCCGGCAGGGTGACGATGAGCCGCTCCCCGCCGGCCACCACGTGGTTGTTGGTGAGGATGTGGCCGCTCCGGTCCAGGATAATGCCCGAGCCGAGGCCGACCTGGTTATCCCCCCGGGTCTGGGTTACCCGGACCACGCTGGGGCTCGCCCGTTCGTAAAGGCCCACAAGCCACTCCTCGTCGAGGACCACCCCGGCGGCGCTGACGACCCGGGGCCGGTCGGGGGGCCCTGGCCGGAGCCACCGGGCGGCCAGGTCCCCGACGTTGGAAAGGAGCAGACTTCCGACCAGGAGGCCCGCCGCAAAGGGGGCTGCTAATCCCAGCCACCGTCTCATCGCAGTACCCTCCGCACCTTTAGTATAATCCCGGCCGCCCGTCCCCACCCACCGGCGCCTACCAGCGCCCCGGCCAGGACGGCGGTCCCGGCCAGGCCCCCTTCCGGCCCGAAGGCACCCCCGGCCCAGAACTCCGGGGCGGTGGGGAAGAGCCGGACGAGGCCGGGGAAGCTCAGGCCGCTCACCGGCAGGCCGAAGAGGCCCCCGAGGCCAAAGTTCCAGCCCAGGTGCCAGCCCACCGCCGCCCAAAAGCCCCAGTTGCGGCGCAAGGCGCCCAGGAGGAGCCCGGCCAGGAGGAGGTTCAGGGGCGCCAGGGGGCCCAGGCCGGGGTTTGCCCCGTGGGCGAGGGCAAAGAGGAGGCCCGTGGCCCAGTGGGCCGCCCTGACCCCAAGGCGTAATTCGACCAGGGCCCACAGATACCCCCGGAAAACCGCCTCTTCGGCCAGGGCGACGTTTAGGTGGACCCACAGGGTCTTAAGCGGCCCGGGGCCTGGGGCCAGGCCGGCGGGCCAGAGGAGGACCAGGGCGGCGGCCAGGCCGGCGCACCCAAGGCCCAGCAGAAGACCCCGGGCCCCGCCGACAAGGGCCTCGGGGGTGGGCCGAAGGCAGGCCCGGAAGGTTTCCGGCCGGCGGAGGCCCCAGAGCAGGCAGGTGGGCCCAACCACCCCCAGGGTCTGCAGGGGCCAGAAAAGGGGGTCGGCGGTGGGGCCTTCGGGGGGCCCAGGGGTCCAGGTCCGCAGGCCGGCGTAGGCCAGGCCGCTTATCAGCAGGCCCAGGCCGACCGATAGAAAATAAAGCAGGGTGTCGAAGGCGGTCAGCAGTAAGGGCTTAAGTCCCGGCACGTTGCGCATCGACTCCCTGGATGTTATCATCAACTAGAAAATCTCCGAAGTGGGGAGGTAACTTTCAATGGCGAAAGGACCGGCAACGGTGCTCGGTCGCGAGGAGGCGGTAAGTCCCTGGGAGGTCGCCCTGGCCCAGTTCCACCGGGCGGCCGACCACATGGGCCTGGAGGACGGCCTCAGGGCGATTTTAAGTCAGCCCAAGCGGGAGCTCATCGTTCACTTCCCCGTTAAGATGGATGACGGCTCCATCCGGGTCTTTACCGGCTACCGGGTCCACCACAACACCGCCCGGGGTCCCTGCAAAGGGGGCATCCGCTACTCGCCCCGGGTCACCCTGGACGAGGTTCGGGCCCTGGCCATGTGGATGACCTGGAAGTGCGCCGTGGTCAAGCTTCCGTTCGGGGGGGCCAAGGGGGGCGTCGTCTGCGACCCGAAGCAGCTTTCCCCCGGCGAGCTGGAGCGGCTCACCCGCCGCTACACCACCGAGATCTCCATCCTCATCGGGCCGGACCGGGATATCCCCGCCCCCGACCTGAACACCAACCCCCAGGTCATGGCCTGGATCATGGATACTTATAGCATGCACCAGGGCCACAGCGTCCCGGCCGTGGTGACGGGAAAGCCCGTGGAGATCGGGGGCTCCGAAGGCCGCAAGGACGCCACCGGGCGGGGGGTGATGCTGGTGGTTCGGGAGGCGGCCAAACTTCTCGGAATCTCCCTGATCGGGGCCCGGGTGGCCATTCAGGGCTACGGCAATGTGGGCTCGGCGGCGGCCCGCTTCCTGGCGGCCCAGGGCTGCCGAATTATCGCCGTCTCGGACGTTAAGGGGGGCGCCTACGACCCCAACGGCCTCGACCTGGCGGCCCTCAACGACTACGTTCGGTCCCAGGGAACGGTTTTCGGGTTTGCCACCCCGATAACCAACGTCGACCTTCTGGAGCTGGAGTGCGACATCCTCATCCCGGCGGCGGTAGAAAACCAGATTACGGCAGCCAACGCCCACCGAATCAAGGCCCGCATCGTCGCCGAGGGGGCCAACGGCCCGACAACCCCGGAGGCCGACCGGATCCTCAACGAGCGGGGGGTCTTCGTCATCCCCGACATTCTGGCCAACGCCGGCGGGGTTACGGTCTCGTACTTTGAGTGGGTTCAAGACCTGCAGTCCTTCTTCTGGGATGAGGAAGACATCAACGCCAAACTCGAAAAGGTGATGGTCCGGGCCTTCCGGGAAGTGGTCAACCTGGCCCGGAGCGAGGGGGTGGACCTGCGGCTGGCCGCCCACATCCTGGCCGTTTCCCGGGTTGCCCAAGCCATTCGGCTGCGCAGCATCTACCCGTAAAACTTGAGCCGGCGGGTTGCGGTCTTCGGAAGCTCCCGGGTCGACGAAACCCACCCCCTTTACCGCGACGCCTACGAGCTGGGCCGGGGGCTGGCCGAGGCCGGCTTCGAGGTGGTGACCGGGGGCTACGAGGGGGCGATGGAGGCCGTGAGCCGGGGGGCCCGGGAGGCGGGCGGAACCATCCACGGGGTCACTTTAAGCCTTTTCGACCCCCTCAAGCCCAACCCCTGGCTTACGGCCGAGGTCCGGGCCAGACTGCTCGGGGAAAGGCTGGACCGCCTTTACGGCCTGGCTGACGCCTTCGTGGTCCTGCCCGGCGGCACCGGAACCCTGCTGGAGTTCGCCTACGTCTGGAACCTGGCCGTCATCGGGGCCCTGAACCACCGGCCCATCCTCCTCCTGGCCAGCCCCTGGCGGCCGGTGGTGGACTTCCTGGCCCGGCACCTGGTAATTATTCCCGAAGACCTCAAACATCTCACCTTCGTCGAGACGGTGAAGGACGCGGTATCTTACCTGCGGAGGTTTTTCGGTGAAGCCCCAGGGTAGCATCACCGACGTGCCGGGGATTGAGGTCGGCCACTGGACCGACCCGGAGGGGGTCACCGGGTGCACGGTGGTCCTCTGCCGGGATGGGGCGGTGGCCGGGGTGGACGTGCGGGGCTCGGCCCCCGGAACCTACGGCACCGACGCGCTGGCCCCCACGGCCACCGTCCAGAAGGTCCACGCCGTCCTCCTCACCGGCGGCTCGGCCTTCGGCCTGGACGCCGTCGGGGGGGTGATGCGCTGGCTGGAGGAGCGGGGGGTCGGCTTTCGGGTCGGGCCGGCCCGGGTGCCCATCGTGGCCGGGGCCGTAATCTTCGACCTAAACGTGGGCCGGGCCGACCGGCGGCCGGGACCCGAAGCCGGGTATGCGGCCTGCCAGGCGGCCACGGCCGGGCCGGTGGCCGAGGGGTCGGTGGGGGCGGGGACGGGGGCCACCGTGGCCAAGGGCCTGGGCCTGGAAGGGGCCTACAAGGGGGGAGTGGGCACGGCCTCCCGCCGGCTGGACGACGGGGTGGTGGTGGGCGCCCTGGTGGTGGTGAACGCGGTGGGCAACATCGTCGACCCGGCCACCGGCCGGGTGGTGGCCGCCCCCCGGGACCCGGCTACCGGCGAGCCGGTCACGGACCCGGCAAGGCTCCTTGCCCGCCGAATCTTCCCGACCCAGAACACCACCATCGGGGTGGTGGCCACCAACGTGGGCCTCAGCAAGGCCGAGGCCCAGAAGCTGGCCCAGATGGCCCACGACGGCCTGGCCCGGGCCATCTGGCCCGTCCACACCGCCTACGACGGGGACGCCCTCTTCGGGCTGGCCACGGGCAGGCTCCGGCCGGAATGGGCCGAGGTGAGCCTCCTGGGGGCGGTGGCGGCCGAGCTGGTGGCCGCGGCCGTTCTGCGGGCCGTTTACCTGGCCCGGCCGCTGGGGGGAATCCGGGCGGTGGCCGAGGGGGACCCGGGTCAGCAGGTGCCGTAGCGGCGCAGGATAAGCTCGACCTCCTTGTCGTCCACCTCGAAGTCGATGCCCTGCCGCCGAAGCGCCCAGGCCTCGGCCTGGCTTATGCGCCGCACCTGGCCGTTAATATAGACGGTCAGGGGAAAGTTCTCGGCGTCCTCAAAGATTACCATCCGGTCCTGAAGGGTCATCTCCGATATCCGCATCGGCGGGCGCCTCCTTTAGAAGCTTTTCTAGAAAGGCGGGCAGGTCGGCGACCAGCTTCGACCGGGCCCAGACGTGGTCGAAGCCGGCGGCCCGGGCCGCCCGGAAGAGGCCCACGTCCCGGTGGGGCCCGAAGCCGAGGACCGTAACCCTGGGGCCCAGGCGAGCCTTAAGGGCCTCTACGGCCTGGGCCCAGCGGGCCTTCGGCCCGGCCAGGTCCACAAGTACCAGAACGGGCCGGCCGTCGTCCGACACGACGTCGGGGCCGCACACTTCCAGGCCGAGCCTTTCGGCCAGGTCGGTAAGCCTCACCCGGAAGTAAAGGTCGTCGACCAGCAGGACCAGCCGCAAAATGCTTAGCTCCCCTTATCAAAATTTTACATTTCTGCGGGACAATGTTATATTCCTCAGGAAGAATAGGGACCCAAGGGGCCCGTCAGGTGGCTATAATAACTTAGGCTTGCGGTTTCAGGAGGCTCGGTTACTTGGATTCAAGCTGGTCCGCCATGCGTAGAGGGAGCTTACCCCCAAATCCGACGGCGGTGGAGGAGCGGATCAACCTGGTGAGGGGGGTGTACGCCTCCCAGGTCATCCTTTCGCCCACCAATGAGATTCAGGAGATCCACGTGCTGGCCTCGTCCCGACGCAACCCCAAGCAGATCGTCCGGGATATCGAATCGTTAATGCTGGTGATTTTCGGTGTCCGACTCGACTATCGCAAGATAAGCCTGGTTCAGGTGGACGAGGCCCGGTTCGAGCAGTGGTCGCCCCGGGTTCGGCTTCAGCAGGTGCGGATGACCACGGAGCACGGGAACCGCCGGGCCCAGGTTAACCTTCAGCTGGGTCCCCGGGAGGTGACCGGCGAGGCCGTGGGGGAGCGGTCGGATGCCCTTGGGGATGCCGAGCTGGCGGCCCAGGCCACCCTGCGGGCCGTCCGGGAGCTGAGCGACGCCATGCCCGAAATCCGGCTGCGGGAGCTTCGGGGCATCGAGCTTCAGTCGGGCCGGGCGGTCATGGTGTGCCTGGAGGTGGTGGCGCCCGAGGGGGAACAGCCCCTTTTCGACGCCAGCCAGAACCGGCTGGGGGCGGCCGGCCTGGAGGGGCGGCTCCTCGGGGCCGCCTGGGTGCGGGGGGACCTCCCCACCGCCGCCGCCAGGGCCGTTCTGGCCGCCCTCAACCGCCGGCTGCCGGTCCTTCGCCGGGCGGAGGTCTCCGACCTGCTCAGCTGATACCATGCCCCGCTTTGTAAGCCTTTCGGATGCGGCCGCCCTGGTCCCCGACGGGGCCGTGGTGGCCCTGGCGGGCAACGTGGATATGTCGCCCCTGGCCCTGGTTCGGGAGCTCATCCGACAGGGCCGGCGGGGCCTGCGGCTGGTGCTGGTTCCCAGCGGCGGCCTGGCCGCCGACCTGTTGGTCGGGGCGGGGGCGGCCGAGACGGCCGAATTCGGCAGCCTTCACCTGGGCGAGTATGGGGTCGCCCCGGCCTTTAAGCGGCTGGCGGAGGGGGGCAGGTTCCGGCCGCTGGACAGCGGCTGACCGGCCGTGCTGGCGGGCCTCCAGGCGGGGGCCGTCGGGGTGCCGTTTATGCCCGTCCGGGGTTTCCTCGGGACCGACTATCTTAAGGTGCGTCCGGAGTTCCGGGTAATCGAAAACCCCTACAACCCGGGGGAGCCGGTGGTCGTGGTTCCGGCCATCCGCCCGGATGTGGCCCTTATCCACGGCTTTCGGGCCGACGCCCGGGGCAACGTCCTTACCGACCCGACCCAGGACGCGGGCCTGATGGCCCGGGCGAGCCGGCTCGCCGTCGTCACGGTGGAGGAGGTTCGGGCGGCCCCGCTGGAGCCGGGTCCCGGCTTTATTTCCGCCCTTTACATCGGGGCGGTGGTGGTCGCCCCGGGTGGGGCCCGGCCCGGGGCCTGTCCCGGGTACTACGACCGGGACGAGGCCGAAATTAGGGCCTACGTGGGCCTGGCCAGGACCGAGGCCGGCTTTCGGGAGTATCTTGCCCGCTACGTCCTGAGCGAAGTCCCGGCCCAGCGCCCCTAGGCCCATGGGTTCGGCCTACCGGGTCGAAGAGGTCTTAATTGCCGCCCTGGCCGCCGAGGTCCGGGATGGGGAGGTGACGGCGGTGGGCAGCCGGTCCCCCATCCCCGCGGCCGCGGCCCTCCTGGCCTTTTACACCCACGCCCCGAATGCCACCGTCATCATCCTGGGGAGCCGCCGCCATTTTCCCTTCACCGAGGGAAGCAAGGAGTTCTTTGACCTGGCCCAGCGGGGCGGCATCGACCTCTTTTTCTTAAGCGGGGTGCAGATCGACGGCCAGGGCAACATCAACCTCCACGTGGTGGGCGACTACGGGCGGCCCCGGGTCCGGTTTCAGGGCGGGATGGGGTCGGGGATGCTCTACTTCATGGCCCGGCGGGTGGTGCTCTTCCGGACCGAGCACAGCCGGCGGGTCTTCGTGCCCCGGGTGGACTTCATCACCGCCCCCGGCCTCGGCCCGCCGGGAGCCTACCGGCCGGGCGGGCCCGCCGCCCTGGTCACGCCCCTCGGCGTCTTCGATTTCGACCGGGGAAGGGGCCGCTTCCGGCTCCGGTCTTTGCATCCGGGCGTCTCCCTGGCGGAGGTGGTGGGCCGGACCGGCTTCGAATTCGATGTCCCCGCCGAAATCCCCCTAACCCCGGAGCCCACCGCCGAGCAGCTCAGGCTGCTGCGGGGGCCGGTGCTGGCCGAGCTGGCGGAGGTTTACCCGGAGTTTGTGAGGGAGCTCACGGCAGGCTAGTATAATAACGTCGGCAGATGGCCGTTGAGCGGACCGTCGAATCCCGGGAGATTTACCGCGGCCGGGTCGTGGGCCTGCGGTTAGACACGGTGGAGCTTGCGGATGGGTTTCGAACCACCCGGGAAATCGTCGTCCACGGCGAAGCCGTAGGAATCGTCCCCGTCCTGCCCGACGGGCGGGTGGTCCTGGTCCGGCAGTTCCGAAAGCCGGCCGAGGCCGAGCTGGTCGAAATCCCGGCCGGGGGCATCGAGCCCGGGGAAACTCCGGAAGGGTGCGTCCGGCGGGAGCTGGCCGAGGAGACGGGCTTTAGCCCCGGGCGGCTGGTGCGGCTGGCCCGGTTCTACCTGGCCCCGGGCTATTCGACGGAGCTGATGCACCTTTACCTGGCGTTAGACCTTTCGCCCGCCGGGGGAAAGGCGGCCCCCGACGAGCGGATCGAGGTGCTGATGGTGCCCCTGGCCGAGGCCATCGGCCTCATCGAAAGGGGCGAGATTCAGGACTGTAAGACGATTGCCGGGCTTTTCCTGGCCCGAGAATTTCTGCGCCGAGAAGGAGGGCTTGTATGAGGGTCGCCGTTGTGGGTGCCGGCGGGGTCGGGGGCTACATCGGGGGAAGACTGGCCCTGGCCGGAAACGACGTGGTTTTGATCGCCCGGGGCGCCCACCTGAAGGCCATCCAGGCCGAAGGCCTCAAAGTCAAAAGCATTAACGGGGACTTCGAGGTCCGGGTTGCGGCCACCGACCGGCCGGAAACGGTGGGCCCGGTGGACCTGGTAATCTTCGCCGTCAAATCTTACGACACCGAAACGGCCGCCGAACAGATCCGGCCGCTGGTCGGGCCGAACACGGTCGTCCTCACCGTCCAGAACGGAGTGGACAACGAGGAGAAGCTCGTCCGAATTTTCGGGCCGGACCGGGTCCTTGGGGGTGTGGTCTACATCGACAGCTTTATCGTCGCCCCGGGGGTCATCGCCCACACCGACGGCGGCCGGGTCGTTTTCGCCGAGCTGGACGGGCGGCCCTCGGAGCGGGCGGTTTTAATCAAAAAGACCCTGGATGCGGCCGGCATCCCGGCGGAGATCTCCGAGGATATCGCCAGGGTTAAATGGACAAAACTGCTTTTTAACTGCGCCCTTAACGCCATGACGGCCCTGGCCAGGTGCTACCACACCGACATCCTCCAGACGCCCGAGGGCCGGGAGGTGTTTATCGGCCTCATTCGGGAAGGGGAGGCGGTGGCCCGGGCCCGGGGCATCAACCTCGACCCGGACGTAGTCGAAAGGATCGTCGAGCGGGCCGACCGGCTGCCCCCCTCCCGGAGCTCGATGCTTTACGACGTCCTGACCGGCAAACCCCTGGAGGTGGAGGCCCTTAACGGGGTTATCGTCCGGTACGGGCGGGAGCTCGGGATCCCGACCCCCTTAAACCAGGCCTTATACGGCACCCTGAAGGTGGTCGACAGGATTCACCGGGAGGGCCGCCGGACCGTCGGCGAAATCTGAGGGAGGGTTAAACCGCCATGGATTTTCGGCTGACCGAGCACCAGCTGATGGTCCGCAAGGCCGTGGCCGACCTCTGCCGGCAGTTCCCCGACGAGTACTGGCGGGAGCTGGACCGGCGCCGGGCCTACCCGGAGGAGTTCGTCCGGGCCCTCACCAACGCCGGCTGGCTGAGCATCCTGATCCCCGAGGAGTACGGCGGGGGCGGGCTGGGAATCACCGAGGCCTCCATCGTCGTCGAAGAGGTCCACCGTTCGGGGGGCAACGCCGCGGCCTGCCACGCCCAGATGTACATCATGAACGTGATTTTAAAACACGGCTCCGAGGAGCAGAAGCGGCGCTTTCTGCCCCCCATCGCCCGGGGCGAACTGCGCCTGCAGGCCTTCGGGGTCACCGAGCCGGAGGCCGGCTCCGACACGACCCGGATTCAGACCCGGGCCGTCCGGCGCAACGGCAAATACTACATCACCGGCCAGAAGATCTTTACCTCCCGGGCCCTCCACTCGGACCTGATGCTCGTCCTGGCCCGGACCACCCCCTATGAGGAGGTGGAAAACAAGACCGAGGGGATGTCGGTTTTCATCGTCGACCTGCGCAACGCCCGGGGCGGGCTGGTGATCCGGCCCATCGAGGTTATGGTCAACCACCAGACCAACGCCGTCTACTTCGACGAGCTGGAGGTGCCCGCCGAGAATCTCATCGGGGAGGAGGGCAAGGGATTTCGATACTTGCTGGACGGCCTCAACGCCGAGCGGATTTTGATCGCGGCCGAGTGCATCGGGGACGGCCGCTGGTTTATCGACCGGGCCGTCCGCTACGCCAACCGGCGGGTGGTGTTCGGCCGGCCCATCGGCCAGAACCAGGGGGTCCAGTTCCCCATCGCCCGGGCCCACGCCCTGGTGGAGGCCGCCGACCTGATGCGCTGGAAGGCCGCCTGGCTTTACGACCAGGGCCAGCGCTGCGGGGCCGAGGCCAACATGGCCAAGCTTCTGGCCTCGGAAGCCTCCTGGTACGCCGCCAACGTCTGCCTGGACGTCCACGGGGGGATGGGCTTCGTGGTGGAGATGGACGTGGAGCGCAAGTTCCGGGAGACCCGCCTCTACCAGGTGGCCCCCGTTAACAACAACCTGGTGCTGGCCTACATCGGCCAGCACGTGCTGGGGCTTCCCCGGAGCTACTGAGCCGTGGCCGCCGTCCTGGAAGGGATCCGGGTGGTCGCCCTGGAGCAGGCGGTGGCCGGGCCCCTCTGCACCCGGCACCTGGCCGACCTGGGGGCCGACGTCGTTAAAATCGAGCGGGTCGGGGAGGGGGATTTTGCCCGCTACTACGATTCGGCCGTTCGGGGCCTGAGCGCCTGGTTCGCCTGGCTGAACCGCACAAAACGAAGCCTCACCCTGAACCTGAAAAGCCCGGCGGGCCTGGAGATCCTCCACCGCCTCCTGGGGCGGGCCGACGTCCTGGTGGAAAACCTGGGCCCGGGGGTGGCCGACCGCCTCGGCCTCACCTGGGAAAGGCTGGCCGAAAGGTACCCTCAGCTCATCGTCTGCCGGATCACCGCCTACGGGCGGGAAGGGCCGTACCGGGACCGCAAGGCCTTCGACCTCCTCGTCCAGGGGGAGACGGCCGTCATAGCCCTCACCGGGACCCCGGAGGCCCCGGCCAAGGTGGCGGTCTCGGTGGCCGATATCGGGGCCGGCCTTTATGCCTTTTCGAGCATCCTGGCCGCCCTCTACCGCCGGACCCGAACGGGCCGGGGAACCAGGGTCGAAGTTTCTCTCTTTGATGCCCTGGCGGAATGGGTTTCGCCCTTCGCCTACGGCTATCTTTACACCGGCCGTCAGCCCGAGCGGGCCGGGATGCGCCATAACGTCATCGTCCCCTACGGCCCCTATAAGTGCGCCGACGGGTATATCAACATCGCCATTCAGAACGAGGCCCAGTGGGTCCGCTTCTGCACCCAGGTTCTGGGCCTGCCGGAGCTGGCCCGGGACCCTGACTACGCCACCATCGAGCGCCGGGTCCGGAACCGGGACCGGCTGGAGCCCCTCATCGAAGAAGTTCTCGGCCGGTGGACCGTCGAGGAGGTGGCCCGGCAGCTGGAGGCGGCCGACATACCCTACGGCCTCGTCCGGGACCTGGCCGGCTTCGTGGAACACCCGCAGCTTTCGGCTCGCAACCGCTGGGTTGAGGTGGGCTCCCCCGTGGGGCCCATCCGCCAGTACCTGCCGCCCTTCGACTTCGCCGACGCCGAGGTCCGGCTGGGCCCGGTGCCGGAAATCGGGGAGCACACCGGGGAGATCCTTAAAGAGCTGGGCTTTGACCCTGAAACCATCGACCGCCTGCGTCAGGAGGGCGTTGTCTAAGAAAGGAGGGAAACGCGATGGCCGTAAAACCCGGCTGGGAAGGCCGCTTTTACGAGGATTTCCAGGTGGGGGACGTTTACGAGCACCCCCTGGGCCGGACGATAACCCAGACGGACAACATCTGGTTCACCCTGCTTACCGTGAACCCGAACCCCATTCACACCGACCGGCACTACGCCGAGGCGACGGAATTCGGCCGGCCGCTGGTAAACAGCGCCCTCACCCTGGCGGTGGTGACCGGCCTGACGGTGGCCGACGTGAGCCAGAACGGCATAAACCTCGGCTGGGAGAACGTCCGCCTGCTTAAGCCGGTATTCGAGGGGGACACCCTCTACGCCCGGACCGAAGTCCTAGAAAAGCGGGAATCCAACTCCCGCCCCCAGATGGGGATCATCAAGGTCCGGACCGTCGGCTACAACCAGGACGGGGTGGCTGTTATCGAATTCACCCGCTCCATTATGGTTTACAAGCGGGGCCACCGGCCCCCAACGGCCCCCGTCTGGCAGAAGCTCCGGGCCCGGGCCGAAAGCCCCTAATCCACCGGCGGCCGGCGGTGGGCCCACGGGCGGGCCCGCTCGAAGGCGGCGGCCGCCCGCAGAACCAGCAGGTCCTGGCGGGGCCCGCCCACAATCTGAAGGCCCACCGGCAGCCCGTCCCGGGTCCAGCCGGCCGGAACGCTGGCCGCCGGCTGGTTGGTCAGATTGAAGGGAAACGTAAAGGGCGTCCAGCCCAGGGACTCGTCCAGTTCGACCCCGCCCACCAGCTTCGGGGGGTAAACCCCCACTTCGAAGGCGGGCATGGGCATCGTTGGGGTAAGGAGCAGGTCGTATTTTTCAAAAAAGGCGACGCACTTTTCGTAAAGCCGGCTCCGGCGAATCTGGGCCTTGCCGTAGTCCACGGCGGTAAAACCCAGGGCCCGCTCCACGATCTTTAAAAGGGTCGGGTCGATGTCTGCCTGGCGGTCGGGCAGATAATCCACCACCTGAACGGCCAGAAGGGTCCCGAAAAGGACCTCGAAGGCGGGCAGGGGGTTTTCAAAGCCTGGGTTCGCCTCCTCGACGACGGCCCCGAGCTCCTCAAAGGCCGCTACGGCCGAGCGGGTCAGGTCTAAGACCTCCGGCTCCACCGGGGCGTAGCCTAAATCGGGGCTCCAGGCGATTTTGACCCCCTTAAGGCTTTCGGCCCCGGCCAGGACGCCGTCCAGCTGTTCCGCCGGGAAGGGCAGCGAGTAGGGGTCTTTATAGTCGTAGCCGGCCATGGCCTTAAGAAAGAGGACCCCATCGGCCACCGTCCGGGTCATCGGCCCCAGGTGGGAGAGGGTCGTAAAGTAGTCCAGGGTGGGGGCCCGGGAGACCAGGCCGTAGCTGGGCTTGTGGCCGAAGATGCCGCAGAAGGACGCCGGAATCCGGATGGAGCCCCCGCCGTCGCTTCCCTGGGCCAGGGGAACCATCCCGGCGGCCACGGCCGCGGCCGACCCGCCGCTGGAGCCGCCCGGGGTCCGGTCCAGGTTCCAGGGGTTGCGGGTGATGCCGAAGAGGGGGCTGTCGGTCACCCCCTTGTGGCCGAACTCGGGGGTGGTGGTCTTGCCGACGACGATGCCCCCGGCGGCCCGGATGCGGCGGACGACCTCCCCGTCCACCTGGGGGACGTTTTCGGCGTAGAGCTTGGACCCGAAGGTGGTGCGGATGCTGGCGGTGGGGACCAGGTCCTTGATGCCCACCGGCAGGCCGTGGATGGGCCCGAGGGGCTCGCCCCGCATCACGGCCGCCTCGGCCTGGCGGGCCTCTTCCCGGGCCCGGTCGAGGACCAGGGTGCAGAAGGCGTTAAGCTTCGGGTTTAACGCCTCGATGCGGGCGGCGAAGGCGTCGAACACCTCGACGGGGGAAAGCTCCTTGCGGCGGATCCGGGCGGCCAGCTCCACCGCCGGGGTGTAGCAAAGTTCCGTCGGGTTCACGGCTCAGCCTCCTTCCAGGGTTCGCGGTGATTATAAACCTTGGGGGCCAGGGGCGGGCCTCAGTCGGCAAACTCCTGGGTGAACATAATGCCCCTGAGCTCACTGCGCACCGCCCCGATCCCGACCCGCCGAAACTGCGGGTTTAAGATATTGGCCCGGTGGCCCGGGGACGCCATCAACCCCTCGTGGGCCAGCCGGACGTTGGGGGCATAAGCCAGGTTCTCCCCGGCCACCCCGAACCGGACCCCGGCCCTTAAAAGGCGGTCGGCCGGGGACCCGGTAACGGGCGACTCGTGGCCGAAATAGCCCAGCTCGAACATCTCCCGGCTGTGCTGCCGGGCAACCTCCCGCATGGTCTCGTCCATAACCAGGGGGACCAGGCCGGCCCGGGCCCGCTCCTGGTTTATCAGGTTAAGCATCTCCGCTTCGGCCCCCGGGTCCACGGTGAGCCGGCCCAGGGCGGTAAAATTGAGCCGCATCCCCTCCCGGGTCTGGGGCGGGGCCAGGAAGCTCAGACCCTCGTTAAGCTCCCGGCCCAGCAGCCTTTCCACGGTCGGGGCGGCGTTTACGGCGGCGGCCACCAGCCGGCGGGCAATTTCGGACCGCTCGATGTCGGCCGAAAGGCTGGGAATCAGGGGAAGGGTGGCGAAGGGCAGGACGAGGAGGGTAGCGTAAAAGAGCCCCTTAATGAGGCCGGGCACCGCCCCCAGCAAGGTATTAATGGGCGAAAGGGGCTTAAAAACGGGCCTTAACGGTCCGGCGGCCAGAAAAAGAAGCTGAACGAATAGGCCGTATAAGAGCAGGCCGGCGACGACCAGCCCCAGAAAGCCCCCGACGAAGGCCAGCGGCTGGGGGATTTCGGGCACGGAGCGGAGAATAAGCTGGGCGGCCCAGCGGTACCCGGCGATGGCGGCCCCGAAGGAGACCAGGACGCCGAAGATATCGAGGACCCCGGCGATAAAACCGCGGGCAAGGCCGGAGAGGACGGCGGCCCCGATGACGGCCAGGACCACCCAGTCGACCCAGTTGAGCTGGCTTAAAAATTGGGGCATCTCCATAGGCCCACAGGGTTGATCTTACCCGATTCCCGAGCCTCCTGAGTCACCCGGGAAAAACCCCGCCAGCCGCGGCTGGCGGCAACGGCATGCAACAAGGCCCGATGCCGCTCGCTAAGCCCCACTGTAGTGCGCATGACCGAGGTGCAATGACCGCCAGTAACGTAAGGCCCAGCCGGGGCTTTCCAGTTACTCCCCATTTGCTGGCAGGCGATGGCTGGTCTTATCGGGGCGCACGGCCGGGCGCCCCGATAAAAGGCCGGCTGTCGCGCCCTAATGCCAACAATTAATAAAGTTAATTGACAAACAAACTATTCGGCCGGTATAATCGGCCCGAATGTGCTGACAGGCGGCGGTCATGGGTGCCATCGATGAGCTGCTGGCCAATAACGAGCGCTACGCCGCCGCTTTCACCAAAGGCGACCTCCCCACACCCCCGAAAAAGGGCGTGGCCATCGTCACCTGCATGGATGCCCGGCTCGACCCGGCCCGGGCTCTGGGCCTTGAAGAGGGGGATGCCCACGTCATCCGGAACGCCGGCGGGGTCGTTACTGACGACGTCATCCGTTCCCTGGTAATATCCCAGCGGCTCCTCGGAACCCGGGAGATTATGCTCAGCCACCACACCGACTGCGGCATGCTCACCTTTAAGGACGACGACCTCAAGGCCCAGGTCGAACGGGAGACCGGGATCAGGCCGCCCTTTGCCTTTGAAGCCTTCGAAAACCTGGAGGAGGACGTCCGCCAGTCCATCCGGCGGGTCAAGGCCAGCCCCTTTATCCCCTACAAGGATAATGTCCGGGGGTCTATTTACGACGTAAAGACCGGCCGGCTCCGGGAGGTCTTGCCCTAGGCGCCGTCCAGCACCGACCGGGCCAGGGCAAAGACCCGGTCCAGCATCTCTTCCGTGAGGCGGCCGGTCTGGGTATTTTGGCGGCTCGGGTGGTAGGAGGCGATGAGGGTTACCCGGCCCAGGTCGTAGCAGGCCCCGTGGGCAAATTCCAGGCCCCGGGGCGGCCGGTCAGGCCAGTAATGGGCGGCAAGGAACCCCGCAAAGGCGACCCGGCCCAGGGCGACCACCACCTGCACCCGGGTTAGTAGCCCCAGTTCGGCCACCAGGTACCGGCGGCAGGCGGCGATTTCGGCCGGGGTGGGGCGGTTGCCGGGCGGGGCACAGCGGACCACCGCCGTAAGGTAGGCGTCCTTAAGCTCGAGGCCGTCCTCCCGCCGCAGGCTCACCGGCCGGCTGGCAAACCCGAATTTATACATCGACCGGATAAGCCAGTTTCCCGACGAGTCCCCGGTGAACATCCGGCCGGTTCGGTTGGCCCCGTGGGCGGCCGGGGCCAGCCCCACCACCAGCAGTCGGGCCGTGGGGTCGCCGAACCCCGGCACCGGACGGGCCCAGTAACCCCAGTCCCGAAAGGCCCGCTTTTTGACCCGCCCCACCTCCTCCCGGTAGGCCACCAGGCGGGGGCAGAGGCGGCAGTTAATGAGCCCCTGGTTCAGGGCGGCCAGGTCGGGAACCCCGGGGCTACCTTCCACCGTAAAACCTATCCTCGGAGGGTTCCTCCCCCAGCCCCGGCTTCTGGTCGGGGAGAATCCGCCCGGAACGGGGGTAGCTTACGGCTCCCCCGCACCGGGGGCACCGGCTGAGTAGCTGGTGGGTGTAGCCGGCGTAGGGGCATTCAAGACAGCGCAGGTAGTAGCGGCGGGAGGCCAGCCGGTGGACGAAGTCGAGGACGACGAAGATTACCAGGACGAACAAGGGAACGGCGAGAAGTAGTCCGGCCCAGATGACCAGGTTGGGGTCGTCGGCCGGCAGGCCCAGTACGGCAAAAAAGCTGTAGGCCGACCGGACCAGCTCGTTCAGCACCGCCCGGCAGATTATACACCGGCTACTTTTCGCCGGCCAGACTGAAGGCGATGAGGCCGATTTCCAGCAAGAGGACCACGGCGATGAAGGCCGCCAGCTCCCCGGCCGAGACCACCTGGGTAAGGACGTAGTATGCCCCCAGGGCCAGCAGGCAGAAAACGGCCAGGACGGCGTAAGCCCTCACGGCCCGTCCTCCCCAACCCCCGGGGCCGGCGGGGCACTCCGGCCCAATACCTGCTCGGTGATGGCCGTCCCCCGGCGGCGCATCTCCTCCAGGCCGGCCGGGTCCTCGTCCCGGTAGCCCAGCAGGTGCAGGACCCCGTGGACCACCAGGAAGACCAGCTCCCTTTCAAAGGGGTGGCCC
Source organism: Dehalococcoidia bacterium (assembly GCA_034434875.1). Classification (GTDB taxonomy): domain Bacteria; phylum Chloroflexota; class Dehalococcoidia; order JAUQQI01; family JAUQQI01; genus JAUQQI01. Next base: position 19,126 of record DAOTYJ010000124.1, on the reverse strand, counting down.
TGGGCCCGGGCCTGCCGCTCGGCGAAGGACCTGGCGATGACCACCTGGCCCAGGTCCCGGTAGGGGCGGCGGGCGGCCCCGGGCCAGTCTCCGGCCGGGAAGGAAAGGACGTCGGTGGGCTCGTCGATGCCCAGGTAGCGGGCCTTAAGGCTTCGCATCGTCCCGTCGTCGGTGAGGGCCACCTCAACCCGGACCGGCTCGGCCACCCCCTCGGCGGCCAGGGTGGTAAGGACGGCCTGCCGGATGAGGTTTCGAAGCCGGCGGGGAAGGGGCCCCACCGTCGAGACGACGGCCACCCGGGCTGGATGGGGCGGTTTTTGCGGCTGTAAACTCAAAGGTGGCATGGTAACTATCGGTATCGATCCAGTTATACTCGAAATCGGGCCGCTGGCGGTGCGCTGGTACGGCCTGATGTACGCCGTCGGCATCCTCGTCGGCCTCTACGTCGCCCTCCCCTACGCCCTCCAGAAGGGCCTCAAGGAGGAGGATGTCTGGAAGGTCTTCTGGCCGGCGGCGGTGGCCGCCTTTCTGGGCGGCCGACTCTACTTTGTCCTCCAGCAGGACCTGGGACCCTACCTGGCCCAGCCCTGGCGCATCCTGGCCACCTGGGAGGGGGGCATGGCCTTTTACGGGGCGATCTTTGGGGGCCTGGCCGCCATCGTTATAACCTGCCGGGTTTACAAGGTGCCCCTCTGGCCCCTGCTGGATGCGGCCGCCCTCTTCGCCACCGTCGGCCAGGCCTTTGGCCGGGTCGGCAACCTGATAAACGGCGACGTCGTCGGCTACCCCACCGCCAACCCCTGGGGGGTGGTCTACCCCCGCTCCCCCTTCGTGGCCTCCCCCACCACCGCCTACGAGCCGGCGGCCGCCTACGAACTGCTCTTTAACCTGGCCCTCTTCTTCGTCCTCTGGAACCTCCGCTTCCGCCTCCGCCCCGACGGCCTGGTCTGCGCCCTCTATCTTAGCCTCTACGCCCTGGGCCAATTTGTCCTTTTCTTCGGCCGGGACAACGTGGCCGTCTGGATGGGCCTCAAGCAGGCCCAGGTGACCTCCCTGGTAGTTTTGCCCTTCGCCCTCGGCCTCTTCTACTGGCGCTGGCGGCAGCGGCCCCAACGGGGGGTTTCGACCGGGGAGCGGGGAGCCCAGGCCGGCCCTTAGCGGACGAAGAGGCTGCGGGAGGCGGCCTCGGTTACCCCGATGATCGGCCAGGCAAAGATAAAGACCAGCAGGACCCCGGCCACCGAGACGGCCAGGGCCAGGGCCACCGGGGCCGACACCTTCACCGGGGCCGTAACCTTCGGCTCCAGCAGGTACATCGCCCGGACCACCTTAATATAGTAATACGCCGATATGGCGCTGTTTATAACCCCAATGATGGCCAGCCAGAGCAGGCCCTGCTGGACGGCCCCGGCAAAGAGGTAAAACTTGGCCACGAAGCCGGCGGTGGGGGGGATGCCCAGCAGGGACACCAGGCAGAAGGTGAGGGCAAAGGCCAGCAGGGGCGCCCGGCGGGCGAGGCCGGCGTAATCGGCGACCTCGTCGCTACCCACCTGCTGGGAGATGGCCGTCACGGCAATAAAAGCCCCCAGGTTGGTAAAGGCGTAGCTGAGCAAAAAGAAGATGAGGCCCGAGGCCCCCAGGTCGCCCCCGCTGGCCAGGCCGACCATGATATAGCCGGCGGCGGCGATGGACGAGTAGGCCAGGAGCCGCTTGATGTTGGTCTGGACGAAGGCCACGATGTTGCCCAGGGTCATGGTAAAAGCGCTCAAAACGGCGAAGATAAGGGGCCAGTCCAGGGCGGCCCCGGCAAAGGCCGTTGAAAAGAACCTGAGCACCAGGGCAAACCCCGCCATCTTGCTGGCCACCGAAAGGTAGGCCGTCACCGGGGTGGGGGCCCCTTCGTAGACGTCGGGGGCCCAGAACTGGAAGGGGACGGCCGAGATCTTAAAGCCGAGGCCTGCCACCAGCAGGACCAGGGCCATGGCCAGGGCCCCCCGGTTCAGGCCGGCGGCCTCGGGCAGACCCCGGCCGATGCCTACCAGGTCGGTGGTTCCCGTCAGCCCGAAGAGGATGGCCATCCCGTACAGGAGAAAGGCCGAGCTGAGGCCGGCCAGAAGCAGGTATTTGAGGGCCGCTTCGGCCGACCGGGCGTCCTTCTGGAGGCCGGCCAGGACGGCCAGGGGAATGGTGGCCAGCTCCAGGGCCAGGTAAATCGAAATCAGCTCCCGGGTCGAGGCCATCAGCATCATCCCGCTGGCCGAAAGCAGAATGAGGGCATAATATTCGCCGTCGTAAAGCCGAAACCGCTCCACATAGTCGGCCGAGGCCAGCAGGACCAGGGCGGCCGCCAGGAGAAACACGAACTTAAAAAACACGGCGTAAGGGTCGAGCACCACCGTGTCGAAAAGATAGCTGCCGCCCCGGCCGATGAGGGTGGCCGCAAGCAGGGCCGGGACGGTCAGGCCGCCGACGGCCACCAGAAGCAAGGTCTCCTTGCGGCGGATAAAGAAATCCAGGATGATGACCAAGATGGCCAGCCCCACCAGGCTTATCTCCGGCAGGATCGGCGTAAAATCCATGGTTTAAACCCGTCCTCCGTGTCGGCTTCTAGCCTCCCAGCCGGGCCACCAGCTGGGGCAACGTGACGTTGATTATATCCGTCACCCAGCGCGGGTAGACGCCGATAAGGGCGATCATAGCCGCAAAGACGGCCAGGGGCAGCCACTCGATGACGGCGGCGTCCCCCACCTGCTCCAGGGCGACCCGCTTAACCGGCCCGAAAAAGACCCGCTCCACCGCCCAGAGGATGTACCCGGCCGTAATGACCACCGTGACGACCCCCAAAAGGGCGGGTAACGGCCAGACGGGAAAGGTGCCCAGAAAGACCAGGAACTCGGCGATGAAGCCGCTCAGGCCGGGCAGTCCCAGGGCGGCCAGGCCGGCGAAGACGAAGAGCCAGCCGATGATCGGCATCCGGGCGGCCAGCCCGCCCAGCTCGGGGATCTGCCGGGTGTGGGCCTTCTCGTAGACCAGGCCCACCAGGGAAAAGAGCATGCCGGTGATCAGGCCGTGGCTCACCATCTGGAGCATCGCCCCGGTCAGGGCGACCTGGGTGCCGGCGGCGATGCCCATAAGGACATAGCCCATGTGGCTTATACTGCTGAAGGCCACCAGCCGCTTTAAATCCGTCTGGTTGAGGCAGACCAGCGCCCCGTACACCACGTTGACGACGGCCAGGGCCACCAGCAGGGGGGCGTACATCCGGGCGGCCTCCGGGGCGATGTTAACGACGCCCCGGACCATGCCGTAGCCGCCCATTTTCAGCAAGATGCCCGCCAGCAGGACGCTCACGGCCGTGGGGGCGTCGGTGTGGGCGTCGGGCAGCCAGGTGTGAAAGGGAAAGACGGGAAGCTTGACGGCAAACCCAAAGATAAGGGCCAAAAAGACCAGGGCCTGGAACTCCCGGGCCAGGTGGAGGCGGCCCAGCTCCAGCATATCAAAGGTCCCGAGGCCGGCGGTAAAATAGAGCCAGAGGATGCCGAACAGCATCACCGCGCTGCCCACCAGGGTGTAGACCAGGTATTTTACGGCCGAGTACTCCCGGCGGCCCGTTCCCCAGACCCCGATCAGCAAGTACATGGGGATAACCTCAATCTCCCAGAAAAGGAAAAACAGAAAATAATCCAGGGCCGAAAAGACGCCCGAGACCGAGGCCACCAGGATAAGGAGCAGGATAAAGTATTCCCGGTCCCGGTGGCTGATGTTCCAGGAGACCAGGACGGCCAGGAAGCCCAGAAGCAGGTTGAGGAGCAGGAGGGGCAGGCTCAGGCCGTCGACCCCCAGGTAGTAATCTACGTTAAAGCCTAAAATTCGGACCCAGGGCACCCGCTCGACGAACTGGGGGCCCGCCTGGGCCGGGTTAAAATTGGCCAGAAGGTAAAGCCCCAGGAGCAGGGGAAGGAGGGTGAAAACGACCGAGACCGCCCGGATAAGCCGGCGGTCGGGGGGCAACACCGCCAGAAGCAGGGCCCCGACCACCGGCAGCAAAATTATGGCCGTGAGCATCTCCTGTCAACCTCGCAGCAAGGTTACAAAGTCCCCGAAGAAGCCGAAGACGGCCGCCAGGATGATAATTCCCAGGGTGACCATCAGGGCGTAAAACTGGACCCAACCCCGCTGGAGCAGCCGCAGGCTGCCGGCCGTCATCACCGCCAGCTCGGCCGCCGCGTTCACCACCCCGTCCACCCCGTAGCGGTCGACCCAGTCGAGGGCGGCCGCCAGGCCCAACACAATCCGGCGGGCAACCCAGTTATAAAGGTGGTCCATGTAGTAGCGGTTGACCAAGAGGGTATGGACCGGCCGGAAGGCCGAAGTAAAAACTTCGGGGGAGACCCAGCGGGCCCCGTAGAAGGCATACGCCCCGAAGATTCCCAGCAGGGAGACCAGGGCCGAGAGCACCATGGTGGTCGGGTCGAGGCCGGGCTCGTAGTGGGGATGCCAGGGAAGGCGGGATATCAAAAACTCCCCGAAGGGGCCGAAAACTCCCCCGAAGGCCAAGAAGCCCGAAAGAACCGAAGGGACCGCCAGCAAAACCAGGGGAACGGTCATCACCGGCGGGGACTCGTGGGGCGGCCCGTGGTGGCCGTGGCCGGCCGGGGCGTGGACTCCGCCCCGGTACTCGCCCCCGAAGGCCAGGAAGAACATCCGGAAGGTGTAAAAGGCCGTGAGGAAGGCCGTAACCAGGCCCAGGACGTAGAGCAGTTGGCCGACCCCGCCGAACCGGAGGGCATCCAGGAGGATCTCGTCTTTGCTCCAGAAGCCGGAGAAGGGGGGCAGGCCGGCCAGGCTCAAGGACCCGGCCAGCATGGTCAAGAAGGTCACCGGCATGAACCGGCGCAGGCCGCCCATCTCCCGCAGGTCCTGGGTCCCCAGGCTGTGGATGATGCTTCCGGCCGCCAGGAAGAGGAGGGCCTTAAAGAAAGCATGGTTAAACAGGTGAAAGATGCCCGCCACCAATCCTCCAACCCCGAGGCCCATCATCATGTAGCCCAGCTGGGAGATGGTCGAGTAAGCGAGAACCCGCTTGATATCCGTCATAACCAGGCCCATGGTGGCCGCCAGGAAGGCGGTCACCCCGCCGATGACGGCCACCAGCAGTAACACGTCCGGGGCCGCCAGAAAGAGGGGGAGGGTCCGGCCCACCAGGTAGACGCCGGCAGCCACCATCGTGGCGGCGTGGATGAGGGCGCTCACCGGCGTCGGACCCTCCATCGCGTCGGGCAACCAGACGTGGAGGGGGAACTGGGCCGATTTGCCCACCGCCCCGGAGAAGATTCCCAGGGCCACCGCCGTCAGGGTTGCGCCGGCAAGTTGCTTGGCCTCGGCCAGCCCGATGAGGTGGCGGATGTCCAGGTTGCCGGTGGCGTTGAAGGCCACCAGGAGGGCGGCCAGAAAACCCAGGTCCCCCAGCCGGGTCACCAAAAAGGCCTTCTTGGCCGCGGCGGCCGCCGCCGGCCGCTGGTACCAGAAGCCGATGAGCAGATAAGAGCAAAGCCCCACCAGCTCCCAGAAGATGAACACCAAAAGCAGGTTGCTGGCCAGCACCAGGCCGAGCATGCTGGCCGTAAACAAAGACATAAAGGCGTAGTAGCGGGAGTAGCCGGGGTCGCCGGCCATGTAGCCCTGCGAGTAAATCTGGATCAGGAACGAAACCAGGCTGACGATGAGGAGCATTACGGCGGTGAGGGAGTCGATGACCAGGCCGACCTTAAGGACCGAGCCGCCGATAACCACCCACTGGACGGACGACTCGATGGAGCGGTCGGGGGGTAGGTTGCCCACCGCCCAGAAGGCGAGGAGGGCCAGCAGGAAGGTGGCCCCCACGGCGGCAATGGTTACGTAGCCCGAAAGCCGGGGGTAGGGCCGGGTGACGAAGACGCAGAGCAGAAACGAAAGCAGGGGCAGCAGAATAAAGAGCCAGGCCAGGTCCGGAGCCATCAGCCCTGCCTCCCGCCCTGGGATCCCGGGGGAAGGGCGCCGGGGGCCGCCGGCGGAAGCTCACCCCGCCGCTTGGCCTCCCGCAGGGCCACCAGCCGCTCCAAGGCGGCGATGAGGCCCCGCTCGTGGGTCCCGGCGGCCAGGGCCGGGCCGTAGACGGCCTCCCCCGACCAGGCCCGCAGCGACTCCTCGGCGATGAACTCCTTGCCCCGGGGGACGAAGAGCCGGTGGGGGGCCAGCATCCCCTCCTCGAACCGGTTCGGGTCCACCAGAATCTTTACCGGACACCCCCCCAGCTCGATGACCCCCCGCCACATCTCGGCGACCACCAGGTTAGGGACGGTTTTCCAGTATACCCACGACATGGCCCGTCACCACTTGAGCAGGTCGATTTCGGTGGCATCGATGGTCCGCCGCTGGCGGTAAATGGCCAGGACGATGGCCAGGCCCACGGCCACCTCGGCCGCGGCCACGGTTATGACGAAGAGGGCAAAAACCTGACCCGTAAGCAGCTGGGGGGCCGCCGTCCGGGTCAGGGCTACAAAGGCGATGTTTACGGCGTTAAACATCAGCTCCAGACACATCAAGATGGTGACGGCGTTGCGCTTGCTCAGGGCCCCGTAAAGGCCGAGGGTAAAAAGGGTGGCGCTGAGCACCAGGTAATGGGTCAGGGTAACGGCCAAGGCCTATTCCTCCCGGGCGATGATGATGGCCCCCACCAGGGCCGCCAGCAGGAGCACCGACGCAACCTCGAAGGGCAGGACCCAGGGGCCGAAGAGCTGGCGGGCCAGCACCGCAACGGTGTCGGCCGGATACGGACCGGTGCCGGCCGCCCACTGGGTCTGGGAAAAGACGACCAGCAGGCCCATCAGCAGCAAAAGCCCCAGTAACAGGCCGGGGACCCGGAGCTGGTTCCACTCGTTGCCCCGCTCCACCTGGCGGGTAAGCATGATGGCAAAGACGACCAGGATGGCGACCGCCCCGGCGTAGATAAGCACCTGGACGGCGGCCAGAAAGTCGGCCTGCAAAAGGACATAGATTCCGGCCAGGCCGAAGAAGGAGGCCACCAGGAAGAGGGCGGCGTGGAACATGTTGCGGCCGAAGACGACCCCGGCCGCCCCAGCCAGGGTTACGGCGCTGAAAAGGTAGAAGGCGGCGACCACGGCCGGCTCGGCGGTGTTCATTCTTCGGCCTCCAGGGGGAGGGGTACCCGGGGCTCCTGGGGGACGTCCCCGGTGGGCAGGAGGGGCACCCGCTGTTTGCCGGGCACGGGCGGCAGCTCCACCTGGCCGTAGGTGCTCGGCGGCCAGGGCAGTTTTTTAAGCCGCTCCTTGGTGTAGAGCAGGGTCGACCGGTCGTAAGTGGCAAGCTCCGTTTCCCGGCCGTGGAAGAGGGCCCCAAAGGGGCAGGCCTCCACGCAGAGGCCGCAGTAAAGGCAGAAAGAGGTCTGCATCTCGTAGCGGGCCACGTACCGCCGGGTGGGGTCGGACGGGTGGGGCAGGGTTTCGATGTTGATCACCCCGACGGGACAGGCCTTGGCGCACAGGGAGCAGCCGGTGCAGTTTTCTTCGACCCAGACAAAGCTTGCGGCCCGAATCCGGGAAGGGTAATTAAACTTCTCTTCCGGGTAGTTTACGGTGACCGGCCGCCGGAAGAGGTGACGGAAGGTCACCGCCATCCCCTTCAACATCCCCAGGCCGTATTTGAGGCCGTATCTTACCGTCGGAACCGGCATCGCCCTGCCACCTTACCCGAGGATAAAGACGCCCACCGCGGTCACAAAGACGTTAATAAGGGCCACCGGCAGAAGGAACTTCCAGGCCAGGCCCAGGAGCTGGTCGATCCGCAGGCGGGGCATGGTGGCCCGCAGCCAGATAAGCAGGAAGGCTACGAAGACCATCTTCAGGACGAACCAGACGTAGGGCGGAAGGAGGGGTCCCCGCCAGCCGGCCAGGAAAAAGGTGGTGATAAAAGCGCTGTAGGCCCAGAGGTGGGTGTACTCGGCGATGTAATAGAGGATAAACATAAAGCCGGAGTATTCGGTGTGGTAGCCGGCCACGATCTCCGACTCCGCCTCCAGGATATCGAGGGGCGAGCGGTTAAGCTCCCCCAGGCCGGCGACAAAAAAGACCAAAAACCCCAAAAACTGGGGGATGATATACGGAATCGTCTGGGCCTCCACGATCCCCCGGAGGGAGAGGGTGCCGGCCGCCATCACCACCCCCACAATGGAAAGCACCAGGGGGACTTCGTAGCTGACCATCTGGGCCACCGCCCGCATCGCCCCCAGCAGGGCGAACTTGTTTCGGGAGGACCAGCCGGACATGAAGATGGGGATGGTGGCCAGGGAGCCCATGGCGAAGACGTAAACCACCCCGACGTTCAAGTCGGCCACCATCATCCGGGGCGTAAAGGGGATCACGGCCCAGGGCATAATGGCCGGAACGAACCCCAGGATCGGGGCCAGGACGAAAACGGGCTTGTCGGCGGCGGCCGGGATGATGGGCTCTTTAATCAAAATCTTTATGGCGTCGGCCAGGGGCTGAAGCAGGCCGTAGGGGCCGGCCCGGTTGGGCCCGAAGCGGACCTGGAAGTGGGCGATCACCTTCCGCTCGATGTAGTTCATGGCCAGGGTGTTGTTAACCGCAAAGAGGAGGGTGGTGACTACCGCGAGGAGGCCCACAATCCAGTAAACGGCCCAGCCGGGAAGAAAAGCGCTCAGCCAGGCGGCAAAGGCCTGGACCAGGTTGGACAGGTCGTAGAGGTAGTCCAGCAGGGTCACCGGTCGACCTCGCCCATGACGATGTCGATACTGCCCAGGATGATGATGGCGTCGGCCACCTTCCAGCCCAGGGTCATCTCCTTAAGGGCGGTCAGGTTTATATACGAAGGCGACCGGATCTTAAACCGATAAGGGCCCACGCCCCCGTCGCTTACCAGGTAGAAGCCCAGCTCCCCCTTGGGCCCCTCCACGTGGGCGTAGGCTTCGCCCGGCGGGGCCCAGATGTTCCCCCGAACCCCCGGGTTAATCCAGGGGCCGCCGGGGATATCCCGCACCGCCTGCTCCAGAATGCGCAGGCTCTGGCGGCACTCTTCCAGCCGGACCATAAAGCGGTCGTAGCAGTCGCCCACCGTCCCCACCGGGACGTCAAAGTCGAACCGGTCGTAGATGCTGTAAGTATCGTCCTTGCGCAGGTCCCAGCGGACGCCGCTGGCCCGCAGGACCGGCCCCGACGCCCCGGCGTCGATGGCCAGCTCCTTGGGCAAAATCCCCACCCCCCGGGTCCGGACCTTGAAAATTTCGTTTTCGGCGATGAGCTCCTCGTATTCGTCCAAATAAGCCCGCATAGCCGGGATGAATTTTTTAAGCTCGGGGATAAACTCGGGGGGGAGGTCCATGGAGACCCCGCCGGGCCGCATGTAGTTGCAGGTGAGCCGCTGGCCGCAGGCCATCTCAAACAGGTCGAGGATCTTCTCCCGGTCCCGGAACATGTACATGAGGGGGCTTCCCCAACCGCCCACGTCCTGGTAGAAGGTCCCCATGGCCATCAGGTGGGAGGCGATCCGCTGGAGCTCGGCCATAATCACCCGGATGTATTCGGCCCGCTCGGGAACGGCGATGCCGGCCAGCTTTTCCACCGCCTGGACGTAGGCAAAGTTATTGGACATGGCCGAGAGGTAATCCAGGCGGTCGGTGAAGGTGATGTTCTGAATGTGGGTCTTTTCCTCGGCCAGCTTTTCGACGCCCCGATGCAGGTAGCCCAGCACCATCTTGGCGTCGATGACCACTTCCCCGTCCACCGTAAGGACCAGCCGGAACACCCCGTGGGTGCTGGGGTGTTGCGGCCCGAAGTTAATTACAACCGGCTGGGTTTCCAGGGTCATCGGCCCACCTCACTCCAGCGGCGCCGCCGGCTCGGCCGGCAGGGGCAGGGGGATAAGCTCCTCCACATAGTCTTTTCTCAGGGGGTAGCCCCGGAACTCGTCCCAGAGGAAGATGCGCCGAAGCTCCGGGTGGCCGGCAAAGACGATGCCCATCAGGTCGTAGACCTCCAGCTCCTGAAGCTCGGCGCTCCGCCACACCCCCACCAGCGACGGCACCACGACCCGCTCCCGGTCGGGGGTTCGGGTCTTGAGCACCAGGCTGTGGTGGTGGGGCATCGAGACGAGATGATATACCAGCTCAAAGTAATACGGGTAGTAGTCGACGGCCGTTACCGAGACCAGGTAGTTAAACTCCAGGCCCGGGGTCGTCTTGAGAAAGCCGGCCACCTCGACCAGCCGCTCAAGCTTTACCCGGATATAGTCCGGGGTGTATTCGACCACCGCCCCCGGAACGGCGGCTTCCAGCTCGCGGACAACCCGGGCGGTGTCCAGGGGAACAATCCGGGTCATGACCCAGGCTTGGGCTCGAGGGGGATGCCGATCTTATTGGCGAAATAGGCGGCCTGTTTGCGGGCCAGTTCGGCCAGCTCCTCGGCCGTCCGCATGGCCACGGCCGCCCGTTCGGGCTCTTTGCGGGCCAGGCTCTGGGCGGCGATCTTCTTCTGGAGCTGGACCAGGCCGTAGAGGAGGGCGTCGGGCCGGGGCGGGCAGCCCGGCACGTAGACGTCCACCGGCACGATCAGGTTCACCCCCTCCACCACGCTGTAGGCCCCCCGGAATGGGCCGCCGTGGTTGGAACAGGAGCCCATCGAAATCACCCACTTGGGCTCGGCCATCTGGTCGTAAAGGCGGCGGATGGCCGTGGCCATCTTCCAGCAGACGGTCCCGGCCACGATCATCAGGTCGGCCTGGCGGGGGGAGGGGCGGGCAAGCTCCGCCCCGAACCGGGCCAGGTCGTAACGGGGGGTTCCGGTGGCGATGAACTCGATGGCGCAGCAGGCCAGGCCGAAGGTAAGGGGCCAGATGGAGGATTTCCGGGCCCAGTTGACAATTTCGTCGACGGTGGTGAGCAGGATGTTCCGGCGCAGGTCCTGCTCCAGAAAGCTTATATCATCGGCGTGGGGAATGCGGGTGGCGTCGTGGAGGGTCTGGGTGTCAAGGGTTCGCAGCCGGTTGATGTACTTTCCCGGCGGTAGGAACTCGATGGGCCTGGGCTCCGCCACCGGCTCACCTCCACTCCAGGGCCCGCTTGCGCCAGGCGTAAGCATACCCGACGAGGAGAATGGCGATGAAAATAAAGACCTCTATAAAGCCGAAGAGGGCCAGCTGCCTGAACTGGGCGGCCCAGGGGTAGAGAAAGATGGCCTCAATGTCAAAGATGAGGAAGATCAGCGCATAAAGGTAATAGCGGACGTTGAACTGGACCCAGGCGTCCCCGATGGTCTCCATCCCGCACTCGTAGATGGCCTCTTTGTTGGGGTCGGGCTTGCGGGGGGCCACCAGCCAGGCGGTTATGACCCCGCCGGCGGGAAATATGATGGCGATAACGAGAAAGAGGCCGATGTAGCCGAACTGCTCGAGCATTTCGCCTCCCGTCGGGCTTGGCCCGAGGTCTTCCCCCTGACTATAGCACAGCCCTGGGGCGGGCGCAAGTGAAAAAAAGCACGAACGGCTTCAGGGGCCGAGGGCCGCCTTAACCGTCCGCAGGGCCTCGGCCGTCCGGCGGGCGGGGGGCAGGGGGCCAAGGGCGGTCGCCCGGCCCACCTGCAGGTCGACCAGGGTGGGGCCGGGCAACCTGATTACTTCGGGCAGACGCTGGCCCAAAGTTTCGAGGTCGTCGAACCTGAAGGCATTTAAGTACCCGGCCGCCCGGGCCAGGCCGACGAAATCGGCCCGCCCGGCCCCGGGGACCGGCTGGCCGCCGGTAGTCTCGTAGACGCCGTTATTGTAAACAAAATGGATGAGGTTTGGGGGCGAGAGGTTGCCGATGGTGACCAGGGAGCCCAGGTTCATCAGGAGGCTGCCGTCGCCGTCGAGCACCCAGACCTGCCGGTCGGGCCGGGCGAGGGCCACCCCCAGCCCCAGGGAGGAGGCCTTGCCCATGCACCCGACCAGCGGCAGGTCCAGTTCGGGCCTTCTGGAAACCAGCGACCAGACCCGGAGGGCCACCATGGTGGGGACCACCACCTGGTCGGTCCGATGCCCGCTCAAAAGTCTCAGGGCTTCCAGGGGGTCCATCATTTCTCGTACTCCTGACCGACCAAGACCGCCACGGGCCTTGAGGTTTTTAAGGCTTCTTCCTGGGCGGCCAACATTTTGGGCAGGTCCTGGTCGGTTTCGACCAGGTAGTAGTTAATGCCCCAGGCCTTGAGGATGGGCTCGGTGTAAACCCCGGCCGAATCCGTCATGGGCTGGCCGCCCAGCCAGCCCCGGTAGCCGATGACCATGACCACCGGAAGGCCGACATCGACACCGAGGCCCCGAAGGGAATCCCCGGACTCAAAGAGGCCGGTATTTTGGATTAAGACCAGCGGCTTTGCGCCCCCCACCCAGAGGCCGGCGGCGATGGCCAGGGCCTCCCCTTCTCGGCAGACGGGCACCAGCCTTATCGACCCGTCGGCGGTCACCGCCTCGTAAAGAAAGCCCGTTTCCGAGTCGGGCAGCCAGACGATGTGGGTTATGCCCATAGCTTTGAACGTTTCCAGGACCTTTGCCGCATGAAGCCCCATAGGTCCGCCAGCTCCCGCAGGTTTAAACTCAAGCAATTTTAAACCTCCCCGCCGCCCCCAAACAACCCCGGCCGGCCCTGAGGGCTTTCCGGTTTTCAGCCCCGGACCCTTTGGAAGGATACTCAAGGTCGCCGCCGACCGTCGGCCTGCCTGGGATAACCGGAAAGTTCGGCCGTGACGGGGCCATTCGGGCGTTGGGTTGATTCTTTGGTAGAATAAGCAGTCAACGGCCGGCCGTCGGGGGACTACCTGGGGGATGCCCGGGAGCGGGTATACCAGGGGCTCTTAGCCGATGGGCAGTTTCGGGAGCAGATTGTAAGGCGAGGGGAATTTGCTTGGGGCTGGCTTACGGGGGTGATCAGGCGTCACCTGCCGGCCGACCTGGCCAACGGAAATCTGGCCTTCGAACTGTCTCGGGAAGTCCTTATCCGGTGCTTCGGGAACGAGGGCGAAGGGTGGCGGACCGAAAGGCGGCCAAGCCCCCGGGGGACTAAGGAGACAACCTACGTGGTAATCTTGCCCGAAGGGCGTGCCCGCTTCGAAGGGTTGCATGCCGGAGCTGGTTAAAGCCTGCCCCTATTACACCATGTTTCCCCTGGAGTTCCCTTTAAGGGTTCTTAAAGAGGCCCGGCCCGGGGACTGGGTGCTGGACCCCTTCTGCGGTCGGGGAACAACCGTCTATGCGGCCCGCCTTTTGGGCCTCCGGGCCGCCGGGGTGGACGTCTCCCCGGTGGCCGTTGCCGCAAGTCGGGCGGTGCTGGCGGCCGGGTCGCCCGACCAGGTGCTTAAGCTGGCCCGGGGCCTGCTTAAGTAAGGATGGGCCCGGCGGGCCTGCCCCCGAAGGGCCCTTCTGGGAGTTGGCCTATCACCCGCAAACCCTTCGGGATATTCTTTCCCTGCGAGACGGGCTTTCGGGGGACCAGGGGGATACGGCCGACCTACTTAAGCTCATGGCTTTAGGCCGGCTCCACGGCTCCCTCCGAAAGGTCCCACCTAATTTTTCTAACCAGATGACCCGCACCTTTGCCCCGAAGCCCGACTACGCCGTCCGCTACTGGCAACGGCGGGGCCTCAAGCCGCCCAGAGTCGACGCCCTGGAAGTTCTTGGGGCGGCCGGCCGTTATCTGGCGGACGTTCCGCCCCGGGTGACCGGGGCGGCGGCCCGGGCGACGCCCGAACCTTTGACTTTTTAACCCTTGGGGGGCCGTATCGGTACGTGGTAACCTCACCGCCCTACCCCGGGATGCGAACGTACGTGCCAGACCAGCGGCTCAGGGGCTGGTTTTTGGGAGGTCCGGCTCATCCGGCTTACGTTTACAAAGGCCAGTTGGCCGCCCGTACCCTCGAGAGGTATACCCACGACCTTTCGGCGGTCTGGGCCAATGTGGCCCGGACATGCCTGCCTGGGGCCTGGCTGGTGGTGAGGTTCGGGATGAGATGCGAGGCCGAACTTGGGGCGTATATCGCCTCGCTTGGAAAAAGCCCCTTCAAGCTCAGGGCCATGCGCCCGGCCGGGAATGCCCTTAAGGGCCGCCGCCAGGCGGCCGCCTTCGGCGGCCAGGGTAACCGGGAAGGCGGCCGACCGCCGGCCGAATTCGATTTCGCGGCGGTTTTAGCCTGAACCGGACCGGGTATCCCGGCCGGCAAGGGCTGAGCGTGCCGGGCTTCTCATCGGGTACAGGGCCATCGGCTCCACAGTTGGGGGTTGACCCGGGCGGGTGAGCTACCGAGAACCGGCTGAGCCGGGCCCGGCTCGGGTTGGTCACAAGTTGGGGCCGTTGTAAAAGCTCAAAGGGCCGGTGGGTTCCTAAGGCCGCCAAACGGACCTTCTAGCCGATGCCCCCAGCTACAATAGTTACTAAATGGCTACCCAAAATGGGCCGGACAAGCTTCAAAGGCTTGTCCGGCTACTATATGTTGTAGTCTATTGGGCTTTAAACCACAATATATTGTGCCGGGGGGCGGACTCGAACCGCCGACACGCGGATTTTCAGTTCCCCGAAACAGCAAGAATGCGCGACATATTGGGTCTAACTGGTATTACTGCCACAATATATTGTGGCCCCCTTGGTGGCTGGCGGCTAATCGCCATACCCGTTATCGCCGATAAGCCACCAATAAACCACCAGCCGGGGCCCCCGTCGAAAAAGCGGAGCCTGCTCCGCCGGTGGGTCAGAGCAGGCCCCAGAGTCGACGGGAACCGGCCAGGCGTTAACGGACGATCCGCACCGAATCGGTTCCCTCGGGGGATTTCCCCGGTGGTCTGGCCTTTCAGGGTACCGGTCGTGCTGGACGATGTGAAATTGGTTTTTTCGGTATCGAAGTAGCAGACGAGAGCCGGCGTGCCGTCCCCGTTCAGGTCGCCCACGGTGGCATCGCACCGGCCGGTGAAGGACGGCTCGCTGCCCGTGGCCCCGAAGGTCAGGGTGCTCCGGTTTACGTCGGTCACCGGGGCGAAGCCGGGCTCCGAAAGGATGGCCACCGGGATGACCCCCTTGCTTTTGAGGTTGATGCTGTTCGGGAAGCTGCCGGGCTTGATGCCGATGCGGATGTTCGGGAAGGGCTTAAAGTCGTACGTGGTTTCGCTGCCGCCCACACCGATGGTGAAGGCATCCACATTCCCGTTGAAGCTTTGCCAGCCGCTCCCGGCCTTGAACAAAACGGCCCCGAAAACGGGATGGATGCCTGCGTTAGGAAAGTGTTGCAAGATCTCCTGCCACGTGCAGGGATTATCCATTGGACAATGGTCGCTAAACGGCTTCGCCGTGCCCCACCAGTTCCCGATCAGCGCATCCCAGGTCTGCCACTGACCAGTCAGGACTTCGTTCGTGCAGTACGGCTCAAAGACCAGCCTGCCTTTATAGCTTGTGTCATTATCCGTCAGGCGCGGATGGAACAGATGGGCCATAACCCGAATCCTTAAGTACTGCCGGCCGGGCCCAGGCATTTTACCAGGCTTACCGGAGCCCACGGCCGAAAAGATGACGTCCGAGACAGGGGGAGCCCTGTCCAGGTGCTCGGGCGGCCGGCAAAGCCGGCGCCGAGCGACTGCGGCCTGAGGCGGCACATCCCGTCCCCTGCTGCCGGCCTGACCGATTCGGGTCCAACTTAGCCCCCTCTAACCTGACCGTTTTCATTCCCAGGAGTTCACTCAACCGGCGCTCCAGCGCCAGAAAACGGAACATCCCGGGCGGCTCCGCGAACTCCACCAGCACGTCCAGGTGGCTTTCCGGCCGGCCCTCCCCGGGGGCATATTACCAATCCGCATGACCTTCAGTAATCAATGAGGCAGCAAAAGGAGGGTATCGGTTACCCAGGGCCAGCCGGTCAGGCCTTTGACCCGGCCCGGGTCGGCCGTAAGCGCTTCTGCCGCCTTAGCTCCACCGTCGCCTTAATACTTTCGGCCTTGAACCGACTCCAGTCGGCCAGCCACACGTCTCGGGGCAACCAGCGCCGTCTGAGGGCCCAGACAGCGCCTTGTGCACCCGGCCTGTTCCGCTGACCCTCCGAAAGCCTTATCCCAAGCTGCCGCCTCAACCGACCTGGGCGGCATGCCCGGCAAGTCTGGACAGCCCCTGCCGAACCGGCAGTCCCAGGCCCCCACGTTGACGCCGCACAACCTCGCCGAGACCACCCTTGCGGTACCGGGCAACCCACTGGAGACGCCCACAATGGCTGCTGCCTCAGGGATACGTTTACCCGGGCTTGCAAGCGCCGGGCAATATGGACATTGCGCTCGGCTGCTCCTCAGCGGTCTCGGGCTTTCGTCCGGCCATGGCCGTAACCTCCTCAGCCGGGATTACGGCCAAGTATACACCGTCTCCGAACTATGCTCCGGAACTGGTATAAGCGGTCAGGAGCACTGTTGACATGCCTGTCAACAGCCATTGCCCTGGACCTGGGCAGCGGCCGGCGGCGTAGCCGCGCCGGTTTCGCCGGGCTCGACTGGCCGCCTGTTGAGCAACCTGGTTGCTCAGGCAGCCGGGAGCCGAGTCGCCTTCGGCGGCGCCCGCCCAAAGGGCTGGCTGCGGCTCCCGAGCGGGCAGTCGCCTTCGGCGACGACGGCCGACCCTGGATGAGGTCGGACAGAGCGGCCGAAGACGGCTGTTTCCTCAGGATGCTCGCAAGCGCAAGAGGAGGACTCAGACCAACCTTTGCCGGGGTCGTGCGCCGGGCTCGTCCGACGGCCCCAGGGGCCATCCAGGACCTCGAGTTCCCCCGCCGCCTCTGGGACAGACGGGAACCTGTGCACCATACAGAACCTTCCGGCACTTTAATGCTATAATGCAATTGCCATGCGAACGACAGTCGAACTCAGTGATGAGCACCGGGCGGCCCTCCATGCCATTGCCGCCCGCCGGGGCCTGCGGGGATTTTCCCGGGTGGTCCAGGAGGCCATCGACTTTTACCTGCGTCACCATGAGGCTGCGGCTGAGGCGCGGGGCGAACTTAAGAAGCGTCGGGGCGCCTGGACGGCCGAAGAAGCCGAGCAGCTGCGGCGGGCCATTGCTGAGCTGAGGCGATGGCTCGACTCGTAGCGGTTGATGCGGATGTTATCATCGATTACTTCCAGGGTGTTGAGCCCGGCGCCTCGGCGGTAGCCCGATTGCTGGATGAGGCAAGGCTCGGGTTGGCCACGCCGACGGTGTTCGAGCTGGCCGGTGGGGTTGCCACGGCCCGGCAGCAGGCGGATCTGGAGCTTCTCATCCGGGCGGCCGAAATCCTTGAGCTGGACACGGCAGGGGCGCTTGAGGCCGGCCGCATCTACCGCCAGCTTAAGGCGACGGGCGCGCTGATCGGCCGGCTGGATATTCTGCTGGCCGGCATCTGTCTTTCCCGGTCGATTTCGGTGCTCACCAGGAATGCTGACCATCTGGGTAGGGTTACAGGCCTGACCGTCGTGACTCCTGCCGGCTAAGGCCCAGCCGGGAGCCTCCGGGCGGAACGGCGGGCAGGCACAGCTTTTCCCCAAGATGTAGCCCTTTCCGCCGAACTTGCAGTAGGACAGCCGAAGGCGGCTGCCGGCCCGTAATCGGCCTCAAACCTGCACGCCGAACACCGGCGCATTCCCTGAGAAAGGGGAAGCTTTGGGCCGAGCGCCCCGCACCGTGAGCAGCTCCGGGTGGACGGAAAACCCAAGGGCGCCGCGATGGGCCGTGCCCCATACCGGCTTGATTGTCGCCTTCGGCGACGCATCCGCCGGAAGGTTCCCCAGCTCGCATCGGCCACCGACCGGGACTGCCATCCGCCTATGAGCCCCCGCACGGAAGGGTCCTGGACCACGATAGCCGGCTTGGTCTTCGCCAGCCACGTGGTCAGCCGCCGAAGGCGGCCGTCCCGGCGGATGTTGCGGATGCGTTGGTGAAGCCTAAGAGCATGTTTGAGAAGTGTCTGTCTGACCATGGCGGCGGGTCTTAGCCAAGAACTGCCGCCTTTCAAGCCCAAGCCAGGCGCCGCCTGGGCAAAACTACCACCGGGGACAGCGGCTCAAATGACCACGGGTGGCTTACCACCTCGAGCTCCCAACCCAGTGTTGCCGTCCCCCGTAAGCGCTGTCAGCCCGGGAAACTGCCCAACCGTTCGGCCCCAACCCGGTCGTGGATATCTGCAGGATGTACAGGCCAAGCGTGTCTACGCGAATATGCCGCAACCTCGGAGGCCCCCCTTTGCCGCGCCGGCGCCCGGTTCGCTGACCTGTTCTTGCAGACCCGCCGCTTTTACGCCACAGCCGTGCCCCAGGGCCGCCACGGGATACCGCCCCGCAGGACATACAGGACCGCGTTTATGAGCTCTCGGGGTCGTCCGCCGGGTTTCGGGGGCCGGGTCGCCCGGTCCGTCGGATATCGGCCGTACCGCCCGGGCGCAATCTCACCCGGCCGGCAGTGATGAGAGAGAACCCTCTCTGATGGCTGCCCGCTTCTCAAACATGGCTCTTAGCCTCCTTTGAGGATTTCTGGTATAAACTTGCAGACGGCGCGGAGCAGGCGATGGCGGCGTATCTCGTGCGGGCGGGGCAGGTCTTTACCGGCGACCCGGGCGGCGTGGTCTTCGACGGGGCCGTCCTCGTCGAGGCCGACCGCACCGTCGCCGTCGGCCCGGCAGGCCAGGTGATGAAAGCCGCCGGGCCGGATGCTTTCCGCCTCGAATTCCCCGACCACACCCTCCTTCCGGGCCTGATTGACGGCCACGTCCACCTGGTTTTCAGCGCAGGTACTGACGCCGTCGGCCAGTACCTGCACGACTCGGATGCGGCCCTCCTTTTTCGGGCGGCGGCCAACGCCCGGCTCGCCTTAAGGTCAGGCATTACCCTGGTCCGGGACTGCGGCGGGCGGCGGAACCTGGTCCTGGAGTTTCGGGACCTGGTCAACTCAGGATTAGTCGCCGGCCCCAGGGTCCTGGCCTGCGGGGCGCCCATCACCACCACCGGCGGCCACTGCCACTTCTTCGGCCTTGAGGCGGATTCGGCCGAAGAGGTGATAAAGGCGATAAGGTCGCTGGCCAAAGCCGGCGCCGAC
>DAOTYJ010000123.1:0-5088 GCA_034434875.1 Dehalococcoidia bacterium | reverse complement strand
CAGAAGAGGGTGAGCTTTTCTTCGAGGGGTCGGGCCGTGTAGGCCATGCGCAGGAGCCACCAGCGCTGCAGGTCTTGGGGCTTTGAAAGGTCAAGGCCCAGGCTACCGAGCCGGTCCTCCAGCTCCCCCTTGGGCACCTTCTCGTAATCGATGAGGCGGTCCACGGCCGCCTCCCAGCCGAGGCTTTGATACGCCTCGACTTCCCCCGGCCGGGCCCCGAAGCCGGCCCGGCGGAGCAGGTGTCCGAACCGCTCCCGTTCCGAAAGGGGCCGGGTTGGGCCCCGGCGGACGGCCGGCTCGGCGGCCCCGGCCAGGGCCAGGACGGCCCCGAGTCCTGCCAGAGCCAGCCCGTTTAAAACCTTCCGCCGGGTCGGCATCGAACCAGCCTCGCTGCCGCGGTTAACCCAATTATACCGCCGTCGGGATTTGCAAGGGGTGGCGTCGGGTAGTATCCTATAGGCGCCAGTCTTTTCGAGGAGGGGTTAAGGTGGCCACTTACATTCTGCTTTCGACCATTACCGAAGAAGGTGCCGAAACCATCAAAGAAAATCCCGACCGCATCAAGGAGGTCAACAAAGAGGTCGAGGCGTTGGGGGTGCGGGTCTTAAGCCAGTATGCCGTCCTCGGGCCCTATGATTTTGTTACCGTCGTGGAGGCGCCCGACAACGAGACCGTAGCCCGTGTGTCGGCCGAGCTGGCCGCCCGGGGGACGGTGAAGATTATGACCCTGCCCGCCATCCCCATCGACGCCTTCATCGCCCGGCTCAAAGGCTAAACTTAATACACTCGGGAGGCACTCCGGGATGAAAACTTACGCCTACGGCTACCCGCGCCTGGGACGGAACCGGGAGTTTAAGTGGGCCCTGGAGGCCTACTGGGACGGCCGGGTCACCCCCGAGGAGCTTCGCCGCCGCATTGAGGCCGTGGATGCCGAACGGGTCGCCGCCTACCGTCGCCACGTGGACCGGTTCCCGGTGGGGGAGATGAGCCTTTACGACCCGATGCTGGATACGGCCATCATGCTCGGCCGCTACTTCCGGGGCCGGACCCTGGACGGCTACTTCGACCTGGCCCGGGGCCCCCAGGCCCTGGAGCTTACCAAGTGGTTTAACACCAACTACCACTACCTGGTCCCCGAATTGCCCCTGCGGGAGGACGGCTCGCCCCCGGCGTTTACCCTCGGGTCGGTGCGGCCCCTGCTGGCCTGGCAGCAGAATCCCGACGGGGTGCCCTACGTCATCGGCCCCTACACCTTTGTCCGGCTGAGTGAGGGCTACCCGCCGGAGGCCTTCGGCCGGGTGCTGGCCGCCACCATTCCCGTTTACGAACAGCTCTTCCGGGCCCTCAGCCTCCAGGGGGCCGACCTGGTCCATGTGGATGAGCCGGCCTTCGTCACCGACGTTCCCCCGGACCACGTCCGCCTCATCCGGGATGCCTACACAACCCTCGGCCGGGTGATTCCCCTCCTCATCTTCACTTACTACGACGCCGTGGACTTCCTCGACCAGCTCTTCGACCTGCCCATCCGGGGCCTCGGCCTCGACCTGGTCCACGGCCCGGCCAACCTGGACGCCCTGCGCCGGCACGGCTTTCCGGCCGACAAGGTCCTGGTGGCCGGGGTTGTCGACGGCACCAACGTCTGGAAGACCGACCTTAAAGGGGCCGCCGCCACCGTCCGGGAGCTCCAGGGGCTTACCCGGGCCGAGGTCTGGGTATCCAATGCCGGTCCCCTTTACCACCTGCCCATCACCGCCGCGGCCGAAACCGGCCTGGAGCCCGCC
The DNA here is from genome assembly GCA_034434875.1 of Dehalococcoidia bacterium. Lineage (GTDB taxonomy): Bacteria > Chloroflexota > Dehalococcoidia > JAUQQI01 > JAUQQI01 > JAUQQI01. Next base: position 3,307 of record DAOTYJ010000123.1, on the reverse strand, counting down.
CTCCGGGAGCGTATCGCCTTCGCCGACGAGCGGCTGGAGGAGCTTCGGCTTATTAAGATCCTGCTCACCTCCGGCGAGACGGACGAGACCCGGGCCTGGAACAGCTACACCCACCCCAACGACCACTGGTTCCGGCCCGAGGTTCGGGAGCGAGTCCGGCGGCTTCAGCCGGCCGATTTCGAGCGGGCCGAGCCCTACGAGCGGCGCCACCAGGTTCAGCGGGAGCGGCTGGCCCAGCCGCTCTTCCCGACCACGACCATCGGAAGCTTTCCCCAGACCGAAGATGTGCGCAGGGCGCGGCTGGCGTTTAAGTCGGGCAAGCTCGACGCCGACCGCTACTGGGAATTTATCCAGGAGAAGATCCGGCACGTCATCCGGGTCCAGGAAGAGGTGGGCCTGGACGTGCTGGTCCACGGCGAGTTTGAGCGGTCGGATATGGTGGAGTTTTTTGCCGAGAAGCTGGGGGGGATGGCCACCCTCACCCACGGCTGGGTCCTCTCCTACGGGTCCCGGGTCTACCGCCGGCCGATAATTTACGGCGACGTCTGGCGCCCCGGACCCCTTACCCTCCGGGAGATCACCTTCGCCCAGTCCCTAACGTCCAAGCCGGTGAAGGGGATGCTCACCGGTCCGGTGACCATCCTGGCCTGGAGCACCCCCCGCCAGGACATTCCCCCCTGGGAGGTGGCCTATCAGATCGCCCTGGCCCTCCAGGACGAGGTCCGGGACCTGGAGGCGGCCGGTATCCGGGCCATCCAGATCGACGAGCCCGCCTTCCGGGAGCTGGCTCCCTTAAAGCGCCGGGGCTGGGCCGAATACTTCGACTGGGCCGTGAAGGCCTTCCGTCTGGCCGCCCGGGCCCGGCCGGAAACCCAGATCCACACCCACATGTGCTACTCGGAATTTAACGAGATCCTCGAGTACATTGTGGCCATGGACGCCGACGTCACCTCCATCGCCGCCGCCCGGAGCCGGGGCGAGGTTATCGAGGCCTTCGAGCGGGTCCGGTTCCCCCGGCAGATCGGACCGGGGGTTTACGATGTCCACTCGCCGGCCGTTCCAAGTCCCGAAGAGATGGTGGCCATCCTGGAGCGGGTCATCAGGCTGCTTCCCAAGGAAAACATCTGGGTAAACCCCGACTGCGGCCTCAAAACCCGCCGCTGGGAGGAGGTTATGCCGGCCCTCAAAAATATGGTGGAGGCGGCCGGCCAGCTCCGGGCCCGCTACGGGGCCCCGGTGGCCCCCTAGCCTTCCCCGGCTTCCCGGCGGGCCGCCCGCCACCTCTCCAGCCGGGCTCTTAACTCGGCCTCGTAGCCCTGGTCCGAGGGCCGGAACCAGCCGCCCTCAACCCCGGCCGGCAGGTAGCGCTGGGCCACGTGGTGGCCGGGAAAATCGTGGGGGTATAGATAGCCCCGGCCGTGGCCCAGGGCCGGGCCGTCCCGGTGGCTGTCCTTGAGGTGGTCGGGCACCTCCCCCGGACCCCGGGCCGCGATTTCGGCCTTGGCCTTAAAGTAGGCCCCGACGGAGTTGCTCTTCGGGGCGGTGGCCAGGTAGAGAGTGGCCAGGGCCAGGTGGTATTCGGCCTCGGGCAGGCCCACCTGGTGGAGGGCCTGGGCGCAGGCGGCGGCCACCACCACGGCCTGGGGGTCGGCCAGGCCCACGTCCTCGGCCGCCAGGATGAGGAGGCGGCGCATGATAAAGTCGGGGTCTTCCCCGGCCAGGAGCATCTTCGCCAGCCAGTAAAGGGCGGCGTCGGGGTCGGAGCCCCGGACGCTCTTGATAAAGGCGCTTATGGTGTCGTAGTGTTCGTCGGCACCCTTGTCGTAGGGGATGGGCCGACCCGGCACCGCCTCCCGGACCAGCTCGAGCCCGACCCGAACAACCCCGTCGGGGCCGGGCGGGGCGGTTTCCACCGCCAGCTCCAGGCCGTTCAGGGCCGCCCGGGCGTCGCCCCCGGAAACCTCGGCCAGGTAGGCCAGAGCCTCGGCCGTCACATCGACCTGGCGGTCGCCGTAGCCCCGCTCGGGGTCGGCCAGCGCCCGGCGGAGAATCGTCAGGATCTCGTCCTCGGTAAGGGACACCAGTCGAAAGACCCGGGCCCGGCTGAGTAGCGGACGCACGACCTCGAAGTAGGGGTTTTCGGTGGTGGCCCCGACCAGGATGATGGTCCCATCCTCAACGTGGGGGAGGAGGGCATCCTGCTGGGCCCGGTTCCAGCGGTGAATCTCGTCGACCAGGAGAACCGTCCGCCGGCCGTAAAGTTTGCGCCGTTCCCTGGCGTCATCAATAACCCGGCGGAGGTCGGCCAGGCCGGCCAGGACGGCGCTTACGGCCTCAAAGTGGGCCCGGGTGTGCCCGGCGATAACCGCCGCCAGGCTCGTCTTACCCGTGCCGGGCGGCCCCCACAGGATCATTGAAGCGAAGAGCCGGTCGGACTCAATGGCCCGGCGCAGGGGCTTGCCGGGGCCCAGCAGGTGGGACTGGCCGACGAATTCGGCCAGGGTTCGGGGCCGCATCCGGTCGGCCAGGGGTCGTCGCCTGAAGTCCTCGGGGTTCAGGTCAAAAAGATCCTGCGGCCGTTGCATCCCGAAAACATGATATCACCCGGTCGGCTAAGGCAGGCGGAAGACTTCCAGAAGCTTCTTTTCGGCTTCGCCCTCGACGGTGGCGAGAACCTCCACGTAGGGCTCCAGCCCGGAACCTTTAAGCTTTTCCTTCAGCAGGTGGTCCAGTTGAAATATCCCGGCCGAATTGAGCATGGTCACGGCGATGCGGATGGGCTTCTGCTCCCCGGACAGAACGTCCACCCGGTCGATGGCCGCCGCCGAGAGGGAGTGGATGTTCACCACCCCGGCCTCGAAGGCGATGCGGGACCGGCCCCGGGCCATGTCCAGGGCATCGGCCACCCGAACGATGCCGGCCTCCAGGGTCAGCGGCCGCCCGTTCGCCCGGTGGGCGATGACGGCGTGGAGGACCTCGGCGCCCAGGATGGTCCGGGCAGGCGGGTCGTAGATGCCGTCGAGGAGCTCTTTAACTTTTGGGGCGGCCAGAAAGAGGCTGAACTGCTCGTGGTCATCCCGGTGGACGGCCATCCCCACGTCGTGCAGAAGGGCTGCCAACACCACCACGACCTCGGCGTCCTCATTGGTAAGGCCGTAGTTGCGGACGATGCTGGGCTCGATGCCAAAGGCCGTCAGGAGCCGGAGCAATTTAAGGGCCAGGTTGGCCACAATCTGAACGTGGACCGGGCCGTGGTCGCTCATTTTCAGCCGGTCCACGGCGTTCACGTTGGCGCACACCCAGTAGG
>DAOTYJ010000122.1:0-12073 GCA_034434875.1 Dehalococcoidia bacterium | reverse complement strand
GGGTGGTCCGCGGGGTGGCCGCCGGGGCCCTGGGTCGGATGGAGGCGGCCGCCGCTCGGCCCGAAGTCCTCGAGGCTCTGGTCCAAGCCCTCCGGGGGGATGAAGACGGGTGGGTCCGTGGGGCGGCCGCCGGGGCCCTGGGATGTATGGGGGCGGCAGCCACTACGCCCGAAGTCGTCCGGGCCTTGATCCAAGCCCTCCGGAAGGATGAGGATAGGGACGTCCGCCAGGATGCCGCTTGGGCCCTGAGAAATATGGGGTGGGCGGCAGCCACCCCCGAAGTCATCGAGGCTTTGGTTCAGGCCCACCGGGGGGATGAGGTCTGGGGGGTTCGCCATGCCGCCGCCCGGGCATTGGGGGCGATGGGGGAGGCGGCCGCTACCCAGGAAGTCGTCGGGGCCCTGATCCAACGACTCCGGGAGGATGAGGACAAGTGGGTCCGCCATGCGGCCGCCCAGGCCCTGGGAAAGATGGGGAAGGCGGCCGCCCGACCGGAAGTCCTCGAGGCTTTAGTCCAAGCCCTCCGGGACCGCGTCTTCGATGTCCGCCAGAAGGCCGCTGAGGCCTTGAGGCAGCTCCTTCCGGCCCACCCCGAAGCCCTGCGGAACTTCCTCTGCACCCGGCCCACCCCGAAAGCCCTGGAAGAGGTCTTCCGAGACCGTCCCTGGGCCGTTCCAGCCCTTCGGGCCCTTCTGTCCGACCCCGACCCGAAAGTCCGGGCGAGGGCCGTCTGGGCTTTGGGGATCGTGGGACCGGCCGCGGCCACTCCCGAAGTCGTCCGGGACCTTTTGGCCCGACGGTTGGACAAAGACCCCAACGTTCGGACGGCTGCCCTGAAAGTCCTCCGGCGGCTCCCCGTGTCTTCTGAGACCGTTTCGGCCGTCCTGAGGGACTTCCGGGGAGATGAGCCCGAAGCCGCTGAGGCCACCGCTTGGGCCTTGGAAAGACTCGTATAAAGGAGGAGGAGACTATGCAGGAATACCTGGCCCGACTTCAGGACCCAAATCCCTACGTCCGCCGGAACGCCGCATGGGCCCTGGGGGCGATGGGGAAGGCGGCCGCTACCCCCGAAGTCCTCGGGGCCCTGATCCAACGACTCCGGGAGGGTGAAGACTGGTTGGTCCGCCAGGCCGCCGCCTGGGCCTTGGGACAGATGGGGCCGGCGGCCGCTACCCCCGAAGTCCTCGGGGCCCTCCTGGAGCGACTCCAGGAGGATGAGAACAAGTGGGTCCGCTGGGCCGCCGCCGAGGCCCTGAGAAAGATGGGGAAGGCGGCCGCCACCCAGGAAGTCCTCGAGGCTTTGATCCAAGCCCTCCGGGACCGCGTCTTCGATGTCCGCCGGGAGGCCGCTGAGGCCTTGAGGCAGCTCCTTCCGGCCCATCCCGAAGCCTTGCGGAACTTCCTCCGCGCCCTGACCGTCCCGATGACGCCCCGGGAGACCCAAACCCTGGAAGATGTCCTCCGGGCCTACCCGGGTGCCGTTCCGGCCGTCCGGGCCCTTCTGTCCGACCCCGACCCGAGAGTCCGGGCAGGAGCCGTCTGGGCTCTGGGATGGACGGGGAAGGCCGCCACCCCCGAAATCGTCCGGGACCTCTTGGCCCGACGATTGGACGAAGACCCCAACGTCCGGACGGCTGCCCTGGAAGTCCTCCGAAAGCTTCCGGCCTCCCCTGAGACCGTCTCGGCCGTCCTGCGAGACATCCGGGGAGATGAGCCCGAAGCCGCCGAGGCCACCGCTTGGGCCTTAGAAAGACTCGGCTGAAGGAGGGGGAGACTATGCAGGAATACCTGGCCCGGCTTCAGGACCCCGACCCCTACGTCCGCCGGGTGGCCGCCGAGGCCCTGGGAGAGATGGGGGCGGCCGCCGCTACCCCCGAAGTCCTCAAGGCTTTGGTCCAGCGCCTCCGGGAAGATGAGGATGAGGCCGTCCGCTGGGAGGCCGCATGGGCCCTGGGACAGATGGGGAAGGCGGCCGCCCAGAGGGAAGTCCTTGAGGCCCTGGTAGAGCGGCTTCGGGAGGATGAGATCTCGTGGGTTCGCTGGAACACTGCCCAGGCCCTGGGACGGATGGGAAAGGCGGCGACGCCCGAAGTCATCCAGGCCCTGGTCCAGCGGCTTCGGGAGGATAAGTCCCCGTCCGTTCGCCAGACCGCCGCCGAGGCCCTGGGACAGATGAGAAAGGCAGCCGCTACGCCCGAAGTCCTCGAGGCTTTGGCCCAGTCCCTCCGGAGGGATAAGGACCCGGAAGTTCGCCAGGCCGCCGCCTGGGCCTTGGGACAGATGGGGAAGGCGGCCGCTACCCCCGAAGTCCTCGGGGACTTGGCCCAATGCCTCCGGAAGGATGAAGCCCCGGGGGTTCGCCGGGCCGCCGCCGAAGCACTGGGAGAGATGGGGGCGGCGGCCGCTCGGCCGGAAGTCCTCCAGGCTTTGGCCCAACGACTTCGGAAGGATGAGAGCGAGTATGTTCGCCAGACCGCCGCTTGGGCCCTGGGTCGGATGGGGGAGGCCGCAGCAACCCCCGAAGCCATCGAGGCCCTGATCCAGCGCCTCCGAGAGGATGAGGATAAGGCCGTCCGCATGGCCGCCGCCGAGGTCCTGGGAAAGATGGGGGAGGCGGCAGCAAAGCCCGAAGTCCTCGGGGCCCTGGTGGAACGACTCCTCCAGGATAAGGCCGAGTGGATTCGCCGGAACGCCGCCGAGGCCCTGGGTCGGATGGGGAAGGCTGCGGCGACCCCCGAAGTCATCGAGGCCCTGGCCCAATGCCTCCGGGAGGATGAGGCCGAGTGGGTCCGTGAGGCCGCCGCTCGGGCCCTGGGAAGGATGGGGGAGGCCGCCGCTACACCCGAAGTCGTCGGGGCTCTGGCCGAACGGCTCCGAGAGGATAAGGCCGGATGGGTTCGCCGGGCCGCCGCCCGGGCCCTGGGAGCGATGGGGAAGGCGGCCGCCCGACCGGAAGTCCTCAAGGCCCTGGTCCAGGCCCTCCGGGACCGCGACTCCGATGTCCGCTATGCGGCCGCCGAGGCCCTGAAGCGGCTCATTCCGGCCCACCCCGAAGCCTTGCGGAACTTCCTTCGCGCCCTGCCCACCCCGATGACGCCCCAGGAGACCCAAACCCTGGAAGATGTCCTCCGGGCCCACCCGGGTGCCGTTCCAGCCCTTCGGGCCCTTCTTTCCGACCCTGACCCGAGAGTCCGGGCGAGGGCCGTCTGGGCTCTGGGGATCGTGGGACCGGCTGCGGCTACCCCCGAAGTCGTCCGGGACCTTTTGACCCGACGGTTGGACAAAGCCCCCGCCGTCCGGACAGCTGCCCTGGAAGTCCTCCGGAGGCTCCCGGTGTCTTCTGAAACCGTCTCGGCCGTCCTGAGGGACTTCCAGGGGGATGAGCCTGAAGCCGGCGAGGCCACCGCTTGGGCCTTGGAAAGACTCGGATAAAGGAGGAGGAAGACCATGAACTGGAACGCCTCCCAGCTCCTGGCCCGACTTCAGGACCCCGACCCCTACGTCCGCTATGGGGCCGCATGGGCCCTGGGATGGATGGGGACGGCCGCCGCTACACCCGAAGTCCTCCAGGCTCTGGCCCAACGCATCCGGGAGGATAAGGATAGGGACGTTCGCCGGACCACCGCCGGGGCCCTGGGACAGATGGGGAAGGCGGCCGCTACACCCGAAGTCCTCCAGGCGTTGGTCCAACGCCTCCGGGAGGATAAGGACTGGGGGGTTCGCTGGGAGGCCGCTGGGGCCCTGGGAAAGATGGGGAAGGCGGCCGCTACCCCCGAAGTCATCGAGGCCCTGATCCAACGACTCCGGGAGGATGAGAACAAGTGGGTCCGTGAGGCCGCCGCTCGGGCCCTGGGAAAGATGGGGACGGCGGCGGCCCAGAAGGAAGTCCTCCAGGCTTTGGGGCAAGCCCTCCGGGACCGCGCCTTCGGTGTCCGCGAAGGCGCCGCTTGGGCCCTGGGAAGGATGGGGGAGGCGGCTGCCCGGCCCAAAGTCCTCCAGGTCCTGCTCCAAGCCCTCGGGGACCCTGACCCCTCGGCTCGCCGGGCGGCGGCCGGGGCCCTGGGGGTGATGGGGGAGACGGCGGCGACACCGGAAGTCATCCAGGCCCTGGCCCAATGCCTCCGGGAGGATGAGGCCGAGGGGGTCCGCCGGGCCGCCGCATGGGCCCTAGATAGCGTGCTTGCGCTCGAGCCCAAGGCTCTGCGGAACTTCCTGAGCGTCCTGCCGACGACGAGCCCCCAACGGACCCAGTCCCTGCGGAAGCTCCTCCGGGATAGCCTCGAGGCCATCCCGGCCGTCCGGGCCCTTCTGTCCGACCCCGACCCGAAAGTCCGGGCGAGGGCCATCCGGGCCTTGGGGGCCCTGGGACCGGCTGCGGCCACCCCCGAAATCATCCGGGATCTTCTGGCCCGACGGTTGGACGAAGACCCCAACGTTCGGACAGCTGCCCTGGAAGTCCTCCGAAAGCTTCCGGTGTCCCCTGAAACCGTCTCGGCCGTCCTGAGGGACTTCCGGGGGGATGAGCCCGAAGCCGCCGAGGCCACCGCTTGGGCCTTGGAAAGACTCGGCGCGGAAGGAGGGCGGACATGAAGAAGCGGGTGTGCCGCCCAGCACGCGGCAGGTACGGTCCTCCCCGCCGAGGAGGCGTTGGCCGCCACTGCTTTGGCAGAGGAAGGGACAAAGACCCCCCCGCGTGAAACGGGGGGGGCGGAGGGGGAACGGACTGGTCCCGGTCAAACTTAGCGCCCCCTTTCTGGGTCTTCTCGACGATACGTGACTGCTTCGACCTTCGTCGGGTCGGGGCGCTCATCCGTGATGTCCCGATAGCAGTACGGGTCGACCTGAAACGGTGCACAGGGCCCCACCAAGACCAGGGCATCGCCCCGAAGCGCCTCTATCCGGTAGGTGCGGGCCGATAAGTCCACGTCCCGAACCGGCTGGGCCAACCGGTTCATCGAAATCTCCCCCCTCTGAGACGTAGGCTTCAGCGTGACCGTCGAACCGTCCACACGATAACGGCCCGACTCCACGACCTTCGCTTCCGAAACGACATAGTAAGCTGTCACCTGCGCATAGTAGTACAACACGTAATTCCCGTCGGCCCGAAATTCCAACGTCGTGCCCGAACCTGAAGAGGCCTCGCCGATCCAGCGCCCGTGAGAATCAAACTTGTTCAGGAGAGACCCCACACCGACGTACGTCCACCGGCCGACCCAAGGGGTCGGCCCCGACGCCGACGGAACGGACCTCAGCGAAGACTGAACCAGGGCCAAGCCGCCCAGCCGCCTATAGGTAGACTCTCGAGCCACCAGGGCCGCTACGCACCGCCCCTGGACGACGACCCCAATACGCGTGTCCCCGCCGACGGCCTCCGCCGACGAAGCCCCCCGCCGCTCAACACGGAACTCGCTAATGGAGTCCTCCTTGGTGGACTGCAAAATTATCGAAATGACATCCTCGGGTGTCGGCACCTCTTCCCCACGTAAAATGGCAACGAAAAGATAGGCCGAACCCGATGGCTCCAAAGCAAGCAGCACCGCACTGTCCCGCTGGTCGACCTGCCATCCGTCCGGAACATAGACCGTCGTCCCCCCCACCGACCTCGGCACCAGCCGAGGCCCACTCCGAGCGCCTACCCAAACGACAAAGGAAACGGCAAAGACGAACACCCAACCCCATATCTGCCGTACCCTGCGGACGTCCGGCATGGCTCCCTCCCTGTTTTTCTAAGGCCCAGAAATACGGAGTGTGTATGTCTCCGCCTTCAGCCGTACCTCCAACTGCGGCGGCCGCCCATCCTCCACCCGCCGAATCCGCCAGCCCGACAAAACGACCAGCCGCTCCATCCCCGGCACGGCCGCAGTCAATCGCCCAAAGGCATGGTACGTCCCCCGAAGCTCTAACTCCGCCACATGAGTGACCAGCCCCCCCTGCCCCGACTCGGCCCGCGGCGGCCGATACTCCCACGACCGTAGGTCCAAGCCCGCTTCCCCGGCCGCCCGACTCAGTCGGTCAAACACCGTCCGAATGTCCGCTTCCTCCGGAAGCCGCCGCCGAAGCCGCTGAAGTTCCGCCTCCAGAGTGCGGAGTTCTGCCTCGATCCGCTCCGCCTCCGCCGCCGCCCGTCGAACCTCGGCCAGACGCGCCTCCTGCCGCCGCAACTCCGCCCGGGCGGCCTCCCACCGATCTACCATCCCCCGAAGAGGCCACCACCAGGCCCCCGCACCGACCAACGTCAATCCCAAAAAGAATCCGACCCAGTTCACCGTCCGCCCTCCTTCCACCGGCCTTCAATCCGAAATCGACCCGGACATCCCTTCCCCCCCGATTCCTCCCGGTACGTGACCACCCGCACCCCCTCCGACACCGCCTCCAAACGCGCCGCCAGGTCCGACACACCCCGTGGCCCCACAGCGCACCCCTCCAGTACATATCCCGCACTCGACTCCTCCCACGACTCCAGCCACACCGAGTCCGGCACCGCCCTACTCAACCGGAGGACCGACCCCAACGCCTTCCCCCGCCGGACGTCGGCCGCCCGAATCGCACCCACCAGGGCCTCTACCTCCGACTGGCGAGCCCGAAGGAGCTTCAGTTTCTCTTCATACGGCCGTAAACGCTCGATTTCGGCGACGACCAACCGCCGCTGGGCCTCCAACCGCCGCCCCGCCACCCACAATCCCCCCGCCGCCAGGGCGACCATGACCAAACCTACCAACGCCCCCATCCCGAGTCCCACCGGCCGACGGCCCTTCAAACCCGAAGGCCGCGAAACCCGCAGGGCCGCCGATGCCACCGCCTCCGGCGTGACCTCCTGGGCGTCCGTCCAAACCCCAGCGGCCCGCGCCAGGTCCGCCAGGGCAGACCGCTGGACCCGCTCGGCCCCATACACCTCCTCCACGTCTTGCATGACCCCGTCCGAGTCCGTGTATACCCACACCGGCGCCCCCACCGCCCCCTCGGCCTGGGCCTCACCGGCCATCCGAATACCGACCAACGCCCCGGCCCCCGGCCACACGGCGGACCCGCCGAGCTCCCGAACGTACACGACGTCGTCCCCCGCCAGCAGGGCCGCCGCCCCCGAATCATGTCCCACCCACAGGACCCACCGAAAACCGTCCCCCGAAGAGACCCCGAAAAAGGCCGCTAAAACAGCCGGCACACAGGCGATGGCCGACACCCCACGACGCCGAAACTCCGCCTCGCAGGCGTCTACCTCGGAACGAAACAGGGCCACCCACAGCCGACCCCGCCGCCACACCCGCAGGGCCCCAGGCGGGGCCGGCACGTGCGCAAACACTTCCTCCGGATCCGCCTGGACCTCCGCAATGCGAAGCCACACGGCCGTCCCCCCGACGGCCGCCCGAACGGCGCCCGTCACCCGGTTCGGCTCACCCCAGGCCTCCCGTCGCCCATCCGCCCAAATGACCATACGGCCGTACTCTACATACGCCCCCATCGCTTGGGCAGACGTTGGCCCGCCCGACGGCCGACCCAAACGTACCTTCGCCCGTGCCCTCATGACCGAACCCTCCTCAAGACCCCTTCAGGTCTCGTTGCTCGGAATCTCCACCTCTAACTCCAACTGCCCCCGGAGCAGGACCTCCAGGGCCACCCGCAAACGTTCCGCCAAGCTCTCCCCCGCCGACACCGTCACCCCCACCCGACGGACCTCGGCCGTATCCACCTGCGGCGGATCCCGCCGCAGAGTCTGCGTCTCCCGATAGAGCAGAGACCAGGCCTCCTGCTGGCGAGCCCCCAGCACGTCGTCAAACGCCCCGTCCAGGAGCGCCTTCAGAACAAACTGGATCCGCAGATCGCCGACCTCCTCCGACGCCTCCTCCCGTAAATTCAAAAGCTCCTGCACGACGTCCACCGACGTCATCCGGTCCTCCGGCCGCACCCGTAGCATCCCTTCCATCAACTTCACCAGACCCTCCCCACAGGGATAGGAACGCACATAGAGCCTCGCCCGACCCAGTGCCTCCGATACGGCCGCCGCCGTGCGGTCCCTCCCCAGGGGATTCTCCCCCAACACGCCCGAAAGCAGGGCGACCCCCAGGGCGTACACGTCCGACGCCGCCACCGCCCCAGCCGGACCCACCGCCAGGACCTCCGGCGCCGACCACTCGGTCACCCCCGCCGTCGACGGCCCCCCGTACAGCCGCGTCACCCGGTCCCCAGCCGGACCGGCCTCGTCCGCCGGCGGCGCAATCGGTGCCGCCACCAAAACCCGAAAGCCGTGCACGTCCAACTCTACCGTCTCCGGACCCAGCGCCCGATAGCAGTACCCCTGCCGGTGAATCACCTGCAGGGCTACCGCCAACGGATACACGGCATACACAAGCAGGGCCGGCGCCAAAACCGGCGGCCGCGGCCGCCGCGCCCGCGCATGGGCCAACACGTCCACATACGACCGGATGCCCCCCTGCTCGAGGGTCATCACCCGTTCGGCCCCGTCAGGCCGATGAACCTCATAATGCCCCCGTAGGTCCGGCAGGGCCCGCTCCACAAACCGGGCCAAAAGAAGCCGTAACTCCCGAAGCCATCGGGCATCCTCCTTCCCATAGTCCCGCAGGACGACCCGCAGACCCTCGTCCCCTCGGTCCGTCCGAACCCGATGGACGGCCACGCCCTCCGTACCCGACGGCCGTATGGCCGGCAAGAGCTGCGCCGTCGGGTCCACTATCTTCAAAAGTCCCGATACCGTCACCGCCACGTCCGACCTCCTTATACCCCGGATGTCACCACCGCCCGGCCCCGGGCGACCGCCTCCAGCTCCCGCACATCCAAAAGCCCCCGTTCGGCCTTCCAGGCAGCGTCCTCCTCCAGGGGCACATACGTCCCCGCCTCGGCCGCCACCCGGCGGAGGGCCTCCGCAAAGGAAAGACGCTCCCGGCGGACCGCCCGGCGGGCGGACTCCACTAAGGCCGTATCCAGGGCCAGCGTCTCAAATATCGGAATGACCCCGCTATAGCCCCCCCGACAGCGGCCACACCCACTCCCAGCACGCCCCTGCACAGTACGCCCTCCGGGCAAAGCCACCTCCGCCCGGACGGCACACTCCCCGCACGGACGCCGCCGCATCTGCTGATACGACACCAACCGCACCAGGGCCGCCAAACGTAGAAGCGCCCGCTCCCCCACCAGCTCCGCAATCCGCACGAACACGTCCGGAGCCGAATCGGCATGGACCGTCGTCAGGACCGTATGCCCCGTCAGGGCCGCCTCATAAACGGCCCGCGCCGTCTCCGGGTCCCGCACCTCCCCGACCAACATCACGTCCGGGTCCTGTCGCAGAAACGCCCGTATGGCCGCCGCAAACCCAAACCGCGGCGATACCCCGCACTGCGTCAGCCCCGGCGTAAATATCTCCACCGGGTCCTCGATCCCCACCGCGTTGATCGAATCCAGGGGAAGAAGCCGAAGAAGGGCATGAAGCGTCGTCGTCTTCCCCGAACCCGTCGCACCCGACAGCACGATCAGCCCCGGATGCTTGGGAACCGCCATCCGCAACGCCCCCAAAAGAAGTCGCCACGCCGGACCCACCAGACCGATCTCCGCCGGACCCCGATTGACAACGTTCTGGTCCAGCAAACGCAGGACTACCTTCTCCGCCATGTCCCGGCTCCCCGGCACGACGACCGGCACGACCGACACCCGCACGTCGATCCGACGGTCGTCCAACACGACCGTCAGCGCACCCCGCTGCTCCTCAACGGCCGCCTCCGCCGAAATGCCCGCCGAAGCCCGTACGGCGTTGGCCATCAACCGCCAGTCCTCCCTCCCTAAACGCGCCGCCACCCGAAGCTCCCCGCCAGACCGAAACCGCACAAACGTCGCATCCCCCCGGGGCTCGATGTGAATGTCCGTCGCCCCCGCCTCCGTCGCCAGAATCAGCAGAAGCCGCAAACCCTCCCGGCCCGCCCGAAACTCCCGAAGGAGCCGCTCCTTCTCATCGGCCGTCAGGACCTCCACCCCGACATCGACCGGCCGAACCTCCGACCGCACCGACATCGGCTCAATGGCCACGACCTCCCGACCGTAGGCCCGGTCCGCCAGCTGCCGCGCGTCGTCGTCTCGGGCTACCGAAACGGCGACGACCTCCACATCGCTCCCCTCCAACACCTTCAGCAAGAACTCGTCCAGCCCATCCTCCGGCCAGCGGGCCAGCGCGACCTCCAAGCGCACACCGGTCCGGCCGACGGGCACGATGCCCGTCCTCACGGCCGCCTCATACCCCCAAAAGGCCTCCGCCTCCGTAGCCCCGCCCCCGCGGGGAAGACCGTCCCCCAAAAGGGGCGCCTGAAGCCAGGCCGCTAAAAGCCGAGCCCGTCGGGCCCCATCCGGAACCACCTCCGCCAGCGCCCGAAAGGCCAGCCAGGCCTGCTCCCGAAGCCCCACCCGAGGCCCCCGAACAGCGGCCCAACGGGCCCGCACCGCATGATACTCCCGGGGCACCAGCCCCGTCGCCGCCGGGTCCCGAAACGAAAATGCCCCCGACGGCGCCAAAATCACGCAAACCCCACAGATAGGCCCCTGCCGGTCGGCCAGACGCGCCTCCCACCCACACGACCGACAGGGCGCCGGCGAAAGCGCCCGAATCCGTACCGCCCACGGCTCGACGACGACCTCCCGCATGGCCTACCCAAACCTCGTGATCAACGAGTAGAGCGTGGAATAAAACGTCCCCACCGTGCCCCCCACCAAGCCACCTACCGCCAAAAGCAAACCCACCTCGACAGCCCGCTCGGCCGCCGCGATGAGTTCGTCCAGCCGACGATGATACCGCTCCACCAGCTGCCCCAGCGCCTCCTCCGCCCGACCCGTGTCCAGACCCACACCGTATATGTACGCAAAATCCGGCTCCCAACCCGCCGCCACGGCGGCCTCCTGAAAACTCCGCATCGCACCCCCCGGCAAGGCCTCCCCCCGAAAGAAGCGGGCCACGGCCCGACAGGCCGACCGACCCCTCTCCGTTACGCACAACCCCGCCGCATCCTCAAAGGCCCTAGCCGTCGAATCCCCACACCGATGCGCCCCGATCAGATGCTGCTGGACGGCCAGATTGTCCCGCACCCACAGGATGTCCTTCACCAACGGAAGACCCGACAACGCCTGCCGGACCCCGGGCGAAGCCCAAGCCACCAACAACCCCACCACCACCAGAACCGGCAGGGCCATCATGACCAGCGGCGCCACCCTAAACAGCCAGGGCACTGGCTCACCCAACTCCTCGAATATCTTCTGAACCCCAGGTAGGACGACCAGTTGAAACAGCACGCCCAACCCGAACACGGCCATCAGGACGATCGCCGGATAGACGGCCGCCCGCCGGGTCGAACTCCGAAGACGCTCGGCCGCCCGCAGTAGGTCCAACGCCGCCGAGGCCATCTCCACGAGTCGACCCGTCCGTTCCCCCGCCTCGACCAGACGAGCCTCCGCATCCGGAAACCCTGCCATCCGTAGGGCCTCGCCGATGCCGGCCCCAGCATCCATCGCCGCCAGCAGAGCCGCCACGACCGCCCGCTGACGGGGCGGCATCGTCGGTAAAGCCCGCCGTAGGGCCACGCTCGGCCGCACCCCTGCAGCCGTAAAGTCCCGAATCGACACCAGTACGTCCGACCGGACCGACGCCGGCACCCCCACCCGCCCTAGACGGGGCACGGCCTCGACCCGAACGACCCGGTCGGCCCCAAACAGCCGAGCCGGCCGAACCACGGCCGCCTCGGCCGAATCGGCCCGCACCAGAAACCGTACGTCCTCACCGACAGCGGGAACCCGTACTACAACGGCAAACACCCGTTCGGCCATAATCGTGTCCTCACTTCACCGGCGAACGACCGTCCGAAACACCACGCCCCCTACGGGCGACCGACAGACGCTCCAAACCGGAAGACCCGACCCCGGGTCGGCACAGACGACCCCCGTAAGCGGCGCCCGCCGACCCCACTCCAGAAGCACGCTACCCCCATCGCAAAACGAACGAAGACGCCCGACCTCCACCTCCCGGGACGCCCGCCACCGAGCATACACGCCCCCCTCCGGTCCCCCACGACGAAATAGGGCCAGC
>DAOTYJ010000121.1:0-3770 GCA_034434875.1 Dehalococcoidia bacterium | reverse complement strand
CGTCGGGACCTCCGGCGGAGCCGGCGTGGGGGTGGGGGTCGGGGTAGGGGTCGGGATAGGGACCTCTGACGCCAGACCACCCCCGGTTGGGGTCCCCGCCAGAGCCGGGGTCGGGGTAGAAGTAGGAGTAGGGGTCGGGGTGGAGACGTCCGGCGCCAGGCCGCCCTCGATGGACCACCCCACCACCCCTCCCGAATAGCGGATGCCCCACCAGATGTGGCCATCGAGGGAGATAGGACCCGCGATCACCACGCCCCCCTCGGGCGGGGAGACGGACTTGATGGAGGGAAAGCGGCTGCCGGGACCCTGACGCACCCGCAGCCCGGCGGTGGTCACCCGTACCGCATCCCCAATGCGGAACTTCCCCGAGAGGACCGGGCGGCCGGTGCTGGTGAACCGGAAATCCGAACTCTGGGGATCCCCACCCTGCTCCCGGTAAAAGCGGCCCGCCGCCTCGACCCAGCCGGCGCAGTCCTTCGGGTCCGGACACCAGGGCAAGACCAGGTCCTCAAAAGTCTTCACGTCCTTCTGATGAACCTGGGTCCAAAGGGCCAGGGCCACCGCCTCGGCGGCGTCCAATGGGTCCCGGAAGGCCTGGCATTCCCGTCCCTGGGTTCGATAGGCCCATGGGTTGTTCCGCTGCTGGGCACAAGGGCCTTCTCTCCCAAAGCGGGTGGCGGCGCCCGCCAGGGCCACCATCAGCCGGGGGTCCACGTTGTAGGCCTGGCCCAGCCGGAACATCGGTTCAGCCAGAGCCCCCATCGGGGATTGATAACACTGCAGATACTGAAGGATCTCCCCCGCTTCGATCCCGCCCCGGCATACCTCCCCGGCAGGCGGCGTCGAAGGCCGCCGCCCCAGAAAGATCCGCCAGGGTTGAAGGGTCAGAAGAAGGAGACCCAGAGTCAGCAGGCCGGCGGTCAGGGAAAGGGCCCGCCGGAGACGGCGAGGACGGACGGGTTCCACGGCCTGGACCCCCTGGAGGTCCCACAGCCGCACCGTCCCATCGGCGGCACCCACCGCCAGCCACCGGCCGTCGGCGCTGAAGGCGACCGCCCGAAGGGCCGCCTTGCCCCCCAGAAACATCCGCAGGGGATGCCCCCCTTCCGCCTCCAGGATTAACAGTCCCTGGGAAGTCCCCAGCGCCAGCAAGGGAACCCGGGGATGCATGGCCAGCACACCCGCCAGGCCCCCCGTACCGGCCCGGGTCCAGAGGAGGCGGCCGCTCCCCCCGTCGTAGCCCCAAAGCGTCCCCCCAGCGTCGCAGACCAACAAGATGTCCCCCCCGGGGCTGAAAGCCAAGGCGGTGACGGAGCAAAAGTCCCCCTCCAGACGCCGCACCTCCCGGCCCTCGGGCAGGGCATAAAGCCGCAAAGTGGAATCGGCCCCCAAGGCCGCCAGCCATCGACCATCGGGACTGAGGGCCTGAATTGGGGCCGTGCCCGCAGGGTTCTCCAGCCGCCGAAGCTCCCGCCCCCGGGAAGGATCCCAGACCCGAAGGGCGCCGTCCGCACCCAGGGAGACCAGATGCCCATCGGAACGAAAAGCCAGCGCCACCACCGGGCCGGCAGGGTGCGAGAAGGCCCGCCGCGGCGAAGGCCCTCGCAGACCCCACACGTGGATCACGCCATCCCCCGTGGCCATCGCCAGGCAATGGCCCCCTGGCTCAAAGGCCAGGGCCGTCACCGGCCCCCCCGCCACCGACCAGGTCCGCTCCTCCCGCCACCGCTCCAGCATGCCCAGGGCCTCCGCCAGGTGAGCGGGGACCAAAAGCTCCACCTCCGCCCCCGCAGGGACCTCCACCGGCACGGACCATGAGTGACCCTCCCACCGAAAGCGCAGAGTGTAGCGGCCCGGCCGGAGCCCCGAAACGGACCCGGGTCCGGAAATCGGGCGTCCCTCCAGCTCAGCCTGAAGGCCGCGGATCCAGCCCCGCAGGCGAAGGCTCCCGTAAACAGGCCGCAGGGCCAGTTCCACCCGCCGAACCTCGCCCGGCTGAAGCTCCACCGTGAGGGTGGCCTTTTCCCCTTCCGTCCGGGCCTCCAGGGTGTGGGAGCCCGGAGAGAGGTCAGCCAGCAACTGGAAGCACCGGGTCGTCTTGCCCACAGGAGCGCCGTCCAGGAAAAGCATGGCCTCCCGGTCGGTGCGGACCCCAAGCCAGGCCCGGGCCGGAGGCTCGTTCAGAGACCACCGCGGCAGGTCAGCGGGGAGGACCCATCGGGCCTGAAGGGACCAGGCGTGAATCTCCGGACCACTGCCGGCGGCCAACAACCTCCGGCCGTTCGGATGGAAGGCCAGGGCCCAAAGGGGAGGAACAGGCCCCTCCAGACGAGCCACCTCCCGCCCCTGATCCAGACTCCAGATGGAAATGGCAGGAAGCTCCCCGGCGGCCGCCAACAGGGCCCCAGAAGGATGGAAGGCCAAAGCATGCACCGCCCCGCCGATGTCCCAGACGGCCACCTCCTCCCGGGCGGCCAGGGACCAAAGCTGCACCCGGCCCCGCCCGTCCCCAGAGGCCAGCAGATGCCCCGAGGGATGGAAGGCCACCGCACCCACAGGACCGCTGGCTTCCAGGCGGACCTGCTCCTTCCCGCCCCGGGACACGTCCCAGACCCGAAGCGTTCGATCCTCCCCTCCTGAGACCAGCAACGGCATCCGAGGATGAAAGGCCAGGGCGCCAACAGCACCGGCGTGGCCCTGCAGGCTAAGGACCTGGCCCTCGGAGGCCCCCCGGTAAACATAAAGGGTGCCCTTATCCCCAGCGGCGGCAAGAAACTCCCCATCGGCACTGAAGGCCAGGCTCAGCACCCAGCACGGAACCCGGATGACATGGCGCTCATCCCCGGTGGCGGCATCCCAAAGGCGGAGGGTGGAGTCAAGCCCGGCGGAGGCGACCTGCCGGCCATCCGGATGGATGGCTACGGCCCGCACCCAGTCCCCATGGCCCCGCAGCTGCCGAAGGGTCAGCCCAGAGTTCGGGTCCCAGAGCCGAAGGGTCCCATCGCTGCTGGCGGAGGCCAGGAGACGGCCCGAGGCGTCGAGGGCCAGGCTCCAGACCGGGCCGCCGTGGCCCTCCAGGCAGAAGGCAGGCGAGAAATGCCAGGCGGCTTCCCGCTGACCGGCCTGCAGAAGGTCCGGAGAAAGGGAGAGGGTTAGGGCCTCCCCCCCGGTGACTTCGACGGCCAGCTCCAGGGCCAGGGTGGGAAGCTCCAGACGGAGAACGTGGGATCCGGCAGACAGCCCATCCAGACGGAGAGGAGCTTCCCCCCGAATGTCTGCGAGGGCAAAGGGCAGGGGCGCTGGGGCAAGCAGTAGCAGGGCCCCGTAAGCCGGACGGGCCTGCCGGCGGGCCCACTCGGCCCGGTACTCCTCCAGCCGCCGCTTGTACTCGACCAGGACCTGGGGGTCCATCAGGATGGGTTCTTCGCTGTGCAGGACCCATGCGCACCGGGGGCAGGTGGGGACCTGTCCCCCTTGCCATCCGCAGACCGGGCAGGTCACGCTCATGACGGCTCCTCCCCAGATGCAGAATATGTGCGCATGAGGATCTCCACCTCCACCTGTGTATCCCACAGCCGCACCATGCCATCCTCGCCCCCCGAAACCACCCACCGCCCATCCGGAGAAAAGGCCACATGCACCGAGCCCTTATGCCCCTCCCCCACCCAGACGCACCGCCCACCGGCAACCTTCCACAGCCGCACCATGCCATCCCCGCCCCCCGAAACCACCCACCGCCCATCCGGAGAAAAGGCCACACTCCGCACCCA
>DAOTYJ010000120.1:0-11577 GCA_034434875.1 Dehalococcoidia bacterium | reverse complement strand
GCGGAACGGGCGGCGAAGCCGCCGTCCGGTCTACGAGTCATGGGTCGCTGAAGCAGGAAGCAACCGGCCATTTAGTTCACCCTGGGCGGTGAAATAAATGACTATGCGTTGCAGAACGGTAGAGCTTAGGGCGGGCCGCACGGAGCGGCGGCAAAGATACGATGCCGGCCGATTTTTCAGAAGGCCCTCAGACGGTTACGCCCAGGTAACGGCTGGTCAGCTCCGGCCTGGCCAGGAGGTCGGCCACGGCCCCCTCGAAGACGATCTGGCCGTGGTCGATCAGGTAAGCCCGGTCGGCAAGCTGTACGGCCAGGTCAAAGTTCTGCTCCACCAACAGCATGCTTAATCCCTGCCGCTTAAGGCGCCTCACCGCCTCCAGAATGGACTCCACGACGATGGGAGCCAGGCCCTGGGAGGGTTCGTCCAGCAGGAGAAGCTCGGGCCCCGTGAGCAGGGCCCGGGCGATGGCCACCATCTGCTGTTCGCCGCCGCTTAGGTGCCGCCCCCGCCGGTTCATCAAGTCGGCAAGTTTTGGAAAAAGCTCGATTACGGTTTCCAGGGTCCAGCGAGACCGCCGGTTATAGGCGATGAGGAGGTTCTCCCGGGTAGTAAGGTAGGAGAAGATATCCCGGGTCTCAGGGACGTATCCGACCCCCAGCCGGGCAACCCGATGGGGCGGCCAGCCGGTAATATCCGTCCCCTTAAAGACCACCCGCCCCGACCTGGGCGGCACGATCCCCATGATGGCCTTAAGGGTGGTGCTCTTGCCGGCCCCATTCCGGCCCAGCAGGGCGACAACTTCCCCCCGGTCCACCTGGAGGGAGATCCCGTGCAGGACGTGGGCCAGGCCGTAATAGACGTGAATATCTCTGACCTCTAAAATCATCGCCTTCCCAGGTAGGCTTCTTGAACCGCCGGGTCTGTTCGAATTTGCTCAGGCGGACCCTGGGCAATGAGGCGGCCGAAATGCATTACGGAAATAATCTGTGAGACTTCCATAACAAGGTAAATTTTGTGCTCAATGAGCAGGATCGTGTACCTGGCGGCCAGCTGTTTTATAAGTTCCATCATGCGTCGGGTTTCTTCGGGCGAAAGGCCGGCCGTGGGCTCGTCTAACATGAGCAGTTTCGGCGAAAGTCCCAGGGCAATGGCTACTTCCAGCAGACGCTGGTCCCCGTGAGAAAGTTCGGCCGCCCGGTGGTGGGCCCGATGGGTAAGGCCGACCTCGGCCAGCACCTCGTGGACCCGGTCCTTCACCCCGGCCAACCGCTGGCGGGGAACCCGACGGGGCAGGCTCGACGGCCGGACCCGGGCGAAGGCGGCCAGCCAGACGTTTTCAAAGACGGTAAGATTGGGAAAGATGTTCGTCCGCTGGAAGGACCGGCCGATCCCCAGCTGGGCCCGCTGGTAAACCGTCAGGCCGGTGATATCCCGGTCCAGGAAGAAGACCCGGCCCGAGGTGGGCCTTACCTCCCCGGTTATCGCGTTAAAGAGGGTAGTCTTGCCGGCGCCGTTGGGGCCGATGATGGCGTGCACCGTCCCCGGCTCAATCTCCAGGGTCACCCGGTCTACGGCGGTCAGGGCCCCGAACCGGACGGTCAGGTCTTCAGTCCTTAGAAGGGCCATAATCCGGCTACACCCCGCGGCCCGACTTGGGTAGGACGGCCCGCAATCGCCGCCAGACCTCCACGAACCCGCCGCGGAAAAAGAAGATAACAAAAACAAAGACAAGCCCGAAGATGAGGGGCCACCGCTCCCACCGGACGCTTACGGTTTCGGCCAACCAGATAAAGAAAATCGCCCCGATAATGGGGCCGAAAAAGCTGCCGGTGCCCCCGATGAGGGTCATAAAGACGATGTTGCCCGACGTTACCCAGTAGATAGTATCAATGGGTACGATGCCGAAGAGCATCCCGTAAAGGGCGCCGGCCAGGCCGGAGAAGGCTCCCGAGCTGACAAAGGCGAGCCGCTTGAAAGCCCAGGTGTTGTAGCCGAGGGCGGCGGCCCTGGCCTCATTTTCCCGGATGGCCTGAAACACCAGGCCCAGGGGCGAATCGACGACCCTTTTGAGGACCAGGGCCGACAGGAAGAAGATAAGGCTTACGAACAGATAATAAGCGACCCCCGGCCGGATGTCCCAGGCGACGAAATAGAGATTTACCGGGGGCCTGGGCACGCCCGGCAGGCCGTCAACCCCGCCGGTTATAGACGACGCCTGGTAGACGATAAAATAGGCCATCAGGTTGAACGCAAAGGTCAGCATGATGAAGTAAAGGCCCACCCGCCGGATGCACAGGTAGCCCACCACCGCCGCCACCAGGCCGCCGGCCAGGGCGGCCGCCGCCAGGGCGACCAGCGGGTGGACCCGCTGGTGAATCAGCAAAAGGCCGGCGGTGTAAGCCCCGGCCCCAAAAAACGTCGCCTGCCCGAAGGAGAGCAGGCCCGTGTAGCCCAGCAGCAGGTTGAAGGCCAGGGCCAGGATGGCGAAAATCCACACCTCGGTGGCCACCGTGGTGCGCATCAGGTCGGGGAGCACCAGCAGGGCGACGCCGAGCAGTACCCACGGGGTGAGGGGGCCGAGTCTTGGACGGAGCCTTACCATCTCAGCGGGCCCCAAAGAGGCCCTGGGGCCGGATGAGCAGGATGGCGGCCATGACCGCAAAAATCGTGATGGTCGAGCCCTGGGGCCAGAACTGGGTGGTGAGGCTCTGGGTAACCCCGATGATTAGGCCGGCGGCGATGGCCCCGATGATGTTGCCAAGGCCGCCCAGGGCGACCACCACAAAGGCGAAGGGGAGGATATCGACGCCCATGTAGGGCATCAGCCCCCGAATGGGGGCCATCAGGACGCCAGCCAGGGCCGCCAGGTACGCTCCGAGGCCGAAACCGAGGGTGAAGAGCCGATAAACGTCGATGCCCAGGGCGCTCACCATCGTCTTGTTTTCAATGCCGGCCCGCATGATGGCGCCGTAGCGGGTGCGCTCCAGCAGGAGCCAGAGGGCCAGAATAACGGCCACCGAAACCAACATGACAAAAATGTGATATCTAGGATAAGAGAAAAGCCCGAGCTCTACACTGCCGGCGAGGATCGATGGCGGCAAAACACTAAACCCCACGGGACCCCACACAAGGATAATCAGCTCCTGAACAATGACCGAAACGGCAAAGGTAAATAGGAGCACGTAATTGGAACCCACCGGGTATAGGGGCCGGATCAGGAGCCGCTCCAAAAGCATGCTCAGGATAAAAACCACAACGGGCGCGATGAGCAGGCCCAGCCAGAAGCTCCCGGTCAGGCCGAGGAGCTGGAGCAAAAGATACGCCCCCAGGGCGTAAAGGGCCCCGTGGGCGAAATTGGGAATATCCAGAAGCCCCAGGATCAACGTGAGGCCGATTCCGATGAGGGCATAAATCATGCCCACAACGAGCCCGTTAAAAAGTTGAATCGTGACGGTTGCGGCTAGGTCCGGCACGACGTGACCCCGTCCCTCAGCACCCTGGTCCTGGCCTTAAAGGGACCCGATATCCTGGCACCCGTTGAGTTCGCGCGGTTGGGGCGTGTCGCCGGTGCCGATGAGGTCTGCAAAGTCCCACTGGTCCTTCATTTCGGATTTCTTCTTGCAACGCAGGAAGAAATAGGGCCGCAGGGTCTGGTGGGTCCTGGGGTCGATTCTCATCTTGCCGAGCAGGTCTTCGCCCTCCCAGCCTTCCAGGGCCTGAATCACGTCGGGCACCTCGGCGCTCTTGGCCTTTTCGATCCCCCGCAGAACCAGACGGGTCATCCCGTAAGCGGCGGCCGGGGCGTAGCCCGGGGGCTCGCCGTACTTTTCCCGATAGCGTTTAACGAACTCCCGGGCCACCGGGGTGTCGATGGTGTAATAAAAATTAGTGCCGACCCAGACGTTCTCCCGCATCTCCGGCTCAAGCTGAACCAGCTCCTCAACCCCGGCGCTCCACGTCATGATGAGGGGCTGCTTAGGCTGCCAGCCGAAGTTGTAGAAAGTCCGGACGGCCTGGATGGCGTCCTGACCGAAGTTGACCATGGCCACCACGTCGGGCCGGGCGCCCACGGCCTTGGAGACGTAGCCGCTGAACTCCCGCTCCCCCAGGGGGTGGCGGTCGGCCCCGAGGACCTGAACGCCGTATTTTTCGCCGACCAGCTTCAGGTATTTTTCGAGGGACCAGCCGAAGGCGTAGTCGGCGATGAGGAGGTACCAGCGCTTGGCCCCCGGGTTTTCCCGGAGAAAGGTTTTTATCACCGTGTCGGCGGCCGTGTAGGCGTGGGCCGCCCACTGGAAGGAATATCGGTGGCAGCGCTTGCCGCTGATATCCTCGGTGCCGCCGCTGAAGAAGTGAAGCACCTTCCGGCGCTTGGCCACCTCCGAGACGGCCAGGGCGACGCCGCTGGACCAGGGGCCGATAACGTACTTAACCCCCTCGGTTTCGATGGCCTCTTCCACCCGGCGGGTAGCCGTATCGGCCTTGGTCTCGTCGTCCCGTTTCACGTACTTGATGGGGCGGCCGATAACCTTATAACCCCACTCCTCCAGGGCCAGGCTCATTCCCCGGTCGAGAACCGGTCCCACGTCGGCGAAGGCCCCGGTGAAGGGCCAGATGCCCAGCATGGGGACCTCCTGGGGCGGCTGGGGGCCCGGCCCCCCGACCTGACCGGCAACCTGACACCCGAAAGCCGCCGACTCAAGCCCAGCGATGCCCGCCGCGGTCCCGACCAGCTTAAGAAATTCCCTCCGGGTGACCTCTTTCACGGTGCGCCTCCCCTGCAGAATGAAACCAGACTATTATAGCCTGCGGCCGGTCCGGGCGCAAAAACAGGGCAAGGAGCGGATGCACCAAAAATCCCGGGCCCCATCAGGCTGCGGCCTGGTTGAAGATGTCAGCCCTTACCGTTGACGTAAGCAACAAAACGCTTACGTCAACGCCGACCCCTGCCCGTTTCCGGCTCATCCCGCGCTAAAACAGCCATAAATTGTTTGGCAACTTATGGCTAGGGGCGGGTGACTCTGTCCTGCATGATGGTAGCGGGCTGGATCCTTGAGGAGGCGGGCCCGCCGTCATTTATTATCCGTCCCAGACTTCGGCATCCACGGGCAAGTTCCGGATGCGGCCGGTGGGGCCCTGTGGTATAATAGCTCGCCTAAAAAGGGGACGGGCTTAATTTAAGCCATCGCCGAAGGAGGGCCTAGGGGATGCGCCTGAAAAAGGTCCTGATACCCGTTATATTCTTGCTCACCCTTGGCGCCTGCCTCCCGTATTCGACCGGTGCGCCGGCCCCGGCTCAACCCGCCACCGAGCGCCCGGTGGTCGTCGGGGCAAGCCTTGCCCTGAGCGGGGGTTTCGCCGACACGGCCAAGGAGGTTCGGGCCGGCTACGAGCTCTGGGTCGAGGATGTAAACTCCCGGGGCGGCCTTTTGGGCCGGAAGGTGGAGCTCAAGATCTACGACGACGAGGGCAAGCCCGATAAGGCTGCCCAGCTGCTGGAGAGGCTGATCACCGTCGACCGGGTCGACCTCGTCTTGGGAGGCTATCCGGGCACGACCGTGGCGGCCCAGGCGCCGGTGGCCGAAAAGTATAAATACGTTTACATCGGTATGGGTGCCCATAGCCCCTCATTCGAGCAGGGCTATCAGTACTTCTTCGGCGGGCCGCCTCTCCTCGGCTCCTGGTATCCGCTGGCCTTCATGGACCTGGTAAAGGCGGTCCGCCAGGGGACGGTGGAAGGCCCCCAGCTCAACACCGTCGCCCTGCTCTTTATGAATAACATCATTGGCCAGGATGCCCGAAAGGGAACCCTGGACTTCATCGCCAAGAACATGCCGGACTTTAAGGTGGTGGTGGACGAGCTTTACGATTCCCCCCTGGCCAACGCCGACCCCCTTATCGCCAGGGCAAGGCAAGCCCAGGCCGATGTGGTGATGTTGGGGGGCAACCCGGCCGAAAACGCCCTCATGCTCAGGACCCTGAGGGTTCAGGGCTACCAGCCCAAGGCCGTTTTCGTTTACATCGGGCCCCACAGCCTTCCCTGGGTCAAAGAAATTGGGGAGCTGGGCGAGCTGGTCTTTACCGGCTTTACCGGCGATGCCTTCACCCCGAAGGCGAAGGCCGTGGACCAGATGTACCGGTCCAGATACGGCCAGCCCATCGACCTTTATATCCTCACCGGTTACAATTACGGCTACGTCCTTGAAGCCGGGGTTAACGGGGCCAAATCCCTGGACAATACCCGAATCCGGGACTGGCTCAAAACCAACGAGGTAGATACGCCCCTGGGCAAGCTGCGCTTTGACCAGCGGGGTCTGCCCCAGCCGATAAGCGTAGCCTATCAGATTCAGGGCGGCCAGGTGGTGGCCGTCTGGCCCAGGGGACCGGAAACCAAACCCCCGATTTTCCGCCGCTGAGGTGAGACTTTCGGCCCGGGCCGCAACCCGTGCTTGAGCTCCGCTCCGTAACCAAGCGCTTCGGGGGGCTGGTTGCCCTCGCCGATATCACCCTGCGGGTGGAGGCGGGCCAGGTCGTGGGCCTTGTCGGCCCTAACGGCTCGGGCAAGTCCACCCTTTTCGGGGTAATCTCCGGCTTCCTTAAGCCCGAGGCGGGCCGGGTCCTCTTTCTGGGTAAGGATATAACCGGCCTCAAGCCCCACCGCGTCGCCCGCCTGGGCGTGGGCCGGACCTTCCAGATCGCCCAGCCCCTGCCGGAGTTTACCTGCCTGGACACGGTGGCCCTGGGCATCCTCTACGCCCAGGGTGAAGGGAGCCTCCAGGCCGCCCGGAAGGCGGCCCGGGAGGTGCTGGCCGAGGTCGGGCTGGCCGACTGGTGGGCGGCCCGAACCTCGGACCTGACCATGGTGAATTTGCGGCGGCTGGAGCTGGCCCGGGCCCTTTCCCTCCGGCCCAAGCTGCTGCTTTTGGACGAGGTCTTCGCCGGGCTCACCCCGGCCGAGGTCCGGGAGGCCACCGAGCTGATAAAATCGCTGAAGGCCCGCCGGGGCCTTACGGTGATAATGACGGAGCACATACCCGCCGCTATTATGGGAACCTGCGACCGGGTGGTGGTGCTGGACCAGGGGCGGCTCATTGCGGCCGGAACCCCCGTCGAGGTGGCCCGGGACCCCCGGGTGGTGGAGGTTTACCTCGGCCCCGGCCGCGCCGAAGGAACCCATGCTGGAGGTTAGCGGCCTTACGGTTTACTACGGCCCCCTGCCGGCCGTTCGGGACGCCTCCCTAAAGGTGGAGGCAGGCCGGTTCGTAGGCCTCATTGGGCCTAACGGGGCGGGCAAGACCACTTTGCTGAAGGCGGTTTCGGGTTTGCTCAAGCCGGCGGCCGGTCGAGTCCGCTTCGACGGCACCGACATTACCGGGTGGCCGGCGGAGCGGGTCTGCGAGCTGGGAGTGGTGCATGTCCCGGAGGGGCGCAAGCTCTTCCCCAGGCTTACGGTTCTGGACAACCTGCGGCTTGGGGCCTACCTGCCCCGGGCCAGGGCCGAATTGGGCCGGACCCTCCAGGAGGTTTTCGAACTCTTTCCCCGCCTCTACGAGCGCCGGGGGCAGCCGGCCGGAACGTTAAGCGGGGGGGAGCAGCAGATGCTGGCCATCGGACGGGGGCTCATGGCCCGGCCCAAGCTGCTCATCCTGGACGAGCCGACCCTGGGCCTTTCACCCCGTCTGGCCTACGAGCTCCTGGAACTGGTAAAAAAGCTCAACACGGAACGCCGGCTCACTTTGCTGGTGGTGAGCCAGGAGGTGATGCACCTTTTAAGGCTTGCCGATTTTGCCTTCATCATGGAGACCGGGCGGATAACCGCCGGGGCACCGGCCGCGGAGCTGGTTTCGGACCCGAAGGTGAGGCAGGTTTATGTAGGCCTCTGAGAAGGGGGGACGGGGCCGATGAGCATCGTCTGGACATCCCTGGTCTCGGGCCTTCTGCTCGGCTGCGCCTATGCCGGGGCGGCCGTTGGGTTGAGTCTGGCCATGGGGATGGCCCGGGTTTTTAACCTGGCCCACACCGCCCTTGGCTTAACCTGCGGCTACCTGGCCTATTTTCTGCTTACCGCCGCCGGCATCGACCCGCTGGTGACGGCCGGCCTCCTGGCCCCGCTGATGTTCCTGGCCGGGCTGGCCCTCTGGCCGACCCTCTTCCGGCCCACCGTCCGGGGGGTGGCCGACCCGGCCCTGAGCACCAGCATCCTGACCCTGGGCCTGGCCATCGCCCTGGAAAATGTTCTGAGCAAAATCTGGACGCCAAACCCCAGGATCATAACTACCCCCTACTCCAATCAGGCACTCAACCTTTTCGGCCTAACGGCCCAGGGAAGTCTGGTCGTTGCCGCCGCCCTGGGTTTAATCCTGGTGCTGGTCCTTTACTGGTTTCTCAACAAGACTTTCCTGGGGCTGGCCATCCAGGCCGTGGCCCAAGAGCCCGAGGGGGCCCGGTTGGTGGGAATTCGGGCCGAACTTGTAAGCATGCTCGTTTTCGCCCTAAGCGTTGGGACGGCGGCCATCGGGGGCGTGGGCCTGGCGATGATTTACTCCTTCGGCCCCGCCTCCTATTTTGACTGGCTGCTAACGGTCCTCCTGATCGTGGTGGTAGGTGGGGCCGGGGCGATCCTGGGGACCCTTGCCTCGGCCCTGGCCGTCGGCCTCGTCCTCGGCCTGGGGGGCGCTTTGCTACCGCAGGCCTGGAACAGCCTGATTCTGTTCGGTTTGCTACTTGTCATTTTGCTCCTCAGACCCTACGGCCTCTTTAAGTAACCATGGGGCGGTCGGTTCTGGCAGGCTTGGCGGTGGTCGGATTGCTGGCCGCATTTCCCTACGCGGCCCCGCCCCTCTACACCCTCTCCTTTCTTACGGTGGTCTTCATGTATGTGGCCCTGGCCGAAAGCTGGACCATCCTGGGCGGTTATGCCGGCTACGTAAGCTTTGGCCACGTGGCCTTCTTCGGAGTCGGGGCCTACACCACCGCCCTCCTGCTCCTGCGCCTGGGCCTGAACCCCTTGCTTACCTTCCCGGTGGGGGCCCTGGCGGCGGCCGGATTCGCCGCCCTGGTGGGCTATCCCATCGTCCGGTTGCAGGGCCCTTATTTCTCCATCGTCACCCTGCTCATCGCCCTTCTCACCGCCCTGGCGGTTAAAAACACCCCGGCCCTCGGGGGAACCACCGGCCTGTGGCTCCCCCTTCCCGACCTCCCCATTGAGGTCAACCGGACCATCTTTTACTGGTACATGCTCTTCCTGGCGGCCGTGGCCACGGCCACGGCCGCTTGGGTCGAGCGGAGCAAGCTCGGCCTGGGCCTTATGGCCATCCGGCAGAACGAGCAGGTGGCCGAGGCCGCCGGGGTCGACACTACCCGGCTTAAGCTTACGGCCCTGGTGCTGAGCGCGGGCCTGGTGGGGGCCGTGGGCGGGGTGTACGGCTACCTTCGATCATACGTAAGCCCCGAAATCGTTTTCGACCTTAACATCGCCGTGACCCTCTTTCTGATGGCCCTGTTCGGCGGCTGCCGCCGGTGGGAAGGACCGGTATTGGGGGCGGTAATCCTTTCGGTTGTAGGGGAGTTTCTTACCCTTAATATCGGGGAGGAGGTGGCCCGAATCGTCTACGGCCTCTGCCTGGTGCTGGTGGTCTTCTTCCCCGACGGCCTGGTGGGTATCCTGGGGCAGCTCCAGGGGGGTCGCCAGCCGGGGTTTGGAGGTAAAAGCGATGTTACTAAAAGATAAAATCGCCGTGGTCACCGGGGGCGGCCGGGGCATCGGCCGGGCCATCGCCCTGGCCTTCGCCCAGGAGGGGGCCGACCTGGTGCTGGCCGCCCGGTCGGTGGATAAACTTAAGGAGACGGCCGCCATGGTCGAAAAGTGCGGCCGCCGGGCCCTGGTGGTTCCCACGGACGTCACCTCGGAAGGGGACGTGGCCAACCTGCGGGACAGGACCCTGGAACATTTCGGGCGGGTGGACATCCTGGTCAACAACAGCGGCGTCGGCGGCCCGTCGGCTCCCCTCTGGGAAATAGACCCCCGGGACTGGGACGAAACCTTCGCCGTCAACGTCCGGGGTGTTTACCTCTGCTGCCGGGCGTTTCTGCCTGCCATGGTCGCCCGCCGGTCGGGGGTTATCGTCAACATCGGGTCGATGACGGGCAAGCGGCCGCTGATGAACCGGACCCCTTACGCGGCCAGCAAGCTGGCCCTGGTGGGCCTCACCCGGACCCTGGCCTGGGAGGTGGGGCCTTACGGCATCCGGGTCAACGTCATCTCCCCGGGCCCGGTAGAAGGGGAACGGATCGAGTGGGTGGTCCGGCGGCTGGCCGAGGCCCGGGGAATCTCGGCGGAGGAGGCCCGACGCAGCCTGACGGAGGCGTCGCCCCTGGGCCGGTTCGTCCGAGCCGAGGAGGTAGCCCGGGCGGCGGTCTTCCTCGCCTCGGACCTGGCTTCGGCCATCACCGGCGAAGACCTTAACGTTTCGGCCGGCATCGTAATGTACTAAGCGAGGGGAGGTTTAGCCCATGGCAAAAAGGATCGTCGACCTAAGCCAGCCCATCTACCAGGGGATGTACGTTTACCCTGGGCACCTTAAAACCGTAATCTTCGAGTTCCACACCCACGAGGAAACGGCCAAAAACTTCGAGGGGGGAATGTCCTACCGGACCCTGGGGCTGTTGATGAGCGACCACGGCCCCACCCACGTGGATGCGATCTGCCACTTTGACCCCCGCCCGGATGCCCCCTGCATCGACGAGATGCCCCTGGACCTTTTCTACGGCGAGGCCATCTGCCTGGACGTGTCCCATATCCCGCCCCAGACTTACATCACCAAGAAGGACCTGGAGGAGGCCCTGGCCCGCCACAACCTCCAGATCAAGCCGGGGGACATCGTCCTGCTCTACACGGGAACCTATAACCGATACCACGGTACGAAAGAATATTTAAGCCGTTTTCCCGGCCTGGACGGCGAGGCCACCGAATGGCTTATCGACCAGGGGGTGAAAAATTTCGGGGTGGATTCTCCCACCCCCGATAACCCGATAAGCCGGACCTACCCCTGCCACATGACCTGCCGGGCCCGGCGGGTCCCCCACTACGAGAATCTGGCCAACCTGGACCAGGTGGCGGGGAAACGCTTTTTCTTCATCGGCTTCCCCCTCCGCATCCGGGGCGGGACCGGCTCCCCGGTGCGGGCGGTGGCCATCGTCGACGAAGGATAGGGGTGATGGCCTGTGACGACCTATGAGGCCCGGCCCTGGCTTAAGCTCTATCCCGACTGGGTACCCCCCGACCTTCCCCTGCCCCAGGTCAGCGCCATCGACCAGTTTCGGGCGACGGTAAGGGAGCACGCCGACCGCCCGGCCGTCTATTACTTCGACACCGTCCTGACCTACCGGGAGCTTGATCGGCTCAGCAACGCCCTGGCCGCCGGCTTCCGGGACCTTGGGGTCAGCAAGGGCAGTCGGGTTGGGCTTTACCTCCAGAATGTTCCCCAGTTCTGGATTGCACAGCTGGCGGCCTGGAAGCTCGGGGCAATTGTGGTCCCCCTCAATCCCATGCTCAAGGCCGAAGAGCTGCGGTTCCAC
>DAOTYJ010000119.1:0-3273 GCA_034434875.1 Dehalococcoidia bacterium | reverse complement strand
CGCCATCCGGGGCTTCGGCGACCCGAGAACGGGCAAAAGCCCCTATGCCGACTGGCCCGCCTACGACGTGGTGGCCCAGGCCATGGGGGGCATCATGAGTATGACCGGGCCCGACCCGGGTACGCCCGTCAAGGTCGGGCCCGGTGTGGGGGACATCTTGCCGGCCATTTTTCTGGCCCTGGGCATTGTCGGGGCCGTCCGCTACGCCGAAAGGACCGGCCGGGGCCAGTTTCTGGACGTGGCCATGTACGACGCGGTGCTGGCCGTCTGCGAACGGATTGTTTATCAGTACTCCTACACAGGCCAGGTTCCCCGTCCCGAGGGCAACGGCCATCCCCTCCTGTGCCCATTCGACCTCTTCCCGACCCGCGACGGCTGGGTGGCCATTGCCGCCCCCCGGGACCACCTCTGGCGGAAACTTTGCGCGATTATGGGCCGGCCCGGGCTGGGGGAGGACCCCCGGTTTGCCACCAACGAGGAGCGGGTGCGCCGGGCCCCCGAGGTGCGGAGGATTATTGCCGAATGGACCTCGGTCCGGACGAAGGCCGAGGTGGTGGCCGCCCTCGGCGGAGCCGTCCCCTGCGGGCCCCTCAACGACGCCCGGGATATCCTGGTCGACCCCCACGTGGCGGCCCGGGGCATGGTGGTCTGGCTGGAGCACCCGGGCTGCGCCGGGCCGAAGGCCGTGGCCGGGCCGCCCATCAAGCTGACGGAAACCCCGGCGGCGGTGCGGGACCGGGCACCCCTGCTGGGGGAGCACACCCGCCGGGTCCTGACCGAGGCCGGCTACGGACCCAGGGAGGTTGAGGAGCTACTCCGGGCGGGGGTAGCTTTCGCCCCGGCCGACGCCGAAATCGATTGAAGGAGGCGAACGGTGAGGCTGAGAAGGTCTGAGCTTTCGACCCCCGGAAGTAGCGAGCGGATGATCCAGAAGGCGGCTTCCAGCGGCGCCGACCTGGTCTTTCTGGACCTGGAAGATGCCGTCGCCCCGCCGGAGAAGGTGGCGGCCCGGCGGAAGGTGGTGGAGGCCATCCGGGAGCTGGACTGGGGTCTTAAGACCGTCGGGGTGCGGGTGAACGCCCTGGATACCGAGTGGGGCTATGATGACCTGGTGGAGGTGGTGATGGGGGCCGGGGAGCGGCTGGACGTCATCATCCTGCCGAAGGTGAAGGGAGCCGAGGACGTCCGCTGGGTGGACCGGCTCCTGGACCAGCTGGAGCCCAAGGCCGGCCGGAAAAAGCCGGTGGGTCTGGAAGTCCTTATTGAGGAGGTGGAGGCCCTTATCAACGTCGAGGCCATCGCCTTCTCCAGCCGGAGGCTGGAAGCCCTCATCTTCGGTCCCGGCGATTTCTCCGCCTCCCAGCGGATCCGGCACGCCCTGGCCCGGGAATACCCCGGCGACCCCTGGCACTACGCCCGGAACCGGATCGTGGTGGCGGCCCGGGCAGCGGGCCTCGATGCCGTCGACGGTCCCTACGCCGATTTTCGCAACCCGGAAGGCTACCGGACGGAGTGTCTTCGGGCCGGCTACCTCGGTTTCGACGGGAAGTGGGCCATCCACCCCAGCCAGATCGACATCGCCAACGAGGTCTTCTCCCCCACGGCCGAGGAGGTGGAGCAGGCCCGCCGGGTCGTTGCCGCCTACGAGGAGGCCCAGGCGGCAGGGCTGGGGGCAGTGGCCGTCGACGGCCGGATGGTGGATGCGGCCTCCGTCCGCATCGCCCGGAACGTCCTGGCCAAGGCGGAGCTTATTGAAAGGCTAAGGCGGAATCCGCCGGGCTAGCGGACCGCGCCCCGGCAAGGGAAAAGGAGGGAAAGGCAATGGGTCCAGGCAGGGTGTCACGCCGGCAGTTTCTGGTTCGGGCCGGGGAGCTGGGGGTGGCCCTGGCCCTCTTCGGTTGCGCCCCCCAGCGGCAGGCAGCGGAGATGCCTCCGCCGGAGGCGGGGCCCCGGCGCGGCGGTAGCTGGAACGGCTCCATCAACGGGGACCCACCGACCATCGACCCCTTCGGCAACATCAGCTTTAACGAAATTCGTTTCGGCCTTCGTATACAGCCGGCTCTTCATGTTTAAACCGGCCCCGGTGGACAAATTGTCCTTTGAGATCGCCGGGGATTTGGCCGAGTCCTATCAGGTGTCCGGGGATGGGCTGGTCTACACCGTCCGGTTGCGGCCCAACGCCCGATTCCACCCGCCCATCGGCCGGCAGGTGACGGCCGAGGACGTGGTTTATTCTTACCAGAGGTTTATCGGGGAGGCGCCGGGCTCGAAGCCGGCGACCAACTACCGGGAGCTGGCCGACGTGGTGGAATCGGTCGAGGCCCGGGACCCCCTCACGGTGGTCTTTAAACTCAAGTTCCCCTATGCACCCTTCCTGACCAGGCTGGCCGACACCTACCTGCTTTTCGTCATGCCCCGGGAGACGGGCCAGGCCTTCGACCCGGCCCAGAAGATGGTGGGCTCGGGGCCCTGGATTTTCGAAGGCTATGAGGTCTCCCGCCTATTCAGGTTCCGGCGCAACCCCGACTGGCACCTGGGACCGGACCGGCCCTACCTGGACCGGGTGGAACTGAACGTCCTGCCCGAATATCAGAGCCGGGTCACCCAGTTCCTCGGGGGCAACCTGGACGGGGTCGCCCCGGACGGGGCCGACCTGGTCAGAATTCTTAACGGGGTGAGGGGGGTGCAAGTGGTTAGCGAAACCGACCGGTCGGTCACCCTTATCTGGTTCAGCGGGCGCGACCCGCAGGCGCCCTGGCGGGACCCCCGGGTTCGGCGGGCCATCTCCATGGCCATCGACCGGGACGCCCTGGTCGAGGCGGCCGGCGTCCGGGAGGCGGAGGGCCGGGGCATAAAAGTTTTCAAGGGCTGGAACAACCTGGTTCCGGCCATCTTCGGTTCGTGGTGGCTGGACCCGCGGGGCAAGGATATTTCGCCCGAGGTGGCCCGCTATTTCCGCTACGACCCGGAAGGGGCGAGGCGCCTCCTGGCGGAGGCGGGCTACCCCAATGGGTTCCGGGTGGACTTCAGATACACCACCACCGCCTACGGTCAGGTTTTCAACACCCAGGCGGAACTGGTGGCCCAGTACCTGCGGCGTATCGGCCTTGACGTCAATGTGGTCATCGAAGACTACGCCTCCCAGTTTATAACCCGGACGGTGCTGGGCGAGTTCGACGGCATCGCCATGGGCCGACATGCGCCCTTTACGGACCCCGGAAACTACCTGGAGATAATGCTGGAGTCGACCAACCCCCGGAATCGGGGCAAGAT
>DAOTYJ010000118.1:0-11322 GCA_034434875.1 Dehalococcoidia bacterium | reverse complement strand
CTTTCGGCGCTGAAGCGGCTGCCCGTGGGAGTTGTTGCGGCCGGGGAGGCTGAGGTCTTAGCGGCGGCCCGGCTAAAGATGCGGTACCGGATTGCGTATGCCGATGCCTTTGCGGCTGGTGCAGCCCGGAGTCTGGGGGCGACTCTGGTTACTGGCGACCCCGAGCTTGCCGCTTTGCAGGGCGAGGTCAAAATCGAATACCTAAGGCGCGGGAGCTGACATTTCAGGGTCGGTACCGGGCCTAAGGCACGTTATGGGCAGGCGAAGGGGGCGCCAGTCTGGGCAAACAATCCCCCTAAGGTCAGCAAGACCTCGCCTCGATTACAAAACCGGCCTGTGGGCCGCGGTTTCGCCGCAGCCTTCCGCCACAGCCAGCCAACAATAGCTCGGCTAGCTGACGGCCGGGGGCGCCACCTTTGTCCTCTAATCAGGACCTTTGCGCAGAGCCGCGCCCGGCCCAGGGCCGGGACGACGGCCATTACGGGCCGTGCTTACCGGGCTGCAGTCTACCCGCCTGTCTTCCACAATGACTTCTACATGACTATGCAAAGGCCCTGTTGAACCCATACACAGCTTTGACAGGGAGGTGAATAAGGGGGTAGAGCGACACAGGAGGATCCACGCCCTCGGAAATTGCACCGGAGGTTAAGCCGATGCTTGATCTGTTGATACGCGGCGGCCAGGTAGTCACCGAAGGGAAGGTAATTGCGGCCGACGTCGGGGTGGTGGGCGAAAAGGTTGCCGGCCTATACGCCCCGGGGACGGCTCCCGAGGCGGCACAGGTGTTCGACGCCGCCGGCAGGTATGTCCTGCCGGGTGTCATTGATGTGCACTTCCACTGCAAGTATCTTTCCACGGTACATGTAACCTTTATGGACGACCTTGCGCAGGCCACCGCTTCGGCCGCCCACGGCGGCGTCACCACCATCATCGTCTTCGTCTGGGGGAATCCCGGCGAGGCCCCCGGCACCTACCTATCGGCGTTCCTGAAGGAGGCGTCGGAGCTGTGTTACACCGATTACGCCGCCCACTGCGGCGTCAGGCCGGAAATGGAGAATATTAAAAGGCTTCCGGAAGCCTTTGAGCTGGGGGTAACCTCCTTCAAGTTTCACTATGATTACCGGAAGACCGGGGGCGGCCGGATGACGGACGACGACCACCGGCTGGCGGCCATGGAGGTCATTGCCGCCAGGGGCGGCCTGGCCATGTTCCACTGCGAGAACGGCTACATGATCGACTACCTGGAGGATAAGTTTATTGCCGAAGGTAAGGTCACCCCGGAATATTTTTACCCTTCCCGGCCGAATCTGGCCGAGGCCCATTCGGTGTACACCACCATCGTCCTTTCGGAGCTAACCGGCTGCCCGGTCTACATCGTTCACCTGAGTGCCCGGGAAGCCCTGGAGCTGATCGTTGAGGCCCAGGCCAAAGGTAAGCCGGTGTATGCCGAGACGTGCCCGCAGTACCTGCTGCTTACCCACGAAAAGGTGCTGGAAGACTGGGGTTTGAGTAAGGTCGGGCCGCCGCTGCGGACCGCGGCCGACAATGAGGCGATGTGGTGGGGCTTAAGGTCAGGCTTCATCGAGATCGTAGGTTCCGACCACGCGGCCATGACGGTGGCGGCCAAGCGCGCTGCCGGGCAGGATATCTTTAAGATTCCTTTCGGGATGCCCGGTACGGAAACGATGTTGCCCCTGCTTTACAGCGAGGGTGTGGTAAGGGGGCGGATCACGCTACCCCGGCTGGTGGAAATTATGTGTGAGAACCCCGCCAGGCGGTTTGGCCTCTGGCCGCGTAAGGGCACCCTTTCGGTGGGCTCCGATGCCGATATCGTCATCCTGGACCCGGAGGTCGAGTGGACAATAACGGCCGCCGAGCTCCACGCCGTCTCGGATTACACCTCCTTTGAGGGGTGGAAGGTTCGGGGCAAGCCGGTCGCCTCGTTTTTGCGGGGAAAGCCGCTGCTCAAAAACGGGCGGTTGCAGGTCAAGCCCGGCTACGGAATATACCTGCCGCGCAAGGCGTAGAATCGGCTGGTGAAAGGAGGGTGTGGATCATGACCCGGGTATGCAGACAGTTGGCGAGCCGGCGGGAATTCATCAAGGCGGGTCTTAGCCTTCTGGCGGTTTCGGCGGCCGCCTGCGCCCCGGCCGGCGCGCCGGGGGCGCCGACCGGGCCCAGAGTGACCGAAATCAAAATCGGCTCCATCCACCCGCTGACCGGGGCGGGGGCGTTTGAAGGCAACCTGGTGGCCCGGGGCGTTCGGCTCAGGATCGAGGAGGCGAATGCGGCTGGGGGCATCAAATCCCTGGGCGGTGCCAAAATCAACCTTATCGAGGCCGACACCCAGGGCAAGCCGGAGGTCGGCCAGTCGGAGACAGAGCGCCTGATTCGCGAAGGCTGCGTGGCCCTCATGGGGGCCTTCCACAGCGCGGTGACCATTGTCACAACCCAGGTAGCCGAGCGGGAGGGCGTTCCCTTCGTCATTTCGGTGGCCGTCTCCGACCGGATCCTTCAGCGGGGTTTTAAATATTCGTTCCGCCAGCAGCCCAACGCGACGATGATGGGCCGGCTCACCGTCCGGGCGCTCAAGGAGCTGGTGGACGCGGCCGGCGGGCAGTACCGGCGGGTAGCCTTCATCCATGAGGACACCGAAATGGGTCAGACCATCTCGGCCGCCGCCTTCTCAGCGCTACGCGATGCCGGCTTCGAGCTGGTCGAGGACATCACCTACAATGCGGCCAGGGTCACCGACGTGACCGCCGAGGCGTCCCGGGTCCGGGCGGCGAATCCCGATATCATCCTGATGAACGGCTACTACCCCGACACCCTCCTCTGGATCCGGACGTTCCGGGACCTCAGGGTAAGCCCCAAAGCCATCGTCGGCGTGGCCAACTCGTTGCTTTCCAACCCTAACTTCGTAAAAGAAGAGCCGAAGCTGGCCGAGTACATGATCGACGGCAACTACTGGTGGAATCCGAACAGCGACCGGGCCCGCCGGGTTAAAGAGGCATACGAAAAGCGATACAATGAGCCCTTCACCAACCACTCGGCCCAGGGTTATCAGTCGGCCGATGTGCTTATCGATGCCCTGGAGCGAGCGGGCAGTACCGACCGCGACCGGATCCGGGAAGCCCTGGCGAAAACGAAGCTTACCGACATTATCGTCCCGGGCGACACCATCGAGTTCGATGAAACCGGGCAGAACAAGAACGCTCAGCCCCTTCTCCTCCAGATTCTGCAGGGGGTGGTGACCCCGGTAGCCCCCCAAAAATATGCGGCCGCCCGGGCGGTCTTTCCCATCCCGCCCCTTGATGAGCGGCTGAGGTAGGGCCATGGACTGGCAGACCCTCGCCCAGGCGGTAGCCGGGGGCCTGCTCCTTGGGGGTGTTTACGCCCTGGTCGCCCTGGGACTTAACCTGATTTTCGGCGTGATGAAAGTAATCAATTTTGCCCACGGCACCTTCATGATGCTCGGTATGTACGCAAGCTACTGGCTCTTTGCCCTTTACGGCGTCGACCCTTACCCGAGCATTCTCATCGTGGGCCCGGCCTTCTTGCTGGTCGGTATGGCCGTGGAGCGGCTGGTCGTCTCCCGGATCCTGGATGCCCCGGAGCATGACCAGCTGCTGGTCACCCTCGGGGTCTCCCTCTTTTTGCAGAACCTTGCCCTGGCCCTCTTTAAGGCCGACCCGAGGTCCATCCGCACCGTCTACGGCGACTGGAGCCTCCCGGTTGGCGGCGTTGTCATCAGCGCCCCCAGGCTGGGGGCGTTTCTCAC
The DNA here is from genome assembly GCA_034434875.1 of Dehalococcoidia bacterium. Taxonomy (GTDB): domain Bacteria; phylum Chloroflexota; class Dehalococcoidia; order JAUQQI01; family JAUQQI01; genus JAUQQI01. The sequence goes on along the minus strand of DAOTYJ010000118.1, from coordinate 7,541 downwards.
GGCCCTGGCCCTGGCCGGGATCCTTTTCTGGTTGCTGCGCCGGACCGATTTGGGCAAGGCGATGCGGGCGGCGGCCGAGGAGCGGGAGGGGGCGATCTTGGTGGGGATCGACGTCCGCCGGATTTACGCCCTGGCCTTCGGCATTGGAACCGCTCTGGTGGCCGTGGCCGGGTCGGTGGTTCTTCCCTTCTTCCACGTGAGTCCGGCCGTCGGGGAGACCTTTCTCCTGACCGCCTTCATCACCGTGGTTCTCGGCGGCCTGGGTTCATTCCCGGGTGCCCTGATCGGCGGGCTCCTCATCGGCCTGGTGGAGGGGCTGGGCGCCCTGCTCCCCGGTTCCCTCCGCCAGCTGCCCGTCTTCGGCCTCTTTATTATCACCCTCCTTCTGCGCCCGCAGGGGCTGCTGGGTAGCCGCCAGTGAAGGTCCAGGTCGACCCGTGGCGCAAGCCCACCCTTATCGGGCTTATCGTCTTCCTGGGAGTTTTCGCGGCTGCCGGGCCGCTACTGACCCAGAACCGGTATACGCTTCAGGTGGCCACCCTCATTTTGCTTTTCGCCTACCTGGCCGCAAGCTGGAACATCCTTTCCGGTTACGGGGGGCAGTTTTCCTTCGGCCACGCCGCCTTTTTCGGCCTTGGCGCCTACACCTCGACGGTTTTGTTTGTGAAATTCGGGATCTCCCCGTGGGTCGGGATGGTCGCGGCCGGGGCTCTCAGCGCCCTGCTGGGGCTATTTATCGGACTTGCCTGTTTCAGGTCGGGTTTGCGGGGCGCATACTTTGCCCTGGCGACCCTGGCCTTTGCGGAGATCCTCCGGGTGGTCTTCGTCAACTGGGATTGGGTCGGCCGGTCCCAGGGCCTTCTTATCCAGCTGGTTGGGGACCAGCCCCTGCTATTTCAGTTCGGAACTCGCCTGCCGTATTACTATGTCGCCTTGGGGCTGCTGGCCCTGGTGAGCGGGGTGACGGTGGCGCTGGAGCGACACCGGCTTGGCTATGAGTTGCGCGCCATCCGGGCCAATGAGCTGGCGGCGGCGGTGCTGGGTGTTAACATCTTTCGGGCGAAGATGTGGGCCATCGGGTTGAGCGCTTTCTTTACGGGCATCGGCGGCACCTTTTACGCCCAGTATTTTTACTACATCGAGCCGTTCCAGGTATTTGGGGTCGGCATGTCGGTGGATATCCTGCTGCCTGCCATCATCGGGGGGGCCGGTACCGCCCTGGGCCCCATCGTCGGGTCGGCGGTGCTGGTCCTGCTCGGCGAGGTGACCAGGACCTTCTTCCGCGGCTTCCCGGGTGCCGACCTGATGGTATTCGGGGTTATCCTTATACTGGTGGTGCTCTTCATGCCCAGCGGCATGATCGGTACCCTGCGTCAAGGGCATGGGCCTTTCAGGGTCGTCCGGAAACTGGTAAAGCCGAGCTAGGCCCCAACCCATGGCACTGCTTATCCTGGAAAACGTTTCAAAGCGGTTCGGGGGTCTGGTCGCCGTCGACGGCGTGAGCTTCGCCGTCAGGCCGGGGGAGATTGTCGGCCTTATCGGCCCGAACGGCGCCGGCAAAACCACCCTTTTTAACCTCATCTCCGGCATTTACCGACCCGATGCCGGAAGGATCATCTTCAAAGGACAGCGGATCGACGGTCTGCCGCCCCACCTGGTCTGCCGGCTCGGCCTGGGCCGAACGTTCCAGCTGGTTCAGCCATTTTCGGATCTAACAACCCTCCAGAACGTCATGGTCGGGGCGTTCAACCAGGTCCGGTCCGAGGCCGAAGCCGCCCGGGTCGCCTGGGACATCCTCGTCCGGGTCGGGCTGGCGGAGAAGGCGGACCGGCCGGCGGCCTGGCTCACCCTCGCCGACCGCAAGCGACTGGAGGTCGCCCGGGCCCTGGCCACCGGGCCGGAGCTTCTGCTGCTGGATGAGGTCTTGGCGGGGCTAACGCCCCGGGAGGTCGAGGAGGCCCTGGGTCTGCTCCGCCGGGTCCGGGACGCGGGCGTAACGCTATTGGTCATCGAGCACGTGATGCGGGCGGTGATGACCCTGTGTGACCGGGTGGTTGTGCTGCATCACGGGCAGAAGATCGCTGAGGGCTCCCCGGCCGAGGTCGCAAGTTCACCCCGCGTTATCGAAGCTTACCTGGGCGAAGAGGGGGCCGATGTTGCTTGAGGTCAGGGAGCTCGTCGCCGGCTACGGCGAAGTCGAGGTCCTGCACGGCGTGAGCCTGCAGGTCGGGGCCGGTGAGGTGGTCGCCTTGGTGGGCTCCAACGGTGCCGGGAAGACCACGACCCTGCGGGCCATCTCCGGCCTTATAAAGCCTGCGGCCGGTCAGGTCTTTTTCGACGGCCGGCGGGTCGACGGCCTCGACCCCCACCTTATCGTCCGGCTGGGAATCGTCCAGGTTCCGGAGGGTCGGAAGATCTTTCCTTCCCTTACGGTTCTGGAGAACCTGGAGCTGGGCGCCTACGTTCCCGAAGCCAGGCGGTACCGGGCCGAAAGCCTCAAGCTGGTGTTCCAGCTCTTTCCAGTTCTGGCCGAGCGGTCCCGGCAGCCCGCCGGAACCCTCTCGGGTGGCCAGCAGCAGATGCTGGCCATCGGCCGGGCCCTCATGGCCCGGCCGAGGCTCCTGATGCTGGACGAGCCGTCTTTGGGCCTTGCCCCCAATGTGGTCACCGAGATCTTCCGGAAGGTCTCGCAGATCCGGGAGTCCGGCACCACGGTGTTGCTGGTGGAGCAGAACGTTCGGCGAGCCCTGCGGGTTGCCGACCGGGGCTACGTTCTGGAAAACGGCCGGGTGGTTCTCGAGGGGTCGGGGACCGAGCTGCTGGCCAATGACCACGTTAGACGGGCCTACCTGGGCCTTTAGTCGGGGAGGTATCGGGCATGGCGCCGAAGGCCGATTACATTACCGAGCTGGCACGCCTGGTCGTGGAGACGCGAGGGGAAGATTTGCCAACCGATGTAACCTGCCAGGCCAAGCTGGTCCTGCTGGACACGGTGGGGGTCACGGTAGGCGGAAGCGGCCTGCCGGAGGTGGCCGCCCTGGCCCGGGCCTGGACCGGCCACCAGGGGCCCGCGACGGCCACCATCCTTGGTCGCGGGCTTAAGGCGCCGGTAAAGGAGGCCGCCTTTGTCAACGGGTGCGCCGGGGTCGCCCTGGAGCTGGACGAGGGGTACCGGTTTGCCGGCGGCCACCCGGCCGTCCACGTCCTGCCGGCGGCCCTGGCGCTGGCGGAAGCCCGCCGGATTCCGGGTCGGGAAGTTCTTGTCGCCTTCGTGGTCGGATACGAGGTGGCGGCCAGGGTGGGGATGGCTGCACGCCTCCGGCCGATGGTTCACCCCCACGGGACGTGGGGAGTTCTGGGGGCCGCGGCGGCAGCCGCCCGCCTGCTGGGGTTTCCGGTGGAGTCGACGGCCGAGGCCCTTTCCGTGGCCGGCAGCCTCACGCTGGCCACCTCCTGGGGCACGGCCCTGGAAGGGGCCACGGTGAGGAACGCCTATGCCGGGCTGGCCAACCTCACCGGCCTGCTGGCGGTGGAGCTGGTCGCCGCCGGTTTCACCGGCCCGGGCGACGGACCCGGGCTCACCTTCCGTCAGGCCACCGGCGAAGCCTTCCGGCCGGAAAAGGTAACCGAAGGGCTCGGGTCCGACTGGCAAATCACCCGCAATTACTTTAAGTTCCACGCCTGCTGCGCCTACAACCACCCGGCCCTGGATGCGCTGGAGGCCCTGCGGGCGGCCCACAGGTTCGGCCCTGAAGAGGTCGAGGCCGTCGAAGTCGACACCTGGGAGCAGGCGGCCCTGCTGGCGAATCCTGAACCTGAAACTTACCTTGGGGCGAAGTTCTCCATCCCGTTTGCCTGCGCCACCCTTATCGTCAACGGTTCGACCGGCCCGGAAGCCTTCGCCCCCGAGCGGATAAGGGACCCGCAGGTTATCGCCCTCGCCCGGAGGGTGAAGGTGCGGGCCGACCCGGAGCTTTCGAAGATGGTCCCGGCGAGGCGTCCGGCCCGGCTAACGGTCCGCCTCCGGGACGGACGGGTCCTGACCGGGTTTGCGGAAAACCCGCGCGGCGACCGGGCGGCGGGTGCGGCGGTGGACCGGGCCGAGGTCGAGGCCAAGTTTCTGGGGCTCGTCGAACCCGTCGCCGGGCCGGCCGTCGCCCGGAGGGTTATGGGGATGATTTTGAGGGTGGAGGAACTTACGGATATCGGCCTGGTTACGGACCTCCTCAATCAGGGGATTGCCGAAGCCTGGGAACGGAGGTGACCTATGTCGCCGGAGGCTTTCCAGCGCCCGCTTGGGGACTACATCACCGATTTTACGACGGATTTCAGGCTAGACCCTGCCCGAACGGCCCTGGTCGTCGTGGACATGCAGTATGCCACCGGCAGCCGTCACCACGGCCTGGGTCGCCGGCTGATGGAAACCGGCAGGTTTGAGGAGGCCCGGTGGCGGTTTGACCGGATCGAGAATATCGTGGTCCCCAACATCCGCAGGCTCCTGGCCTTCTTCCGGGGGAAGGGTCTGCCGGTCGTCTACCTCGTAATCGGCGCGGAACGGGAAGATTTCTCCGACATGCCGGCCCACATGCGGGCACTGGCCCGTTCAACCAATAACCGAGTGGGAACGCGGGAACACGAAATCCTGGATGAGGTCAAGCCCGCCCCGGGCGACCTCGTTTTCCGGAAAACGACCATCTCGGCCTTCACATCAACCGGCCTTGATACCGCCCTGCGGGCCCTCGGCGTCACCGACCTGGTCTTCGTGGGGATCTCCACCAACATGTGCGTCGACACCACGGCGCGGGACGCCGCCGACCGGGGCTACCGCTGCCTTCTGGTGGAGGATGCCTGTGCCGCGGCCAAAGAGGAGTACCACCGGTTTGCCCTGCTCAACTTTCAGCGGCTCTTCGGCCGGGTGGCCAGGACCGACGAAGTTCTGGCCGAGCTGGAAGCACCGGTGGGTCTGGCGCCGGATTCGGGCACCCACCGACCGTGAAGGCGGTAAGGCTTCACCGGTTTGGCGGCCCGGAAGTGCTCCACTGTGAGGATGTTCCCGACCCGGAGCCGGGCCCGGGCGAGGTACTGGTCCGGGTCCGGGCCTGCGGGGTGAATCGGCTTGACCTGGATATCCGGGCCGGAACTTCCCGCCTGCCGGTAAGTCTGCCCCATATCCTGGGTCGGGAGGCGGCCGGGGACGTCATTGCCCTGGGGCCGGGGGTATCAGGTTTCAGGATAGGTGACCGGGTGCTGGTTTCGATCATCGGGGCATGCGGCCGGTGCTCCCTTTGCCGGACGGGTCGGGATAACCTCTGCCCGGGGGCCCGCCGGCCCGGGATCAACCGGCCCGGCGGCTACGCCGAGCTGATTGCGGCCCCGGCGGTGGATTTGATCCCGATTCCGGATGGGCTTACACCCGAGCAGGCCGCGGCCGTCCCCATCGCCTTCGGGACGGCCTATCACATGCTCATCACCCAGGGCGGTCTGAGGGTTGGCGAGACGGTCCTGGTCAACGCGGCCGGCAGCACCATTGGGGTGGCGGCGGTTCAGCTTGCCAAGGCCGCGGGGGCGCGGGTAATCGCGACGGCCGGCTCCGAAGAGAAGCTGGCGCGGGCCCGGCGGCTGGGGGCCGACGAGACGGTTAACTATAACCTTCCGGGTTGGGGCCACCGGGTCCTGGAGCTGACGGAAGGCCGGGGACCGGACCTGGTTTTTGAGCACGTGGGCGGTCCGATTTTTGCCGAAAGCTTCGGACTGCTCGCAACCGACGGCCGGCTGTGCGTCTGCGGCGGCCACGCCGGCGAGGTGGTGCCGCTGGACCTGGTCTCCCTCTTCCGGCGTCAGGTAAGGATAATCGGGTCATTCTCGGCCACGCGGCGGGAGGTGGAATTGGTGCTCGACCTGGTCGGTCGCGGTGTGCTTGCTCCCGTAATCCACGGAATTTATCCCTTGGAGGAGGCGCAGGCTGTGCACCGGCTGCTAACTGGTCGGGAAAACTTCGGTAAGGTGATTCTTAAGCCGTGAACGCTGGCGATCACCTGTTTTGGGGGTGAACCGATGCTTGACCTGCTTATCAGGGGCGGACTCATCATTGACGGCTCGGGCAATCCCGGCTTTTACGGGGCCGTGGGCGTTAAGGACGAGAAGGTCGTCATCCTGCGGGGCGACCTCCCGGGGGTCGAGGCCCGCCGGGTCATCGACGCCCAGGGCAAGGTCGTCTGCCCGGGGTTCATCGACTTCCACGCCCACTCAGGCCTGATGATTTTCGCCGACCCCCGCCACGAACCCAAGGTCCGCCAGGGCGTTACCACCGAGGTCATCGGCGTCGACGGAAACTCCTACGCGCCCTTCCCCAATTCCGAAGACTTCGACCGGTTCTTAGAGCTCAATTCGGGCCTCGACGGCCGCCCCCAGCTTCCGGCCCGCTGGTCGACGGTGGCCGAATACTTAAGCCTCTTCGACCGGAAGGTGGCCGTAAACATCGTCTACCTGGTGGGCAACTCGCCTTTACGCATTGCCGCCCTGGGCTGGGAGAACCGGCCCCCAACCGGAGCCGAGCTGGCCAACATGCGGGCCCTGCTGCGGGAGGCCCTGGAAGAGGGCGCCTGGGGGCTTTCCACCGGCCTCGATTACCCGCCCGGAAGCTACGCCCAGACCGACGAGCTTGCGGCCCTCTGCCAGGAGGCGGCCAGGCTCGGCGGAATTTATCACACCCATGTCCGCTACCGGCTGGGCGACCGCTTTCTGGACCCCTTTAAAGAGGCCATTCAAATCGGCCGCCGAAGCGGTGTGCCGGTCCACATCACCCATTTTTACCTGCGGGTCGGGGCGCCCGGCGGGGCCGAAAGGCTTCTGGGGCTGGTCGAAGACGGGCGCAAATCGGGGCTGGACATCACCTTTGACAGCTACCCGTACATTTACAGCAGCACCCGGCTTTTAATCGTCTTTCCCGACTGGGCCCACGCGGGCGGACCCGAAAGGCTGAAGGCCGTCCTGGCGGACCCGGAGGCCCGGTCAAGGCTCCGGAAGGAGGTTGCGCCCCGGGGGCCGTCCTGGGACGAGATGTGGCTTACCAACTTTAAGCGGCCCGAAAACCACCGTTTTGAGGGCAGGTCGGCGGCGGAGGTTGCCCGGATGCTGGGGCTTGAGGTGGTGGATGCGCTGTGTGAGCTTTTACTTTCGGAGGACCTGGGGATAAACTACGTCACGTCCGGGGTTGACGGGCCGAGCCTGCCGAAGTTTATCTGCCATCCGCTTTCGATGGTGGGGAGCGATTCGGTCTTTCTGGGGGAGTATCCGAGCCCGCGGACCTACGGGACTTTCCCCCTGATTCTTTCGGCCTTTGTCCGGGAGGAGGGTTTCTTGCGGCTGGAGGAGGCCATCCGCAAGCTTACGTCCTTTCCGGCCCAGCGGCTGGGACTGCCCGACCGGGGGCTTTTGCGGGACGGTTTTAAGGCCGATATTGTGGTCTTTGACCCTGAGAAGGTAAGGGCCCCGGCGAGCCGGACAAAGCCGAAGCAGTTTGCCGAGGGCATCGAATACGT
>DAOTYJ010000117.1:0-4271 GCA_034434875.1 Dehalococcoidia bacterium | reverse complement strand
ACTCCGCTTCATCCAGTAGACGGGTGAACGACTCACTGCTTCTCACCTCTGGTATGCTGGCTCTATTATGCCCCAGTCGCGCTGAATCGGCTAGCGCACTCTATTCCAATATGAGCGTTTTTCTTTCACCGCCCGCCTGATGTAGCTGGCGATCTCGGTTACCGGTGTTCCCGGGCCGAAGACCTCGGCGACGCCCATCGCCTTCAGCAACGGCCTGTCCTCGTTCGGAATGATGCCCCCGACCAGCACGATCACGTCGTCGAGGCCCTTCTCCCGCAAAAGCTTCATTATTGGGGGCACCAGCTCCAGGTGGGCGCCGGAAAGGATGCTCAGGCCGATGATGTCGACATCCTCCTGGAGGGCCGCATTGACGATCATCTCGGGCGTCTGCCGGATGCCCGTATAGATAACTTCCATCCCGGCATCCCGGAGCCCCCGGGCGATAACTTTCGCTCCCCGGTCGTGTCCGTCCAGGCCTGGCTTCGCAATCAGCACCCGGATCTTGCGCTCCTCGGTCATCAACTCACCTCCCCCGGCTTCTGAACCAGCTCCAGCAGGACCCCTCGACTGCTCTTCGGGTGGATAAACGCCACCAGACCTTCCGCTCCCGGCCGGGGCTCGCGGTCGATAAGCTCAACCCCCGCCGCCCCGAGTTCCTCCAGGGCGGCCCGGATGTTGTCCACTTCCAGGCAGATGTGGTGAAGGCCCTCCCCTCGGCGCTCAAGAAACCGGGCAATCGGCCCCTCACCATCGAGGGGCTCCAGCAGTTCCAGGTGAGTTTCACCCACCGGCAGGAACGCCACCCGAACCCGGTCCTGTTCGACCGTTGCGACGTGTTCAACCTCGAGGCCGAGCCGGTCCCGGAAAAAGGCCAGGGCCGCCCCCAGGTCCCGGACGGCGACGGCAATGTGGTCGACCCGCTTCGGCTTCACGGCTAAAAGACGACCCGTTCCCGGTATTCGCAGAAGATCTTCCGCAGAACCTGGCAGATCTCCCCGATGGTGGCATAAGCTTCCACGCACTCGAGAATTGCCGGCATCGTATTCCCGTTGCTCCGGGCAACTTCCTCAAGCCGGGCCAGAGCGGCCTCAACCCGCCGGTTGTCCCGACGCCGGCGGAGGTCGCGGACCCGTTCGACCTGCCGCAACTGGGCCACCCGGTCCACCCGCTGAATCGGCACCTCAATCTCCTCGGCGGTGGTGAATTTATTGACCCCGACCATGATGCGTTCGCCGGATTCGACCTGCTGCTGGAACCGCCAGGCCGACTCCTGGATTTCCCGCTGGATGTAGCCCGACTCGATGGCCGCCAGCGCCCCGCCCATCTCATCAATCGTCCGGATGTAATCCCGGATGCGGCATTCGAGCTGCTCGGTCAGCCACTCGACGTAGTATGAGCCGGCCAGGGGGTCGATGGTATCGGCCACGCCGGTCTCGTAGGCCAGAATCTGCTGGGTCCGGAGGGCAAGTTGAGCCGACGCTTCCGTCGGCAGCCCCAGGGCCTCGTCGTAGGCGTTGGTGTGGAGGGACTGGGTGCCGCCCAGGACGGCAGCCAGGGCCTGAACCGTCGTCCGAATTACGTTGTTGAGGGGCTGCTGGGCGGTCAGACTCACCCCGGCCGTCTGGGTGTGAAAGCGCAACACCCACGACCTGGGGTCCCGGACCCCAAAGCGCTCCCGCATGATCTCGGCCCAGAGCCGGCGGGCCGCCCGGAATTTTGCCACCTCCTCGAAGAGGTTGCTCTGGGCAACAAAGAAGAACGAGAGCCGGGGCGCAAACCGGTCGACATCCAGCCCGGCATTGACGGCGGCCGAAACGTAAGCAATGGCATTTGCAAAAGTAAAGGCCACCTCCTGGACGGCGGTGGCCCCGGCCTCCCGCATGTGGTAGCCGCTGATGCTTATCGGGTTCCATTTCGGCAGGTGGTCGGCACAGTATTTAAAAACGTCAACGATGAGCCGGAGGGAAGGCCCCGGCGGAAATATATAAGTGCCCCGGGCAATATATTCTTTGAGAATATCGTTCTGAACCGTTCCCGAAAGCTCCTTGGGGTCAACACCCTGCTTCTTTGCGACCGCAATATACATGGCCAGCAGGATCGGGGCCGTGGCGTTAATCGTCATCGATGTGCTGACCTTGTCGAGGGGGGTACCGTCAAAAAGGCGCTCCATGTCCTCGAGGCTGTCGATGGCGACCCCGACCTTGCCGACCTCAGCCTGAGCCATTGGGTCGTCCGAATCGTAGCCGATCTGGGTTGGGAGGTCGAAGGCCACGGAAAGGCCGGTCTGGCCCTGTTCCAGGAGGAACTTGTAACGCCGGTTGCTCTCCTCGGCGTCGGCGTAGCCTGCATATTGACGCATGGTCCAGAGCCGGCCTCGATACATGGTGGGCTGAATCCCCCGGGTGAACGGGTATTCCCCAGGGTAGCCCAGTCTGCTGTGGTAATCCCAGCCGGCCAGGTCTTCGGGGGTGTAGAGGGGTTTGATTTCAACGCCGGAGAGGGTCTCGAACCGCTCCTGCCGTTCGCCGCTCCGGGCCCTGGCCGGCCCGTAAGTCTTTTCGTACCACTCGGCGGCGCTGTGGCTCTGGTTCTGCAAGCCGGCCCCTCTCAGGTGCGGTTTTTCCACATTATTCATTCTAGCACGGCCAGGACCTCGCCGTGGTCGACCGCCTGGCCGGCCCTGACCCTTACCTCCCGGACGGTGCCGTCCCGCGGGGCCGAAAGCTCGTTTTCCATTTTCATGGCCTGGAGCACGACCAAGACGTGGCCCCGCCGGACCACCTGTCCCGGCTCAGCCCCAACCCGCACCACCAGCCCCGGCATCGGGGCCTTCACCTCCACCGGCCGGGCCGCGCCCCCGGCCGCCACCTGCCGCACCTGCTCGAGGGCCGCCAGCCGGGCCGGCACCACCTGCGATTCCAGGGGAACGCCCGAGACGTAAAGCCGGCCCCGCTCGTCCCGGACAACCTCAACGCTTTCGCCCCCGGCGGCTCCCAGCTCAGCCTTGAGGATAAGGCTTAACCTCGGCTCAGCTTCCAGCCGGGCAAGGTCAACGAAAAAGACCTCGTCCCCAACCCTGACCTGGAGCACGCCTGCATCCTCGGTTACGGAGATGCGGAACTCCCGGTCCCCAACCCGGACGACGTAGTCGGCCATCAGCGGTTACGCAGGGCCGCCCACCGGCCCGTCAGTTTCCAGGGGCTCTCCCGAGCCTGCACCGCCGCAGGCTGTCCGTCCGCCGCGGCCCTGGGCCGCCGGTGAAGATCCACCGCGGCCGCCACCGCCACCTTCACCAGCAGGTCCTCGGGAACCGGCACACCCCGCCAGTAGCGGGCCACGTACCCGGTGTCAAACTCCCCGGCCTGAAACCGGGGGTCCCGAAGCACCGCCCGGTGGAACGGAATGGTCGTCTTCGGCCCGGCCACCTCGTACTCGTCCAGGGCCCGGAGCATCCGGGCAATGGCCTCCCGCCGGTCCCGGCCCCAGGCGATAACCTTCGAAAGCATCGGGTCGTAGTCGATGGTCACCCGCTGGCCCAGGTAGAGGCCGCTGTCCACCCGGATGCCCGGCCCCGAAGGCTCCCGCAGGGCGACCACCTGCCCGGCCGAGGGCAGAAAGTTGTTGTCCGGGTCCTCGGCGTAGACCCGGCACTCGATGGCCCAGCCCCGCTGGACGATATCCGACTGGGTGTAGCCGAGCCGGTGGCCAGCCGCAATCTTTATCTGCTCCACCACCAGGTCGATGCCCGTCACCTGCTCGGTGACCGGGTGCTCGACCTGAATCCGGGCGTTGACCTCGAGAAAGTAAAACTTCCGGTCCGGCCCGACGATAAACTCGCAGGTGCCGGCGTTTACGTAGCCGGCCGCCCGGACGATGGCCAGGGCCGCTTCCCCCATCTCGGCCCGAAGGGCCGGGTCGACAATGGGCGAGGGCGACTCCTCAATGAGCTTCTGGTAGCGGCGCTGAATCGAGCACTCCCGCTCGCCCAGGTGGATGCAGTTGCCGTAGGCGTCGCAGAGCACCTGGATCTCCACGTGCCGGGCCGGGTCGATGTATTTTTCGATATAAACCGAATCGTCCCCGAAGGCGGAAAGGGCCTCGCTCCGGGCCAGGCGCAGGGCCGACCCAAGCTCCTCGGCCGAGCGGACGATACGCATCCCCTTGCCCCCACCCCCGGCCGCGGCCTTGATAACCACCGGGTAGCCGATCTGCCCGGCAATCCGCACCGCTTCCTCGTCAGAGACCGGACCCTCACTGCCCGGCACCAGGGG
>DAOTYJ010000116.1:0-1593 GCA_034434875.1 Dehalococcoidia bacterium | reverse complement strand
ACGGGCCCCAGGATGGGGCTGATGTGGTTTCGAACATACTGCTCCCGCTGCCGGAAGGTCGGGGGCCGGACGGCGGGCCTCACGCCGTTCTCCAGCCAGAAGGCCAGATAATCGGCCACCGTCGCTTTGCTTGGCTCGGGCAGAAGCCCCCGCTCGGCCTTAAGCCGGACCTCGGCCAGCCAGTTTATGGCCTCCCGCCGGGTGTCGAAATAGGCCCGGTGCCGGACCCCGCCGACGGTTATCTCGGCCCGATACCGCCTGCCGACCTGGTAGATGTGCCCTTCACCGTGTCCACGCTTTCTGCCCATCAGCTCGCCCCCATCTTCGGGTCATTCGCCAGGCCGGCCCCAGGTGCCGGCCTCCTTTCGGGCCTCCGCCCGGAGAAGCTCGACTATCTCCTCGGCCAAGGCTCGAAAGGTCTCCAGCTCCTCCCGTAGCGGCCCCTCAAGCCCCCTCACCACATCCCCGGCTATCCCCTCCGCAAGCCGGTCAACCCACTCTTTAGGCGCCTGCATCTTCGACCTCCCGGCCGACGGCTCTCAGTTTTGCCGGGGCCGCCGACCTCGACCCCGCCCGGCTCGGGGAATCGGCCTAGCTCCGCTCGTAAAGGTCCAGGGCAATCCCCAGGGCCCGGGCGCACCTTTTCAAGGCGTCCGTTGCGGCCGACTTAAACACGTCCCCGGCCTGGACCCCGGCCTTGAAGGCCTCCGAACCGAAGTCCTCTTTCACCACCACCCGGCCGTCGGGAAGCCGACAGGTGAGCCGGCCCAGAACCACCACCTCCTGGGGCCGGAAATCACCTGCCGGTCCCGGACCTCGAAGTCCCAGTCCCAGCCGAAGGCCAGGTTCAGCTGACGGATGACCCAGGCCCCCTCGACATAGGCCAGGGTCCTGCCGCCCGGCCCCGTCCGGTAGCGGACGGCCTCTTTGGGGGTCCGCTGAGTAAGGACCGCAACCACCGCCCGGGTCCGCTCGGCCTCGGTCCGCCGTATCGGTTCGACCTGGGTCGTCATCCTTGGCCTCCCGCCGTGATAAAGGTTAGGGGAGCCGGGGGTCACCGCCCCGGCTCCCCGAAAAGCCACTCGTCCAGGTCGTCGGGGGCCCCGGCCTGGGCCTGGGCCGCCCCGTCCTGGCAGCTTAAGCAGGTGGTGGAAAGGCCCGCCGGCCGGCCGCACAGCACGCACCGGAGCTCGCCCTTGTAGGCCAGGACGGCGGCGATGTGCTTGCAGAGCCCGAGCCATTCGCCCCGCTTGGCGTAGTCCGGGCAGGTGCAGGTCCCCCGGCCGCCGGCCGGCTCGACGATGTACATCTCGCCGGGCTTAGAGTCCGAAAGCACCCCGAAGAGGGTCTTGCCGACCTTAAGCCCGTCGCCGGCCCACCGGTAGGGGAACCGGACCCGCCCCCGCCGGTAAAGCTCGATGCCCTTGAAGACCCGCTCCTCAAGAGCCGCCAGCCGACTGCCGTTGACCTTGCCGTTAACCTTGAACTCATCTCAAAACCCTGGGTGGGTAGTATACTCGACCTTGGGGAGCCTGATCCAGGAGGGAGGCGATGGAGTTTCGGGAGCTGACCGATGAGCAATGGGCGTTCCTT
>DAOTYJ010000115.1:0-69779 GCA_034434875.1 Dehalococcoidia bacterium | reverse complement strand
GGCGACTGGCTCAACTTAAACGGCCTGCCGATGGCCCCGGTCAAGGACTACGGCAACGTCCGGGTGCTCCGGGCCCAGCGGGTCATCATCCAGCAGTGGCTGGTGGATGTGCCCTGGGCCCGGGCCGGGCAGGTTGTCTTTGCCAACGGCGGGGACGTGGCCAAAGAGGCCGGCATCATCCCCCAGGCCGCCACCCAGGTGGAGGACCCGGCGGCCTACGGCCCGGCCCCGGGGACCAACCCGCCCGGGGGCTCCCCGCCGGCCCCCTCGGGCTTCGGCTACGGCATGCAGATCGACCCCTTCAACGACCTTAACCGGGCCGTCGGCCTGGTGCGGCAGGCCGGATTCAACTGGGTCAAAGTTCAGGTCCGGTGGGAGGATATGGAGCCCGTCCGGGGCCAGGTCGCCTGGGATAAGCTGGACCCCATCGTCAACACCGTAAGCGGCGCCGGCTTAAACCTGCTCTTCAGCGTGGTGACCGCCCCCCGCTGGTCCCGGCCGGCCGACACCGACTTCTCGGTTCCCGGGCCCCCGGCCAACCCCCAGGATTACGCCAACTTTGTCGGGGCCCTGGCCGGCCGCTACCGGGGTAAGGTTAAGGCCTACGAAATTTGGAACGAGCAGAACCTCTGGTACGAGTGGGGCGGCGCCGGCCGCCAGAACGCCGCCCAGTATGTGGCCCTGCTCCGGGCCGCCTACGGGGCCATCAAGGCGGCCGACCCCGGGGCCCTGGTGATTACCGGGGCGCCGACCCCGGCCGGGACGGTTAATATAAACGGCCAGCTTCTGGCCATCGACGACCTGGACTACTTCCGCCAGATGTACGCGGCCGGGATGAAAGGCTACTTCGACGGGGTTGGGGTCCACCCCAGCGGCTACAACAACCCGCCCGACGACTTCGTGGGGCAGCTAAGTCCGAAGCCCCGGACCTGGAACGGCACCACCCACCCGTCGTTCTTCTTCCGGCGGTTCGAGCAGTACTACCAGGTGATGGCCGAAAACGGCGACGCCGACAAGAAGCTGTGGTTTACCGAGTTCGGCTGGGCCTCCTCCCCCAACCCGTACCCGGAGTACGCCTACGCCCGGGACAACTCCGAACAGGACCAGGCCGCTTACCTGGTTCGGGCCTTCCAGATCGGCCGGGAGCGGGGCTACGTGGCCGTCATGTTCGTCTGGAACCTTAACTTTGCGTCAGCGGCCGACCCCCAGGACCGGTACGCCAAGCGGGCTTTTTCTATCCTTAACCCGGACTGGACGCCCCGTCCGGCCTACCTGGCCCTGGCGGCAATGCCGAAATAATGTTCGCAAAGTGACCGGTCGGGTTTTGTTATATTACTACGGGGCACAGGCATGCGCATCATCAGCGGCACCGCCAAAGGACGCCAGCTTAAAGCCCCGAAGGGCGGCCGAACCCGGCCCACCTCCGACCTGGTGCGGGGTGCCGTCTTCGATATGCTTTCCAGCATGGGGGCGCCCCTGGTGGGCGGCCGGATTTTAGACCTTTACGCCGGGAGCGGGGCCCTGGGCCTCGAGGCCCTGAGCCGGGGGGCCAAATGGGTGGACTTCGTCGAGCAGGACCCCCAGGCGGCCGAAACCATCAAGCAGAACTTGGCCGCCCTGGGCTTTGCCGACCGGGCCAAGGTTTACAAGCTGGCCGTCCGCAAGGCCCTGCGGGTCCTGGAAGGGACGTATGATATAATCTTCATGGACCCGCCATACAACCTGCCGAACTTCGTCGGCGCCGTCGAGGAGGTGGTCCGGTCCGGGCGGGCCGGACCCGGCACGGTCCTGGTGGTGGAGCACCCCCGGCGTGTGGCCCTTCCCGAGAAGCTGGATGGGTTTGCCCTCGTGCGGCACCGAGTCTACGGCGGCACCGCCGTCTCAATCTACGTAAACCAGGGGGACGAACACGTCAGGTGAGCATCACGGCCCTTTACCCCGGGACCTTCGACCCGGTGACCCTGGGGCACCTGGACGTGGCCACCCGGGCGGCCCGGCTCTTCGACCGGCTGGTGGTGGGGGTATATGATGCCCCCCCGAAAAACCTGCTTTTCGACACCGAGGAGCGGGTCCGCCTCTTCCGGGAGGCGGCCGGCCACCTGCCCAACGTGGAGGTGCTCCCTTACAGCGGGCTTACGGTGGATTTCGCCCGCAAGATCGGGGCCAAGGTTATCATTCGGGGCATCCGGGCGTTTGACGATTTTCTCTATGAATATGAGATGGCCCTAATGAACGCCAAGATGGCCCCGGAAATCGAGACGATAATCTTGATGACCAGGCTGGAATATTCATACTTTTCCTCGACCCGGGTCCGGGAGATCGCCCCCCTGGGCGGGGATATTTCGGACCTGGTGCCGCCCAACGTCCTGGCGGCGGTGAAGGCCAAGCTTGCCGAAAGGAGCCGGCGATAGACCTTCTTGAGCTTATCGACGAACTGGAAGCGGCCGTCGTAAACGCCTTCCGGGTGCCGGTCGTCGGGAAGGTGCTGGTCGACGAGGCCGAGGTGCTGGAGCTTATCGACCAGCTCAAGGTGGCCGTGCCCCGGTCGGTGCGGGAGGCCAAAGCGGTCCTGCAGGAGCGGGAGCGCATCCTGGAGCAGGCCCGGGCCGAGGCCGAGCAGATGCTGGCCGAAGCCCGGCGGTACGCCGAGGCCAAGGCCAGCCAGAGCGAGGTCGTCCTCATCGCCCAGCGGCAGGCGGCCGAGCTCCGGCAGGCGGCCGAGCGGGAAGCCGAGCGGCTCGTCGAAGAGGCCCGCCGGCGGGCCGCCGAGCTGGTGGCCCGGGCCGAGGAGGAGGCGGCCCGGCGGGAGGCCGAGGCCGACCGCTACGTCCGGGAGGTCCTGACCGACCTGGAGGGCCGGCTCACCAATGCCCTGGCGGCGGTCAAAAAGGGTCTCGGGGCGGCGGAGCGCTCCCAGGTCGCGGGAAGGAGGGTTGGTCGGAATGCAGTATAACGTTGCCCAGCTATTAAAACAGGCCGTCGGTTCGACCCGAAGCTACCAGTTCGACGAGCGGCTGGAGCCGGTGGATGGGCTTCCCCGGCGGGCCGTGGCCAGGGTGCTCCTGACCCGCACCAACCGGGGGATTCTCGTCCAGGGGACCGCCCGGGTAGAAGTCCACTGCCAGTGCAGCCGCTGCCTGGAGGAGTTTGACACCGAGCTGGAGTTCGCCTTCGAAGAGGAATACCTGCCGACCCGGGATATCGTCACCGGGGCGCTTCTGCCCCTGCCCGAGGACGATTCGGCGTTCCTCATCGACGAAAACCACATCCTGGACTTTAAGGAGGCCATCCGCCAGTACACGGTGATAAACACCCCCATCCGGGTTCTCTGCCGGCCGGACTGCGCCGGCCTCTGCCCGACCTGCGGCCAAAACCTGAACCTGGGCGGGTGCGACTGCCCCCGGGAAGCGGTTGACCCCCGCCTGGCGGCCCTGGCCAAACTGCTCAACGGCCTGTCTAACAGCGCCTGAACCCGAAAGGAGTCGGCAAAGTGGGAGCCGTACCGAAGAAGAAACCCAGCAAGCGCCGAACGGCAAACCGCCGGGCCCATTTTAAGGTGGACCCGCGCCACCTGGTCCCGTGCCCCCGCTGCCACCGCCTCCGGCCGTCCCACCAGGTCTGCCCCCACTGCGGCTACTACCGCGGCCGGCAGGTCCTGGAAGTCGAGGGCTGAGGCCGCGGTGAGGGTCGCCCTCCTCTTCCCGGGCCAGGGTTCCCAGGCGGTGGGGATGGGCCGGGACCTTTACGCGGCTTCGCCGGCCGCCCGGGAGCTCTTTTCCCGGGCCGACCGGCTCTTAGGCTTCGGGCTGAGCCGCCTCTGCTTTGCGGGGCCCGAAGAGGCCCTCACCCGGACGGAGAACGCCCAGCCGGCCATCTTCGTCACCAGCCTGGCCTGCCTGGCCGCCGCCCGGGAAGCCGGGGTTGTTCGCCTGCCGGACCAGGTGGGTTTTGTGGCCGGCCACAGCCTCGGGGAATACACCGCCCTGGTGGCGGCCGGGGCCCTGGATTTCGAAGCCGGCCTTAAGCTGGTTCGGGAGCGGGGCCGGCTTATGCAGGCGGCCTCGGAGGCCACCCCCAGCGGCATGGCCGCCGTTCTGGGCCTGGCCGAGGAGGCGGTTTTGCAAGTTTGCGCCGAGGCCGGGGTTGAGGTGGCCAACTACAATGCCCCCGGCCAGGTCGTTATCAGCGGCCCCAAAGAGGCCCTCGGCCGGGCCGCCGACCTGGCCCGAAGGCTGGGGGCCCGCCGGGTGGTTTTTCTCAACGTCAGCGGAGCCTTCCATTCCCGGGTGATGGCCCCGGCGGCCGAGGGGCTGCGGCCCCTCATCGACGCGGCCCCTTTGCGGCCGGCCCAGGTGCCCGTGGTGGCCAACATCACCGCCCGGCCCATGGTGAGTCCCGACGAAATTCGGGCCGAACTGCGGGAGCAGATCCTGCGGCCCGTGCGCTGGCAGCAATCGATGGAATATATTATCAGGCAGGGTGTTCGACGCTTCATCGAGCTGGGACCGGGCAAAGTCCTCACCGGGCTTCTCCGCCGGATCGACGAGGGGGTCGAGGCCGTGGCCATCGACGGCCTGGCCGCCCTGGGCCAGCGGGTAAGCTAAAAAGGGCCGTGGAGCGGTTGCGTCTCGACGGGAAGGTTGCGGTGGTCACCGGGTCCTCCCGGGGCATCGGCCGGGCCATCGCCTTAAAGCTCGCCGAGCGGGGGGCGAGGGTTGTGGTAAACTACCGGACGAGCCAGGCCGAGGCCGAGGAGGTGGTATCCCTCATCTGCAAGTGCGGGAGCGAGGCGGTCGCCTTTAAGGCCGACGTGAGCCGGCGGGAGGAGGCCGAGGCCCTGATTCAGCAGGCCCTGGACCGTTTCGGCCGGCTGGACATCCTGGTAAACAATGCCGGCCTTATTCGGGATACCCTGCTTTTGCGGATGTCCGACGACGACTGGGACCTGGTGATGGACGTAAACCTGCGGGGTACCTTCTACTGCTGCCGGGCGGCGGTTCGGCCCATGGTCCGGCAGCGCTGGGGCCGGATAATCAACATGAGCAGCATCGTCGGGGTGCACGGCAACGTGGGGCAGGCCAACTACTCGGCGGCCAAGGCCGGGGTTATCGGTTTTACCAAGAGCCTGGCCAAGGAGGTGGCCTCCCGGAACATAACCGCCAACGTCGTCGCCCCCGGCTTCATCGAGACCGACATAACCACGAAGCTCAACGAGCGGGTAAAAGCGGAGCTTTTTAAGCGGATTCACCTGGGCCGCTTTGGGACGCCCGAAGAGGTGGCCGAGCTGGTGGCCTTCCTGGCGTCGGAGGCGGCCGGGTACATCACCGGCCAGGTCCTGCTTATTGACGGCGGCATGAGTCTCGGCTAATTTTTAAACATAGAATGGCCGCCGAAAAGAAGCCCGGCTGGCGCCGTCAGGCCCGGATCCTGGCGTTCCGGGTGCTTTTTGAGCACGACCTGACCGGTCACAACCCGGCCAAGGCGCTGGAATACTACCTGGCCGAGGAGCCGCTGCCTGCCGATGCGGCCGAGTTCGCCCGGAACCTGGTTTACGGGACCCTGGCCCACCGGGCCGAGCTTGATGAGATAATCGGGCGGTTCGCCCCGGCCTGGCCCCTGGAACAGATGAATGCGGTGGACAAAAACATACTCAGGCTGGCCCTTTACGAGGTGCTGTTCGAGAATCAGGTGCCGGTGAAGGCGGCCATCAACGAGGCCGTCGAGCTGGCCAAGCTCTTCGGCACCGACGCCTCGCCGAAATTTGTCAACGGCGTCCTGGGGGCCGTCGTCCGGGCCTACGGGCGGGTGCCCGGGGCCCCGGGCGGGGTGAACAACCGGTAGCCCTGGCAACAACGGGCCCCGGGGTCGGCCGACCCCGGCCCGAAGCAACCCAAAAATCCCCAAGGGGGGTGAATCTATGGCCACGGTCTACGAACGGGTAAAGCGCATAATCGTGGAGGAGCTCGGGGTGGACGAGGACCAGGTCACGCCGGACGCCTCGTTTATCGAGGACCTGAACGCCGACTCCCTGGACCTGGTCGAGCTCATCATGCGCCTTGAGGAGGAGTTCAGCAAGGAAGGCCGCCAGATCACCATCTCCGACGAGGAGGCCGAGCGGATCCGCACGGTGCGGGATGCGGTAGAATTTATTAAAGAGCACGGCGTCGAAGACGATGAGGAGTAAAGGTGGCCCAGGTCGCCGATGAGAAACGGATGACCATCTTCGAGCACCTGGCCGAGCTGCGGATGCGGCTCATCCGCAGCTTCGTGGCCCTGGGTGTGGCAACCCTCTTTTCCCTGCTCTTTACCCGGCCGATCTTCGAGATTTTAAAGGCCCCGGCCCAGTCCATCGACCTCATCTTCATCGACCCCACCGAGGGGATGGGGTCGTATTTCCGGGTGGCGCTGCTGGCGGGCGTCATCCTGGCGATGCCGGCCATCGTCTACCAGGCCGTCATCTTCGTGGTGCCGGGCCTTACGCCCACGGAGAAGCGGTACCTTTTCTGGCTACTGCCCGGGGCGACCTTAAGTTTTGTCGTCGGGGTGGTCTTTGCCTACGCCGTCCTGATGCCCCCGGCCCTTACGTTCCTGCTGGGCTGGCCGGGGGAGGATATCGCCCGGCCCCAGATCAGGCTCTCCAGTTATATCGACTTCGTAACCCGTTTTCTCTTCTGGGTGGGGGTGGTCTTCGAGACGCCCCTTATTATCTATTTCCTGGCCAAGGTCCGGGTCGTGAGTCCCCAGCGGCTGGCCGGCCTTAGAAAATACGCCATCGTTGGGGCCTTTGCCCTCGGGGCGGTCATAACCCCGACCTTCGACCCGGTCAACCAGACCCTGGTGGCGGTGCCCCTCATCCTCCTTTACGAAGTGGGCATCCTCCTGGCCAGGCTCGCCTACCGCTAGCCGACGCCCTTGGGCCGGGCGGGGCGTGAGCTCCTGGTTAACCTCATCGCCCGCTGGCAGGGCCTGAATGCCTGGTGGAGAAGGCAGACGGTCTGGGGCCGGCGGCTCTACGCCACCTTGGCCCTGATCTACCTGGTCGGGGCCCTCTGCTACTGCCTGGGGGTGGCCAGCCTGGTGCTCATACCCCTGCCGGCGGCCCCGGCCGGTCCTGCCGCCGAAGGCCGGGAGCTTCCGGCCGTAAGCCCCCCATCCGGGCCGCCGGAGGAGGCGGCGCCCACCCCCCTGCCGTTGCCCACGGCCGTTTCGGCCGGCCCGCCCGCCCCGCCGCCGACTCCCACCCAGGCCCCGACCCGGCCGCCCACACCCCAGCCCCGCCGGAGTCCGACCCCGTCGCCTTCCCCGCCCCCGACCCGGCCGCCCTTTCCCACCCCCACGCCCGTCCCGACCCGGACCCCCACCCCGCCGCCCACCGCTCCGGCCACCCCCCACTCGACCCCGACGGCCGTCCGCTAAAGCGCCCCGGCCAGGGCCGCCTGCTGGGCCCGAAGGAGCTGGCGGATGCCCGCCTCGGCCAGGTCAAGCAGCCGATTTAGGTCTTCCCGGCCGAAGGGTTCCGTTTCGGCGGTGCCCTGAATCTCCACCAGCCGGCCGTCGGTGGCCATCACCACGTTGAGGTCCACCTCGGCCCGGGAATCCTCGGCGTATTCCAGGTCCAGCAAGGGCACCCCGTCGACGATGCCCACGCTCACGGCGGCCACCGCCTGCCTGATGGGGTCAGCCGCCAGCACCCCCTGGGCCCTCAGCCGGCCCACCGCCCGGGCCAGGGCGACCCAGGCCCCGGTAATGGCCGCCGTTCGGGTTCCGCCGTCGGCCTGAAGCACGTCGCAGTCGACGATGAGGGTGCGCTCGCCCAGCTTCTCCAGGTCGACCACGGCCCGGAGGGCCCGGCCGATGAGGCGCTGAATCTCCTGGGTTCGGCCGGAAAGGCGGCCCTGGACCGCCTCCCGGGGCGAGCGGGTCGGGGTTGCCCGGGGGAGCATCCCGTACTCGGCGGTTATCCAGCCCCGGCCGGTCCCGGCCAGGAAGGGGGGCACCCGCTCCTCCACCGTGACGGCGCAGAGCACCCGGGTTCGGCCCTGCTCGATGAGGGCCGAGCCTTCGGGAAACTCCAGCGGGTCCGGAATGATTCGGACCGGCCGGAGCTGGTCCGGCGCCCGACCGCCCGGCCGGCCGGAAAACTCAGCCATCGGCGGCCCCTCTACCTGCCGAGCAGGTCGGCGATGTTATAGGCCAGCAGCACCGGGATGAAGACGGCCAGCAAGAGCAGGTGAACCAGAAAGCCCACCACAAAGCCCTGCCGGTCGCCGTTCCGGTAGAGCCAGTCCCAGCTTGCCCGCATCACGGCGGCCGGGGCGACGAGGCCCAGCCCGTAGAAGGCCAGGTAGCGGACGGCCACCCCTACCTTCCAGGGCAGGAAGTGGGCGGCCGAATGGACCAGGATGACGGCCCAGGTGACGAACTGGACCAGAACCCAGGCCGTCAGGCCGGTGGCCACGATGGCCGCCAGCCAGACCCCGGTGCGCCGGTAGTCCACGGTCACCTTCGGCCCTTAAGGTCCGGCTTCAGGTGCGGGCCGGGGCCGGACCCCGCTGGTCGATGGGGGTATACTCGAGGTCCATCGGGCCCACATACTCCAGGAGCGGCCGGATGAGGACGGCATCCCGGTACTGCTCGATGCACTGCAGAACCCAGCCCGGGACCCGGCCGATGGCGAAGATGGGCACGAACAGGTCTTCGGGGATGCCAAGGAGGTAGTAGACGACCCCGGCGTAGAAGTCGACGTTAACGTAGATCCCCCGCTCCTGGTAGGGCCGCATCGCTTCTTCGACCTTCTGCAGGATCTGGAACCAGTGGGGCTGGTTCCGCCGCTCGGCCACCTCCTTGGCCAGGGGCCGCAGAAGCTTGGCCCGGGGGTCTTCCACCTTGTAAACCCGGTGGCCGAAGCCCATCACCCGCTCGCCCCGGGCGAGGCGCTCCCGAACGTAGGCCTCGGCCCGGTCGGGCGAGCCGATCTCTTCGGCCATGCGCATCACCGCCTCGGCCGCTCCCCCGTGCCAGGGGCCCTTGAGGGCCCCGATGGCCCCGACGATGGCCGAGTGCAGGTCGGACATGGTGCTCACGATCACCCGGGCGGTAAAGGCCGAGGCATTGGCCCCGTGCTCGGCGTGCAGGATGAAGTCGACGTCCAGGGTCCGGGCGTCCTCCGGGTGGGGCTCCTGGCCGAAGAGCATCCAGAGGAAGTTGGCGGCGTGGCCCAGGTTGGGGTTGGGGGGCACCGGCTCAAGCCCCTGCCGGATCCGGTGGTGGTAGGCGACGATGGTGGGAACCTGGGCCGTAAGCCGGATGCCCTTGCGCAGGGTCGCCGGCTCGGAGACGTCGTTTACCTCCGGGTCGAAGGCGGCCAGGGCCGAAACCCCCGTCCGGAGCACGTCCATCGGGTGGGCGTGCTTGATGAGCCGGATAACCTGGACCACCTCGTCCGGAATCGGCCGGCTTGCCCGCAGGGTTGCGCCGAACTCGTCCAGCTCGGCCCGGGTGGGCAGCCGGCCGTAAAGCAAAAGATATGCCACCTCTTCGAAGGTGGACTTTGTGGCGAGGTCCTCAATCCGGTAGCCCCGGTAAAGGAGTATCCCCTTCTCCCCGTCGATATAACTGGACTGGGTTTCGGCGAGCACCACACCTTTAAGGCCGGTATTTTTAGTCGGCATCA
The DNA here is from genome assembly GCA_034434875.1 of Dehalococcoidia bacterium. Lineage (GTDB taxonomy): Bacteria > Chloroflexota > Dehalococcoidia > JAUQQI01 > JAUQQI01 > JAUQQI01. The sequence goes on along the minus strand of DAOTYJ010000115.1, from coordinate 60,106 downwards.
GGTCCTCCTTTTTATGGGCTTTGGTCCGCCGGGGAAGGACCAAACCTGGCCTGCCCCATCCGTTTCAGCCTTCTTCCTTCAGCCACCGGGCCGCGTCCTTGGCGTGGTAGGTGATTATCAGGTCGGCCCCGGCCCGCTTGATGCCGTAAAGGACCTCCAGGGTTACCCGCCGCTCGTCAAGCCAGCCGTTGCGGGCGGCCGCCTTGACCATGGCGTACTCCCCGCTCACGTTATAGGCCGCCAGGGGGTGGTCGAAGCGCTGCCGGACGGCCCGGATAACGTCCAGGTAGGCCAGGGCCGGTTTGACCATTACGATGTCGGCCCCCTCCCCGATATCCAGCTCCACCTCCCGCAACGCCTCCCGGACGTTGGGCGGGTCCATCTGGTAGGCCCGGCGGTCCCCAAACTGGGGGGCCGAGCCGGCCGCCTCCCGGAAGGGGCCGTAAAAGGCCGAGGCGTACTTGGCGCTGTAGGCCATGATGGCCACCTGCCCGAAGCCCGCCTCGTCGAGGGCCCGGCGGATGGCCCCAACCCGGCCGTCCATCATATCCGAGGGGGCGACGATGTCGGCCCCGGCCGCGGCCTGGGAGACGGCCGTCCGGGCCAGCAGTTCTAAAGTTTCGTCGTTCTGCACGTAGCCGTCCCGGACAACCCCGCAGTGGCCGTGGCTGGTGTACTCGCAGAGGCAGACGTCGCAGATGACCGTAAGGTCGGGCACCAGGCCCTTAATTACCCTTACGGCCCGCTGGATGATGCCGTCCTCGGCCCACGCCCCCGACCCCACCTCATCCTTGCGCTCCGGGATCCCAAAAAGCAAGACCGCCCGGATGCCGAGCCGGGCGATGGCCTCCACCTCGGCGGGCAGAAGGTCCAGGGACCAGCGGTACTGACCGGGCATGCTTTCGATTTCCTGGCGAATGCCGTGGCCTTCGATGATAAAGAGGGGGTATATAAAGTCTTTGACCGAAAGGCGGGTCTCCTGAACCAGCTCCCGCAGCGCCGGGGTTCGCCGCAGGCGGCGGAGACGGACCGCCGGATAGCCGCGGAGACTTCTCGTCTCAAGCATCGGCCCGTCCTCCCGACTATGATAGCACGCGACCCGGGGAAAACCCCCGCCGTCGGCCCGTAATTTCTTATGGCGGCGATAGCCGGATTCTATCGCCGGGGGACGCCGCCCCCTTTGAGTATATAATAGCCTTCGACGATTATCGGCGGAGGACACCGATGGAAGAGCTATATAACCCCCGGCTTGTGGCCTACCTGGAGGCCCTGGTCCCGCCCCGCCACCCGGTCCTACAGGAGATGGAGGAGCGGGCCCGCCGGACCGGATTCCCCATCATCGGCCCGGTGGTCGGCCGGCTCTTTTACCTGCTCGGCCGCCTGAGCGGCGCCCGGCGGGTGTTCGAGCTGGGCTCCGGCTACGGCTACTCCACCGCCTGGCTGGCCCTGGCCGTCCGGGACAACGGGGGTGGGGAGGTCTACCACGTGGTCTGGGATGAGGAGCTTTCCCGCCAGGCCCGGGACTACCTCGGCCGGCTGGGCCTCATCGACCTGGTCCGGTTCCGGGTTGCCGAGGCCGTGGCCGAGCTTGAGCGCACCCCCGGCGAGTTCGACCTGGTTTTTAACGACATCGACAAGCCGGCCTACCCCCAGGCGCTGCCCGTCATCAAAAGGCACCTCCGGCGGGGCGGCCTGATGCTGGTGGACAACATCTTCTGGTCGGGCCGGGTCTGGGATGAGCAGGCCGACGACCCCGCAACCCGGGGCGTCCGGGAGCTTACCCGCCTGGTCTTTGCCGACCCCGACTTTGTGGCCAGCATTATCCCGGTCCGGGACGGGGTGCTGGCTGCCTGGCGAACTTAGGGTCACCGCCCGGGTCCGATGGGTTATAATGGGGGGCGAAAGTCCGAACGCGAGGGGTTGCATGGTCGACGTTATGGGAATCTTCGCCCACCCCGACGACCCCGAATTTGGGGCCGGCGGGACCTTTGCCCGGTGGGCCCGGGAAGGCCGGGAGGTGATGTACGTAATCATCACCGACGGCAGCAAGGGCACCGAGGACCTGGAGCTGGCGGGCGAAAGGCTTGCCCGCCTCCGGGTCGAGGAGCAGCGGGAGGCGGCCCGCATCCTCGGGGTCAAAGAGGTGCTTTTTCTGGGCTATGAAGACGGGGTTCTTCAGCCCACCATCGAGCTCCGGCGGGAGCTGGTTAAAATCATCCGCCTTTACCGGCCCCAGTGGGTGGTCTGCCCCGACCCCACCGCCCGCTACCTGGCCGACCGGTACATCAACCACCCCGACCACATCGCCGCCGGGGAGGCGGTTCTGGCGGCGGTCTTCCCCGCCGCCCGCAACCGTCCCAGCTTTCCCGAGCTTTTAAAGCAGGGCCTCGACGTCCACACCGTTGAAGAGGTCTACCTTTCGGGCCCCCGGGAGCCGAACTTTTTCGTCGACGTCTCCGAAACCCTCGAGCTCAAGATTCGGGCCCTTCGGGCCCACCGGAGTCAGATCGGGGAGCGGCCGGTCCACGAATTCGTCACCCGCTGGGCCGAGGAGGTGGGCAAGCTGGCGGGCATGCCCTACGCCGAGGCGTTCCGCCGCCTCCGGCTGGTTTAACGGGACCTGGGCCTGCCCGCCGAAAAGCAGAAGAGGGCAATGAGCAGGCCGACGGCTACCAGGATGCTCGGGTCCACGGGCACGGCCGCCTCCTTCTCCGGTATTTTATATCGGCCGGGCCGGGCGGCCGGCACAGGCACCAGGGTTTCCGCCCGATTTTAACCGGATGGCTGACCGAACCCTTATAAAGGCTTCCTGGGTGGTGGCCTTCGACGGCCGCCGGCACCGGCTCCTCCGGGACGGGGTGGTCGTCTACGAGGGCGATACGATTATCCACGTCGGCCGCCGCTTCGACGGCCGGGTCGACCGGGTCATGGACGCCGCCGGGAAAATCGTCACCCCCGGCCTCATCTCCACCCACGCCCACCTGGCCGGGTCGCCCCTGGATAAGTCCTTTATCGAGGACCGGGGCTCCCCCCAGTTTTACATGTCGGGCCTCTACGAGTACCTGCCGGTCCGGGAGGCCGCCCAGGACGAGGAGGCCAGCCGGGCCTGTGTCGACTTCTCCCTGGTGGAGCTCATCCGGACCGGCTGCACCACCGTTTGCGAACTCGGCGCCCATACCGAGTACGTCGCCGAGCAGGCTGAGCGGGTCGGCCTCCGGGTTTACATCGGCCCCTTCTACCGCTCTGGCCGCTGGTACACCCCCGACGGCAGGCAGGTTCTCTACCAGTGGGATGAAGGGGGCGGGTTGGCCGGCCTGCGCCGGGCCCTGGAGGTCATCGACCGCTGGGATGGCCGGGCGAACGGCCGCATCCGGGGGCTCCTTTCCCCGGGCCAGGCAGATACCTGCTCCGAGGCGCTGCTGCGGGAAACCCGCCGGGTGGCCGTCGAGCGCCGGCTGCCGGTGACCATTCACGTGGCCCAGTCGGTCGTCGAGTTTCAGGTGGTCCTCCGGCGCCACGGCAAAACGCCCATCGCCTGGCTTCGGGACCTCGGCTTTCTCGGGCCGGAGGTCATCCTCGGCCACGCCATTATTATCGGGGGAAGCTCCTGGGCCAACTACCCGCCGGGGGATATCGGGATTATGGCCGAAACCGGCGTGTCCGTTGCCCACTCCCCCTGGGTCTTTTACCGGCGGGGCATCGCCCTGGAGTCCTTTACCCGCTATCTTAAGGCCGGCATCAACATCTCCCTGGGAACGGACACCTGCCCCCAGTCTATGATTAACGCGATGCGCTGGGCGGCCTGCGTCGGCAAGCTTGTCGAGCGAAACGCCAACGTGGCGACGGCGGCCGAGGTCTTCGACGCGGCGACCCTGGGCGGGGCCAGGGCGCTGGGCCGGGCCGACCTGGGCCGGATTGCGCCGGGGGCCCGGGCCGACCTGGTCATCTGGGACGCCGGCACCATCACGATGGCCCCGGTTCGGGACCCGATTAAAAACATCGTTTACAATGCCGAAGCCCACGACGTCGAAACGGTTATCATCGACGGGGAAATTGTGATGGCGAACCGGCGGGTTCTGCGGGCCCCCGATGAGCGGACCCTGACCGCAAGGCTTCAGGCGGCGGGGGAGCGAATGTGGCCCCGGATGAAGGATTACGATTGGGCCGGCCGGACGGCCGACGGCCTTTCGCCCCCGTCTTATCCCTGGTGGGACGGGCCGTGACCGAGGCCGAAAGGCTCCTTAAGGCGGTTCGTCGCCCGGACGGCACCGTCGCCCTGGGCGAGCTTAAGCGGCTGGTCCTGGCCCGCCGGCGGCGCCGGGCAACCTTGCTTGCCCTGGAGGAATTACTCGCCAGGGAAGGCCTGCTTTACGCCTGGCTCCACCTTATGGGCGGGGCCCGGACTTCCGGCAGGAGGTCACAGGGTGAACATGGGTAACGGCCTGGCCGGGGTGCTTCCCATCCTGGCCACACCTTTTGACGACGACGGCCGCCTCGACGAGGGCAGTCTCCGGAGCCTGGTCGAATTCTTTATCGAGCGGGGGTGCCACGGCCTGACGGTCCTGGGGATCGCCGGGGAGGTCCACAAGCTCTCGGATGCGGAGCGGCAGCGGGTGGTGGAGGTGGTCGTCGACCAGGCCCGGGGGCGGGTGCCGGTGGTGGTTGGGACGGGCCATTCGGGGTTTGAGGTGGCGGTGGAATTGAGCCGGGCGGCCGAGGCCGCCGGGGCCGATGCCCTGCTGGTCATGCCCCCGTACGTCATCCGGCCCGACCCCGACGGAATCTACGAGTATTACAAAACCATTGCCGAGGCGGTAAACATCCCCATCGTGGTCCAGGATGAGCCCGCGACGACCGGGGTGAACATGCCCGCCGCCCTCATCGCCCGGCTGGCCGAAATCCCCGGCGTGGCCTACGCCAAGGTGGAGGCCCAGCCGACCCCGCCCAAGTTCACCGCCATCCGGAAGCTCTCGGCCGACCGGCTCGGCCTTTTCGGGGGCCTTGGGGGCCTCTATTTTTACGAGGAGCTGTGCCGGGGCGCCCGGGGGATAATGACCGGCTTCGGGTTTCCGGAAATCCTGGTCGAAATTTACCGCCGCTTCCAGGAGGGGGACCGGGATGGGGCCGAAGCTGCGTTTTATAAATACCTTCCGCTGATCAAGTTTGAGGCCCAGCCCGGCATCGGCCTGGCCATCCGCAAAGAGATCCTCCGGCGGCGGGGGGCGATAAGGTCGGCCCGCCTCCGCCGGCCGGCCCAGCTCCCCGACCCCGAAACGTGGGCCGAACTGGACCGGCTGGTGGGACGCCTCGGCCTGGCCTATTGAGGGGGAGGGTCCTCCGATGAACGGGAGCTTTGACGTGATCGTCGTTGGGCTGGGGATTATGGGGAGCGCCACGGCCTACCACCTGGGCCGGCGGGGCGTAAGGGTGCTGGGCCTCGACCTGCTCAGGCCGCCCCACTGGGCGGGCTCCTCCCACGGCCGCTCCCGCATCATCCGGGAGGCCTACTACGAGCACCCGGTTTACGTGCCCCTGGTCCGCCGGGCCTACGAGCTCTGGGCCGAACTGGAGGCCGAATCGGGCCGCCGGCTCTTTTTGCAGACGGGCGGCCTTAACCTCGGCCCGCCCGACGGGGAGCTGGTTTCGGGCAGTCTCTTAAGCGCCCGCACCCACGGCCTGACCCACGAAACCCTTTCGGCCGAGGAGGTCCGGGCCCGCTTCCCGGCCCTGCGTCCCGACCCCGATATGGTGGGGGTCTGGGAGCCCCGGGCCGGGGTGCTCTTCCCGGAGGCCGCCGTCGACACCCTGCTCGGCCTCGCCCGGCGGCACGGGGCCCGCTTCAAGTTCGGCGAAAGGGTCCTTTCCTGGGCGGCCGACGGCTCCGGGGTGCGGGTCCGGTCGGCCGGGGCCGAGTACCGGGCCGGGCGGCTGGTGGTTGCCGCTGGGCCCTGGGCCCCCAAGCTCCTGCCTGGCCTGCCCCTCCAGGTCGAGCGCCAGGTGATGCTCTGGTTTTGGCCCCGGGCAAACCCGGAACTGTTCCGGCCGGGGCGGCTGCCCGTCTTCATCGTCGAATATGCCCCCGGGGCCCATTTTTACGGCATTCCCGACCTGGGCGAGGGGGTAAAAAGCGCCCGCCACCACGGGGGCGAAACCGTCGACCCCGACTCCGTCGACCGGGAGGTCAGCGAGCCCGAGGTCGAGGCCGTCCGGGAACTGCTTCGGCGCTACCTGCCCGACGCCGACGGTCCCCTTCAGCTGGCGGCCGTCTGCCTCTACACCAACGCCCCCGACCGCCACTTTTTAATCGACTTTTACCCGGGCTACCCCCAGGTGCTCATCCTGAGCCCCTGCTCGGGCCACGGGTTCAAGTTCGGGCCGGTCATCGGGGAGGTTGCCGCCGACCTGGTTACCGAAGGCCGGAGCCGCCACGACGTCGGGTTTTTCGGCCTGAGCCGGCTGGGCCGGGTCCCCGGCTAGCCTCAGCGGGGGGCGAGGCCGCCGAAGCGCCGCTCCCGGCGGGCGTAGGCTTCCAGGGCCCGGGCAACCTCGGCCTCGTCGAAGTCGGGCCAGAGGACGGGGGTGAAATAATACTCGGCGTAGGCGGCCTGCCAGATGAGAAAATTGCTCAGCCGCTGTTCCCCGGCCGTCCGGATGATCAGGTCGGGGTCGGGCAGGCCGGCGGTGTGAAGGTAGCGGGCAAAAAGCTCCTCGGTCACCTCTTCGGGCCTCACCCCGGCGGCGATGATCCGGCGGACGGCCTCTAAAATCTCGGCCCGGCCGCCGTAATTAAAGGCCACCGCCACGGTGATCCGGTCGTTAGCCCTGGTCAGGTGGATGGCCCGGCGGACGGCCGCCTGAAGGTCCGGGTCTAAGACCTCCAAGTTGCCGATGTGCAGGAGCCGGGCCCCCTGCCGGTGGAGGTTTTCGACCTCCCGGTCCAGCACCTCTTTTAAGATTTCCATCAGGCCCTGAACCTCTTCCTCCGGCCGGGACCAGTTCTCCGTTGAAAAGGCGTAAAGGGTAAGATATTTAACCCCGTGGCGGGCGAAGCACTCGATGACCCGACGGATGTTTTCGGTCCCGGCCCGGTGCCCCGCCAGCCGGGGCAGGCCCCGGCGCAGGGCCCACCGGCCGTTGCCGTCCATGATGATGGCCACGTGGGCCGGGATGCGGGCCGGTGCCGGCCGCTCCAGGGCCTGGGTTCGCACCTGCCGCCCGATCATTCTTCGAGGATCTCTTTCTCTTTTTCCTTTTCGAGGGCGTCGAGGAGGCCGATGTATTTGTCCGTAAGCTTCTGAAGGCGCTCCTGGGCCCGCCGGTGGTCGTCCTGGGAGATGAGCTTTTCTTTTTCCAGCTCCCGCAGGTCCTCGAGGGCCTCCCGCCGGACGTTTCGGATGGCCACCCGGAACTCCTCCACCTTGCGGTGGACCAGCCTGACCAGCTCCCGCCGCCGCTCCTCCGTCAGCTGGGGCAGCACGACCCGGATCACCCGGCCGTCGTTGCTCGGATTAAGGCCCAGCTCCGACTTCATTATGGCCTTCTCGATCATGGGGATGGCGTTGGGGTCGAAGGGCTGGATCACCAGCAGGCGGGGTTCCGGGGCCGTAATGGTCGAAAGCTGCATGAGGGGGGTGGGCTGTCCGTAGTAGTCCACGGGCAGGCGTTCCACCAGGGCGGGCGATGCCCGGCCGGTGCGGATGCCCACCAGCTCCCGGCGGGCAGCCTCGACGGCCTTCTGCATCTTGGCCTCGGCCTCTTTTAAGACATCCTCGACCAACGCCGAACACCCCCAGCTAGGAAACCAGCGTCCCGATGGGCTCCCCCATGACCACCCGCTCGATGTTGCCCGGCTGCTGAAGGTTGAAGACGACGATGGGCAGCCGGTTCTCCATGCAGAGGGAGAGGGCGGTGCTGTCCATCACCTGGAGGCGCAGGTTAAGGGCGTCGATGTACGAAAGATGGTCAAACTTGCGGGCGGCGGGGTTGCGGCGGGGGTCATCTTCGTAGATGCCGTCCACCCGGTTCTTGGCCATCAGCAGCACCTCGGCCCCGATCTCCAGGGCCCGCAGGGCGGCGGCCGTGTCGGTGGTCATAAAGGGGTTGCCGGTCCCGGCCGCAAAGATGACGACCCGGCCCTTTTCCAGGTGCCGGATCGCCCGCCGCCGAATGTACGGTTCGGCCACCTTGTGGATGTCCAGGGCGCTCTGAACCCGGGTGTGGACCCCGTCCTTCTCCAGGGCATCCTGCAGGACCAGGGCGTTGATGACGGTGGCCAGCATGCCGGCGTAATCGGCCGTCGCCTGGTCCATCCCGAGGAGCCGGCTGGCCTCGGAGCCCCGCCAGAAGTTCCCCCCGCCGACGACGATGGCCACCTCGACCCCGAGGTCGTGCACCCGCTTGAGCTGGGCGGTGATGGACCGGATGGTCTCGGGGTCGACCCCGAAAGGCAGGTCGCCCATCAGGGCCTCCCCGCTCAGCTTGAGGAGAACCCGCCGGTACCTGGGTTTTAAGCCGGCCGCCGGAAAACTCCGGACGGCCTGGGCCTTTTCAGACTCCCCCAAGCTCATACCGACAGAACCGCCTGATTTTAATGTTTTCGCCCGTCTTGGCGATAAGCTCGGTGACCAGGTCTTTCACCTTCCGGGAGGGGTCCCGGATGTAGGGCTGTTCCAGCAGGCAGACCTCTTCGGGGGCCTCGTCGCTGTCCGGGGGCAGCTCCTCGGCCGAAACGTACTTAGGCCCCATGGCCGCCACCTGCATGGCCACCTCCCGAACCAGGGTCTTAAATTCGTCCAGCCGGGCCACAAAGTCGGTCTCGCAGTTGACCTCAACCATCGCCCCGATCCGGCCGCCGGCGTGGATGTAGGCGTCGATGAGGCCCTGGCTGGCCACCCGGGCGGCCTTCTTTTCGGCGATCTGAACCCCCCGCTCCCGCAGGATCTCGATGGCCCGGTCGATGTCCCCGTCGGCCCGGATGAGGGCCTCCCGGCACTCCATAACCCCGGCGCCGGTCCGCTCCCGCAGTTCTTTTAGCTTGCTTATATCAACCTTCACGTTAGAAATCTCCATTATTCTTCCCCTTCTTCGGTCGGCTCGGCGGTGTAGGTCATGGGCTGGTCGAAGGCGGTTTCGAACTCGGCCTCCTCGGAGGCGACCCGGGCCTCGTAGAGCCGGCGGCCTTCGATGACAGCGTCGGCGACCTTCTGGGTTATCAGCCGGATGGACCGGATGGCGTCGTCGTTGGCCGGAATCGGGTAGTCGATAAGGTCCGGGTCGCAGTTGGTGTCGCAGATGGCCACGATGGGGATCCCGAGCCTTCGGGCCTCCCGGACGGCGATATGCTCCCGGGTCGGGTCGACGATGAAGAGGGCGTCCGGCAGCTCCCGCATCTCCCGGACCCCGCCGAACATCCGGTTGAGCTTAAAGAGCTCCTTTTCCAGCTTCTGCCGCTCCTTGGTGGGCAGATAGTGGAACTCGCCCTTGGCCTTCCGGTCCTCAAGGCGGGCCAGGTAGTCGATCCGCCTCTGGATGGTGGCCCAGTTGGTGAGCATCCCCCCGGGCCAGCGGTGGTTGATGTAGAACATCCCGCACCGCTTGGCCTCCTGTTCGATGGTATCCTGGGCCTGCTTTTTCGTCCCCACGAAGAGGATGGTGCCGCCCCGGGCCACCAGGTCCCGGACGAAGTTGTAAGCCTCCTCGAGTTTAATGAGGGTCTGCTGGAGGTCGATGATGTGGATGCCGTTGCGCTCGGTGAAGATATACGGGCGCATCTTGGGGTTCCACCGGCGGGTCTGATGGCCGAAGTGGACCCCGGCCTCCAGCAGCGCCTTCATCGGAACGAGTTGCTGGGCAGTCTGGGCTGTCATTTTTTACGAACCTCCTTCCGTTAGTCCTCCGCCCCCGTCTTCCTGCCCCGGGACCCCTCGGCGGGCACGGCCGGGGCAGTCGGGGGGCGTGCGTTTTGCCGAACGGGGCTTTCGCCCTTTTAGAGAATATAGCGGCTTAGGTCTTCGTTCGCCAGCAGACCGGCGAGCCGGCTGCGCACGTACTCGGCGTCGATGAGCACCCGCTCGCCCCGCCGCTCGGGGGCGCTGAAGCTTATCTCCTCCAGAACGGCCTCCATCACCGTGTAAAGGCGGCGGGCGCCGATGTTCTCATACCGCTCGTTCAGACGGGCGGCCGTCCGGGCCAGCTCGGCGATGGCGTCCTCGGTGAACTCCAGCTCCACCCCCTCGGTGGCCAGCAGGGCCTGGTACTGTTTGACCAGGGAGTTTTCCGGCTCGACCAGGATCCGCCGGAACTCCTCTTCGCCCAGGGGGTGAAGCTCCACCCGCAGGGGGAAGCGGCCCTGAAGCTCCGGGATCAGGTCCGACGGCCGCCGGTCGTAGAAGGCCCCGGCGGCAATGAACAGGATGTGGTCGGTGCGGACCGGGCCGTAGCGGGTGAGGACGGTGCAGCCCTCCACAATGGGCAGCAGGTCCCGCTGAACCCCTTCGCCGGAGACGTCCGGCCCCACCTCCACCTCGGGGCCGGCGATCTTGTCGATCTCGTCGATAAAGACAACCCCCAGCTCCTCCGCCCGGCGCACGCCCTCCTCGATAACCTCGTCGACGTTGATGAGCTTGGAGGCCTCCTCCCGGGTCAGGATCCGACGGGCCTCCCGGACGGAGACCCGGCGGGCCCGGCGCCGCCGGCTGTAATCTTCATACTGCTCGATGAAGTCGGCGAAGGACTCCCGAAGTTCGTCCACCGAGACCCCGGGGCCGAACTCCAGGTTGTAGCGGTCGTAGTCGCCGACCTCGATCTCGATGATGTGGTCGTCCAGGGCCCGGGCCTTCACCAGGTCGGCCACCCGCTTGCGCACCGCCCGCATCCGGGCCTTATCGGACTTGACCAGGTCGGGGTCGTCCAAAAGCTCCAGGGACAGGAGCGGGCTCCGGAGCCGCCCCTTGGCCCGGGCCCGCTTCGGGCCGGCAATGAGCTGCTGGTAGATGTAATTTACCAGCCGTTCGTTGGCCAGAGATTCGGCCTTCGACTGCACCTCCCGCAGCCGCTCCTCGTAGACCATCCCCACGCTCGCGTCGACTAGCTCGTGGATGATGGATTCCACGTCCCGGCCGACGTAGCCGACCTCGGTAAAGCGGGTCGCCTCGACCTTAACAAAGGGGGCCCCGATAAGCTGGGCCACCCGCCGCGCAATCTCCGTCTTGCCGACGCCGGTGGGGCCGATCATCAGGATGTTTTTGGGCAGAATGTCCCGGGCAAGCTCGGGGGGGAGCATCCGGCGCCGGTACCGGTTGCGCAGGGCGATGGCAACCGCCCTTTTGGCCGCCTCCTGACCGATTATGTATTTATCAAGCTGCCGGACGATCTCTTTCGGGGTCAGGGTTTCCATGGCCGATTCAGGCACTGTCCAGAGAGCAGTTTACCACAACCGGCCGCCCCCCTACAATGCCGCCGGCAGGAGGGTCACCGCCACCTCCCGCGGCCGGGGCCCCTCAAACTCCACCAGCACCACCCGCTGCCAGGTACCCAGGACCAGGCGGCCGTCGGATACGGGCAGGGCCAGGGAGGTGCCGATGAGGGCCGAGAGGATGTGGTTGGGCACGTGGGCGGGGTTGTGGGGGTGGCGGTACCGGAGCTTAGGCACCATCTCGGTGAAGGCATCCAGCATATCCAGGTCGGTGCCGGGGTCCAGGTCGGCCAGGGTGAGGGCCGCGGTGGTGTGAAGTAGTAGCAGGTGGCAGAGGCCGGCTTTAAAACCGGCCTCTGCCAGCAGGGCGTTCACCCGGTCGGTGAGGTCCAGGACTTCCCGCCGGCGGGTGGTGTTAACTTTAAGCCGCCTCATCGGGCGGACCCTTTCCCCTCGGCCCCAAGCTCCTCAAGGCTGTATTCCAGGTGATACGGCACATCGATGACGATGGTGTTGGGCCGGAAGAAGAGGCGGAGCCTGAGCCGCAGGGCCGTCTGGTTGTGCAGGAAGAGCTCCCAGAAGTGCTTGGGCACGTACTCGGAGAGGACCACCGTTATCGGCCGGCCGGGGTCCAGCTTGTCCAGGGCGTCGATGTAGGCCAGCAGGGGCTCGATGAGGGCCCGGTAGGGTGAATGGACGACCTCCAGGGGAATGCCCAGGCCCAGCTGCTCCCAGCGGCGGCGGAGCCCTTCGGCTTCCCGGACGTCGTCGGTGACGTGGACCGCCACCACCTCGGGGGAAATCGACCGGGCAAAGGCAAGGGCCCGCAGGGCCTGCCGGTCCAGGCGGGCGATGGGGACCACCACCAGGGGCGGCCGCTCCGGCCTGAGCCTCACATCCAGCCGGTCCAGGGTGAGCAGGTCCTCCACGAACCGGTAGTGGCGGTGGATGGACCACATCAGGCCGATAAGAATCGGAATCAGGACGATTACCATCCAGGCGCCCAGGGCAAACTTCGAAACCCCGACCACCACCAGGACCGTGCCGGTGGCCAGGGCCCCGAGGGCGTTAAGGGCCGCCCGCCAGCCCCAGCCCGGCTCCTCGTCCCGGAGCCGGTACCAGCGGCGGACCAGCCCCAGCTGACTCAGGGTAAAGGCCAGGAAGACCCCCACCGTGTAGAGGGGTATCAGGCCGGTGACGCTGGCCTGGTAGGCGGCCACCAGCAGACTGGAGACGACGGCCAGGACGACGACCCCGGTGCTGTAGGCCAGCCGGTCGCCCCGATACTGGAACTGGGTCGGCAAGAACCGGTCCCGGGCCAGGATGCTGGCCAGCCTGGGGAAGCCGTTAAAGGCGGTGTTTGCCGCCAGGATTAAGATGACCGCGGTGGCAAACTGCAGGTAGTAGTAAAAGGGGCTTTCCCCAACCAGGCTCCGGGCGATCTGGCTGAGCACCGTCTGGACCTCGTGGGGGTCCGGGATCACCCCCAGGTAGGCCGAAAAGAGGCTTATGCCCAGGAAAATGGTTATAAAGAGGCTGCCCATACTGATAAGGACCAGTTGGGCGTTGCGAACCTCGGGCGGCTTAAAAATCTGCACACTGTTGGACACCGCCTCGATGCCGGTCAGGGCAACCGCCCCGGAGGAGAAGGCCCGTAGGACCAGCAGAAGGGTGAGGGGCTCCGGGTGGTAGGCTTCGAGCCACTCGGGCGGGGGCGTGTAAACCGGGACGTCCCCCGTCGCCAGCCGCCAGAGGCCGACGCCGAAGAGGCCGAAAAGGCCCAGGACATAAAGATACGTGGGGGCCGCAAAGATGGAGCCGGACTCCCGAACGCCCCGCAGATTTATGACCGTAATAAAGCCGATTAAAAATACGGTCAGCCCGACCCGGTATCTAAAAAGCTCGGGGAAAGCCGAGGTTATGGCCGCAACCCCGGCGGCGGTCGAAACCGCCACCGTCAGAATATAGTCCATCAGGAGGGCCGCCGCGGCGGTGAGGCCGGCCAGAGTCCCCAGGTTCTCGTAGGCCACGTGGTAGCTTCCCCCACCGGCCGGGTAGGCCCGGATGACCTGAAGGTAGCTCAGGACGACGATGACCACCAGGGCCGCAATGGCGGCCGAGATGGGCACCGTCAGGGCCAGGGCGGCGACCCCGGCGGTGACCAGCACCCGCATGATCTCCTCGGTGGCGTAGGCCGAGGACGAAACGTTGTCCGAAGCCAGAATGGCGAGCCCTTTTAGCTTGCCTACCCGCTCCGAAAGCTCCATCTCGGTGGCCAGCCGCCGCCCGAGGAGGACCCGCCGGACCGCCTCGAAGACCTTGCCCAGGGTCGACCTGGGGGCCAAAACCCGCTCGGTGGCCACCAGCTCGCCCGGGGCCCGTCGGCGGAACTCGTGGGCGAAGGGGCGGACGATCCGCACGTAGCGGGTGCCCGGCCGTCGGCCCGTCACCAGCTCCCGCTGCTCCAGGTCGGGGGAGGGTATCTTGACCGGCTCTTGCCGACTCCGTTCCTCGTCCATTGTCAACGGCGCTTCAATTGTTAAATTATAAACCCGGCCACCGGCCTTGGCCGGTGGGCCCGGACTCTGGCATCATAACAACGGGAGGGTCTGTTTATGCCGGGTCCCCTGGAAGGTCTGCGGGTCCTCGATTTTACCTGGAAGCTGGCCGGCCCCTTCTGCACCATGATTTTGGCTGACCTGGGGGCCGAAGTCATCAAGGTCGAGCCGGTGGGCATTACCGAGGAGGAGCGGGGGGCCGGCCCCTACATTCAGGGCATAAGCACCTATTTTTTCAGCATCAACCGGGGCAAAAAGAGCTTAACCCTTAACTTAAAACACCCCGCCGGGGCCGATATCGTCCGACGGCTGGTGCCCAAGGTGGATATCCTGGCCGAAAACTTCACCCCGGGCACCATGGACCGGCTGGGCCTCGGCTACGCCGACCTTGAGCCCTTAAATCCCCGCCTGATTTACGCCTCCCTCTCCGGCTTCGGCCAGACGGGGCCGTACCGGGACCGGCACGCCGTCGACGTCATCATCCAGGGGCTCTCGGGCCTGATGAGCATCACCGGCGAGCCGGGAGGACGGCCGGTTCGGGTTGGGATTTCCCTGGCCGACCTGGCCGGGGGAATCTTTGCGGCCGTCGGCATCCTGGCCGCCCTGGAGGCCCGCCACCGCACCGGCCGGGGCCAGCACGTGGACGTGGGGATGCTGGACGCGGTGCTGGCCCTTTTAGAAAACCCCATCGTCCGCTACGCCGCCACGGGGGAGGTGCCGGGCCCCCTGGGCAGCCGCCACCCCCTCATCACCCCGTTCCAGGCTTTTCCCACCAAGGACGGCTACGTCGTCGTAGCCGGGGTCCGGGACTGGCAGCTCTTCTGCGCCAAGCTCGGCCGGCCGGACCTGATGTTCGACGAGCGGTTCCAGACCAACGAGTCCCGCACCGAACACCACGCCGAACTCGAGCCCATCCTCGAGGAGGTATTCCGGCAGAAGACCACGGCCGAATGGCTTTCGGAGCTGGAAGAGGAGGTCGCCTTCGTTGCGCCGGTCAACACCATCGACCGGATTCTGGCCGACTCCCACGTTCAGGCCCGGGGCTCGATCCTGGAGCTGCCCCTGCCCGGCGGCCGGGAAGGCTCCCTTAAGGTCCCGGCCCCACCCCCCAGGTTCTCCCGGACGCCCGCCCGGGTGGAACGGCCGGCCCCCCTCCTTGGGGAGCACACCCTGGAAGTCCTCACCGGCCTGGCCGGCCTCGCCCCCGCCGAAGTCGAAAGGCTTGCGGCCGAGGGGGTCGTTGGCCTCGCCCGTTAAGACGATTCTTAGACACCTCTTAGCGGGTTGCTAAGAAACCGGGTGGTATAGTTTAACCGAAGTCCAAAGGATGGGGGTTGAGGTGATATGGACCTGAGCCGCTACACCGAAAAAGCCCAACAGGCCCTCTTCGGGGCCCAGAGTGAGGCCGAAAGGCGTCAGCACCAGCAGGTAGAGCCCGAGCACCTGCTGCTGGCCCTGCTCGACCAGGCGGACGGGGTTGTACCCCGGATCGTCGAGCGCCTGGGTATCGACTTAAGCCGCCTGCGGGATTCGGTGGAGGGCGCCTTAAGGCTCTTCCCCCGGCTGCAGACGCCGCCCGCCCAGGTTTACGTGTCGCCCCGGCTGAAGCGGGTGCTGGACCTGGCCCAGGAGGAGGCCGGCCGGCTGCGGGACGACTATATCAGCACCGAGCACCTTTTCATCGCCATGGCCGACCCCGCCGTGGGCGGCCCGGCCCTGCGGATCCTCCAGGGCTTCGGCATCACCCGGGACCGCATCTACCAGGTGCTCACCCAAGTCCGGGGCGCCCAGCGGGTCACCTCCCCCCATCCCGAAAGTACCTACGAGGCCCTTCAGCGCTACGGCCGGGATATTACCGAGCTTGCCCGGCAGGGCAAGCTGGACCCGGTCATCGGCCGGGATGAGGAGATCCGGCGGGTGATCCAGGTGCTCCTGCGCCGGACCAAGAACAACCCGGTCCTCATCGGCGAGCCCGGGGTGGGCAAGACGGCCATCGTCGAGGGCCTGGCCCAGCGGATCGTCCGCAACGACGTCCCCGAGGGCCTTAAAAACAAGCGGATCGTCCAGCTGGATATGGGCGCCCTCATCGCCGGGGCCCGCTACCGGGGCGAATTCGAGGAGCGCCTTAAGGCCGTCATTCGGGAGATTCAGGAATCCCAGGGGGAGATCATCCTCTTTATCGACGAGCTCCACACCGTGGTGGGGGCCGGCGCGGCCGAGGGGGCCATCGACGCCAGCAACATGCTCAAGCCGATGCTGGCCCGGGGCGAGCTCCGCACCGTCGGGGCCACCACCATCGACGAGTACCGCAAGCACATTGAGAAGGACCCCGCCCTGGAGCGCCGCTTCCAGCCCATCCTGGTGGAGGAGCCCACCGTCGAGGAGACCATCAGCATCCTGCGGGGCCTTAAGGAGCGCTACGAGGTCCACCACGGGGTGCGCATCAAGGACTCGGCTTTGGTGGCCGCCGCCCAGCTGGCCCACCGCTACATCACCGGCCGCTTCCTGCCGGACAAGGCCATCGACCTGGTGGACGAGGCGGCGGCCAAGCTCCGGATGGAGATGGAGTCGATGCCGGCCGAGCTGGACGAGCTCCAGCGCCGGATTATCCAGCTAGAAGTCGAGCGGGAGGGCCTCAAGCGGGAGACGGACCCGGCCTCCCGGGAGCGGCTGGCAAAGATCGAGCAGGAGCTGAGCAACCTCAAGGAAGAATTCAACCGGCTTAAGCTCGAGTGGGAACGGGAGCGGGAGCTCATCCAGCAGATCCGCCAGCTTAAAGAAGAGCTTGAGGCCGCCCGGCACCAGCTGGAGCAGGCCCAGCTCGCCGGCGACTGGAACCGGGCGGCCCAGCTCCAGTACGGGGTGCTGGTCGAGCTGGAGCGCCGACTCCGGGAGGCTGAACAGCAGCTGGCAGCCCTCGGGCCGCGGCGGCTCGTTAAAGAAGAAGTCGACGAGGAGGATATCGCCGAAATCGTAAGCCGCTGGACGGGCATCCCGGTGAGCCGGCTGCTGGAGAGCGAGCGGGAGAAGCTCCTCCGGATGGAGGAGCGGCTCCGGCAGCGGGTGGTGGGCCAGGACCACGCCCTCAGCGCGGTGGCCAACGCCATCCGCCGGGCCCGGGCCGGCATCCAGGACCCCCGCCGGCCGCTGGGCAGCTTCTTGTTCCTCGGCCCCACGGGGGTGGGTAAGACCGAGACGGCCCGGGCCCTGGCCGAGTTCCTCTTCGACGACGAGCAGGCGATGATTCGGCTAGATATGTCGGAGTATATGGAGAAGCACACCGTGGCCCGGCTCATCGGGGCCCCGCCCGGCTACGTCGGCTACGAGGAGGGGGGCCAGCTCACCGAGGCGGTCCGCCGGCGGCCCTACGCCGTCGTCCTCTTCGACGAGGTCGAAAAGGCCCACCCCGACGTGCTTAATGTCTTACTGCAGATCCTGGACGACGGCCGGCTCACCGACGGCCACGGACACACCGTAAACTTCCGGAACACCGTCATCATCATGACCAGCAACCTGGGCAGCCACTGGTTCAGCGAGCCGGGCCTGAGCCTGGAAGACGTCCGGCAGCTGGTGCTCAACACCGTCCGGGCCCACTTCCGGCCGGAGTTCCTTAACCGGATCGACGAAATCATCGTCTTCAGGCCGCTGGACCGGGAAGACCTGCGGCAGATCGTGGACATCCAGATGCGGCAGGTTCGGGAGCGGCTTGCCGAGCAGAAGGTCAACCTGGAGGTTACGGACGCGGCCCGGGACCTGCTGGCCGAGCTGGGCTTCGACCCCAACTTCGGGGCCCGACCCCTCAAGCGGGTCATCCAGCGGACGGTTCTGGACCCCCTGGCGGTGCGGCTCCTGGCCGGGGAATTTCAGCCCGGGGATACGGTCATCGTGGATGCGGAGGCCGGCTCGGTGGTGCTGCGCAAGGCCCCGGTGGCCGCGCCCCTGGCCTGAGGAAACCGAAAAAACAGCCGGAGGAGGCAGATGGAACTAGGGCGGGACCAGGTTTACCGAATCGCCGCCTTTAAGCCCAGGCGGGCCGATGTGCTCAGCCTGGTCCTCGACATCTCCCCGCCGGAGAGTCAGAACCGAACTTACCACGTGGTTCGCAAAAGCCTCTTGGACGAGCTGCGGCGCCGGGTTCCCGAAGAGAAGCGCCGGCTTTTGGAGGCCGAAATCGAAAAAATTGACGATTACTTTGAGCGCCACTTTACCCCCCACGGCCTCGGGGTGGCGGTTTACTCGTGCATTCCCGAGGATTTCTGGGAGGTCGTCTTCCTCCACACCCGGCCCCGGGACCAGGCCCACTACGACACGGTCCCGTACATCCGGCCGCTGGTGGACCTGCTCGACGAATACGACCGGTACGCGGTGCTTTTGCTGGACAAGGCCCGGGCCAGGCTCTTCTTCGTCGAGCTGGCAAAAATCGTCGAGCTGGATGAGTTCGCCGACCTGGTCGTCAAAAAGCACAAGCAGGGGGGCTGGTCCTCGGCCGACTTCCAGCGCCACCACGAGACCCACGTCGTCTGGCACGTAAAGCACACCCTGGAGGAGCTTCGGGATTTCGAGGCCCGCCATCCCTTCGACCGGCTGGTGGTGGCCGGCCCGACGGAGGCCTTAAGCACCTTTGTGGACCTTCTGCCCAAGGAACTTGAGTCGAAGCTGGTGGGCACCTTCACCGCCCAGACCATCGCCCCGCCCGAGGAGATTCTTTACAAGACCCTCGAGCTGGAGCAGGCCCTCGAAAGGGAAGAAGAGCTCGGCCTGGTGGACCAGACCCTCGAGCTGGCCGCCAAGGGCGGGCCGGCCACGGTGGGCCTGGACGATACGGTCCGGGCGGCCCTGGAGAACCGGATAATGCGCCTGCTCATAACCGAGACCTTCCGGCCCGAGGGGTATGAGTGCCCCAACTGCGGGTTCATCGGCACCCGGCCCGACGGGGGCGCCTGTCCCCTGTGCGGGGAGCCCCTTCTCCACGTAAACGACCTGATCGAAAGCCTCATCCGGGCGATGCTCCGGCAGCAGGCCCGGGTGGAGCTGGTGCGGGGGAAGGGGGGCGAAAAGCTCGACGCCGTCGGCGGCATCGCCGCCCTGCTACGGTTCTAAGCCCGCCGGGTCTGTTTATAATTATCCGGTCCGGCTGACCAAACCCTGCACCAGGAGGAGCAGATGCGCATCACCCGCGTCACGGCCGCCACTTACCGCGTCCCCACCCGGGCCCCCATCACCGACCAGCTCATCTACCGGGAGGTGGTCCTGGCCCGGGTTGAGACCGACGCCGGCATCGTGGGCACGGGGATGACGGGCGGGGTGCTCCGGTTCGGGACCCGGGAATTTATAAACCGGGAGCTGGCCCCCCTTCTGGTCGGACGGGACCCCCTGGATACCGAGGGGCTCTCGGCCCTCATCCACCGCACCTTTAACCCCCGGGGCAACTCCGGGGTGGTTATCTTCGGCCAGAGCGCCGTGGACATCGCCCTCTGGGACATCAAGGGCAAGTATTTAAATCAGCCGGTCTGGCGCCTCCTCGGGGGCCACTCGAGGCGGGTCCCCGCTTACATCACCTTCGGCCTCCTGGAATACGACCGGGAACAGCTGGTCGAGGCCGCCCGCTACTGGGTAGCCCGGGGGCACACCCGCCTCAAGATGGTGGTGGCCATCGACGGGGCCGAGAACGTGGCCGAGGACGCCGAGCGGGTCCGGCTCGTCCGGGAAGCCGTGGGGGATGGGGTTGAGCTGATGGTCGACGCCAACCACCTTTACGACTACGTCTCGGCCCTGGAGCTCTGCCGCCGGCTGGAGCCCTACAACATCCGCTGGTTTGAAGAGCCCCTTTACACCAACGACGTGAACCTGCTCCGCCGGCTCCGGGCCCACACCACCATCCCCATCGCCGCCGGGCAGCAGGAGCACCGCTGGCGCCACCGGGACCTCATCGCCGGGGGAGCGGTGGATATCGCCCAGCCCAACGTCTGCTATGTGGGCGGGTACACCGAGGGCCGCAAGGTCGCCGACCTGGCCGACAGCTTTAACTTAAAAATCGCCAACGGGGGCGGCTGGCCCCACCATAACGCCCACCTCTACGCGGCGGTGGCCAACGGCTGGCGGGTGGAGTTCCACGTCCCCATGTGGTATGCGGGGGAGGCCCTTTTTAAAGACACCTTCCGGCCCGAGGCGGGCTGGGTGGAGCTTCCCGACCGGCCGGGCCTGGGCTTCGAGCCCAACGAGGACGCCCTCCGGGAATACGAGGAGAAATAGCCGTGGCCGCCTTCGACGTCCTTATTAAAAACGGCACCGTTATCGACGGCACCGGCCGGCCCGGGTTCCGGGCCGACGTCGGGGTGGTGGGCGACCGCATCGCGGCGGTGGGCGACCTGGGCGGCCCCGATGTGACGGCCGCCACCGTCGTCGACGCCGCCGGTAAGGTGGTCTGCCCGGGCTTCATCGACACCCACGTCCATTCAGACCTGATGCTCCTGGCCGACCCGGCCCACGAGGCCGCCCTCCGGCAGGGGGTGACCACCGAAATCCTCGGCCAGGACGGCCTCTCTTACGCCCCCCTCTCGGCCGAAAACCTCCGGGCCTACCGGCGCTACCTGGCCGGCCTGAACGGCAACCCCGACCTGCCCTACACCTGGTCCACCGTGGCCGAATTCCGGGCCTGCTTCGACCGGACGGTGGCCGTGAACACCGCCTACCTGGTCCCCCACGGGGCGGTCCGCCTGGAGGCGGTGGGCTTCCGGGATGTTCCTCTGGTGGGGGAGGCCCTGGGGCGGGCCCGACGGCTCCTGGCCCAGGGCCTGGAGGAGGGGGCCGTGGGCTTTTCAACGGGTTTAAGCTACTACCCTTGCGCCTGGGCCGACACCGACGAGCTGGTGGAGCTCTGCCGGGTGGCCGCCCGGTACGACCGGCCCTACGTGGTGCACCTTCGGACGGTCTTCCGGGGCGAGCCTTTCGACCCCGTCGAGGAGGCCCTGGAGGTGGGCCGCCGGTCGGGGGTAAAGGTCCACTTTTCCCACTTCCGGACCGGCCCCTTAACGGCCGGGCAGGTGGGGCGGATTGTGGCCCCCATCGACCGGGCCAAGGCCGAAGGGGTCGACTGCACCCTGGAAACCTACCCCTACCCCACCGGCAGCAGCCAGGGGGTGATGTTCCTGCCCCCCTGGGCCCACGACGGCGGCCCCGATGCCCTCCTGGCCCGGCTCAGGGACCCGGAGGCCCGCCGCCGGCTGGTCCGGGAAATCGATTACGCCTACATGGGCTCGGCCCGGGGCACCCGGGGCTGGCACGAAATCGTCTTCAGCTACCTGCCCAAGAACTCCGACCTGGTGGGCCTCACCTTCGTGGAGGCCGCCGCCCGGCGGGGCAAGGAGGTCCCGGAGCTTCTATGCGACCTCCTGCTGGAGGAGGAGTTCCGGGTGGGCTTCTGGGGCCTGCCCCCCGAGCCGGCCGTCTGGGAGCAGATTGACCGGGACGTGATGACCCTGCTTGCCCGGCCCGACTACATGGTGGGGAGCGACGCCATCTGGGTGGGTCAGCGGCCCCACCCCCGGGCCTACGGCTGCTTCGCCCGGGTCCTCGGCCCCCTCCGCCGCCGGTATGGGGTTCCCCTGGAACTGCTCATCAACCGGATGACGGCCGTGCCCGCCGCCCGCTTCGGCCTGCGGGACCGGGGGGTGTTGGCCCCCGGGAAGTTTGCGGATATCGCCGTCTTCGACCCGGAGGCCATCACGGATACGGCCACCTACGAGAATCCCCGGAGTCTGGCCGTCGGGGTCGAATGGGTGCTGGTTAACGGCCGGGTGGCCCTGGCCGGGGGCCGCCCGACGGGGGTGCTGGCCGGCCGGCCTGTGCCCTGAGCCCGGGCCGGTGGTAAAATTGGTCGGGATTTAAGCGGGAGGAGGTCGGCGATGGCCCAGGTCTATAAAAACTACATTGGCGGGCGGTGGGTGGATTCGGTCACCGAGCGGACTTACCCCAACATCAACCCGGCCACCGGCGAGGTTCTGGGCTACTTTCCCCGCTCCGGCCCCGAGGATGTGCGCCTGGCGGTGGAGGCGGCCCAGCGGGCCTTCGACTCCTGGCGAAAGGTGCCGGCCCCGCGGCGGGCCGAAATCCTCTTCCGGGCGGCGGAGCTTCTGGTAAGGCGCAAGGAAGAGTTCGCCCGGCAGATGACCATGGAGATGGGCAAGGTCCTCACCGAGGCCCGGGGGGACGTCCAGGAGGCCATCGACATGACCTACTTTATCGCCGGGGAGGGCCGCCGCCTCCACGGCTACACCACCCCTGCGGAGCTTCCCGACAAGTTCGCCATGTGCGTCCGGATGGCCATCGGGGTGGTGGGCTGCATAACCCCCTGGAACTTCCCCATGGCGATACCCTCCTGGAAGGTCGTCCCGGCCCTGGTCTGCGGCAACACCGTGGTCTTTAAGCCCGCCGAGGATACGCCCCTTTCGGCCTACAACTTCGTCAAGACCCTGGTGGAGGCGGGCCTGCCCCCGGGGGTGCTCAACATGGTGGTGGGCTTTGGGGAGGAGGCCGGGGCGGCCCTGGTCGAGGCCCCCGGCGTCCGGCTCATCTCCTTTACGGGCTCCACCGAGGTGGGCACCGAGGTGGCCGAAAAGTGCGCCCGGCTGGGCAAGCGGGTCTCGCTGGAGATGGGGGGCAAAAACGCCATCGTCGTCTTAGACGATGCCGACCTTAACCTGGCCCTCGACGGCATCGTCTGGAGCGCCTTCGGCACCTCCGGCCAGCGGTGCACGGCGGCCAGCCGGGTCATCGTCCAGCGGAGGGTTGCCGAGGAGCTCACCGCCCGGCTGGTGGAGCGGGCCCGACGCCTCAGGCTGGGCAACGGCCTCGACCCGGAGACCGACGTGGGCCCGGTCATCAACGAGCAGCAGCTCCGGCGCATCGCCGGCTACATGGAGGTCGCCCGCCAGGAGGGGGCGGAGATCCCCTGCGGGGGCGAGATTGCCCGGGAGGGCGAGCTGGCCAGAGGCTTTTTCTTCAAGCCGACGGTTCTGGGCAACTGCCGGCCGGAGATGCGGGTCTGCCAGGAGGAGATCTTCGGCCCGGTGACTTCGGTCATCGTCGTCGACAGCCTTGAGGAGGCCGCCCGGGTGAACAACGACGTCCCCTACGGCCTGGTGGCCTCCATCTACACCCGGGACGTCGACAAAGCCTTTAAGTTCATCGAAGAAAGCTACACCGGCATCGTTTACGTGAACGCCGGGACCATCGGGGCCGAGGTCCACACCCCCTTCGGGGGCACCAAGGCCACCGGCAACGGCCACCGGGAGGGCGGGGAGCAGGTTCTGGACGTCTTCAGCGAGTGGAAGACGGTTTACATCGACTACTCGGGCCGGCTCCAGCGGGCTCAGATCGATGTGGCGTCCGTGGTCCCGGGCTGACGGTCGGGCCGGGCGGCGGAGGGCGGGGGCTCGGCGTAGCCCGCGATAACCTCAAGGCCGGCCCGAAGCCAGGAGGGGTCGCCGGCGGCCTCGGCCGCCAGCCAGAAGTCCACGTCCCACATCCCTATCTGGGTGATGCCGTGGCTTAAGACCACCTGGACCAGGTCGCCGATATCCTCGGGCGTAAAAGAAAACTTGTGGCCGGCGTGGAACTTCGCCCACACCTCCGGCTCCCAGGGCGAACCCTGCAGCTCCGAGATGATGACCCCCTTGCCCCGCCGCTGCATCTCCAACCGCAGGATATCCAGGGTGTTGTAGTCCCGGGGGTGGGCGGCGTTTACGGGGAACTCGCCCCAGAGGGTGGGCTGAACGACCTTCTTGTAAAGGTGCAGGCCCAGAAGGTCCGCCGCCTCGAAGAGGGTCCGGCGGGACGGGAACATCCACCACGGCCCCACCGCCCACCGGGCCAGGAACCGCCAGGGAACCGTCTCCCTGAGCTGGTCCAGCAGGCGCAAAAACCAGGCGCTGGGCACAAAGGTCGTCAAAACCAGAAGCTGGTCCGGGCCCAGGAGGCCGCGGACGTGGTTAGAGACCTCCACCAGGTAATCGGGGTGCAGGTAGCGAAAGAGGCCGTCGTACATCACCGGGTCCAGGGCCTCGTTCTCGACGAAGACCCAGCTTCCCACCTTGCCGTAGCGCCTTAAGATGGCCTCCACCGCCCTGAGGACCCGCTCCGTCTCCCCGGGGCCCGGCCGGAAGGGGCCGAACCTGGGAAGCTCCAGCCCCCGGGGCGGGTAAAACTCGGGGTAGCCGGGAAGCTTAAGGCCCACCGAAAGGTAAACCTCTTTGCCGCGGCTTAAGGCCGCGTTGACGACGGCATCCGGCTGGCGGAAGCCGTCGGCCTCTTCGGCGGCCGCAATGGGCACCCCAAAACGGTAGCCTTTGAAGGGAAGGTCCAGCAGCCGGCCCAGAACGGCTTCGGGGCGGGGTCGGCGGCCAGTGGCCCGGCGGTGGTAGTCGATAAGCCGGGAAAGGACGATGGTGGTGAAAAACCGGGCCCGCTGGGGCCGCCGGTCCGGAAGCCGCGGCCGGCCCAGGAGGGGGTCCAGCAGACGGTCGTATTCGCCCAGGCGGAGGCCAGCCAGAAAGAGGCCCCCCACCAGCACCGAACTTAAAAACCGGCGCCGTCCCATCCCCCGGCCGCCCCTAACGGTCGGAAAACCGGCCATGTTTTAAGGCGAGCGGCGAAAGCGGGAGCGCACCCACTTTAGATCCCGGGGCCGCAAAAGCAAAAGCCCGCCCACAACCACCCCCGCCGTGACCGCCGCCGGAGCCACCCATTCGGCCCAGGGCAGAAACCGGACCCAGTACTGGTGGGCAAAGCTGTCGTGGACCAGCATCCCCCCGGCAACCCAGGCCAGGATGCCCGACCCCAGGTAGACAAAGGCGGGAAACCGGTCGAGAATGCTGGCCACCAGCCGCCCCCCCGCCATCAGGATGGCGATGCTCAGCATCAGGCCGAAAACCAGCACCGGGATGTTGCCCTTGGAGGCGCCGGCGACGGCCAGCACGTTGTCCAGGCTCATCACGATGTCGGCGATGACTATCGTCTGAACCGCATCCCAGAGGCCGGCGGCGGCTTCGGCCACGGGGGTTCCGTCCCCGTGGGCGACCTCAACGGGCCTGAGCAGTTTGAAGGCGATCCAGACGAGGATAAGGCCCCCGATAAACTGAAGCAGGGGCAGGCCCAAAATGAGGGCCGCCACCGCCGTCAGGGTGATGCGCAGGGCCATGGCCCCGAAGGCCCCCAGGGCCACGGCGATGTTGCGCCGGTGCCGGGGCAGCCGGTAGGCCGCCATCCCGATGACGACGGCATTATCCCCCGCCAGGGCAAGGTCGATGACCACGATTCCCAGGATGCTTGGAATCAGCTCAATCACGGCTGGAAGCCCGGCCCTCCGGCTTACTCGGTAGATTTTACCACGCGGATTCCCTTAAGCAGACCCAAAACCCGGCCCATGAGAAGGCCGGCCTCGGGAGTCCGGAGCAGGTAAAGCACACCCCAGTAGGCGGCCAGTCCGGCCCCGCCCCCGACCGCCACCTGCCACAGGTTTACGGCCAGTCCCCGGGGCAGTCCGGGGGGGACCGCCCCGGCGCCGACGGCGGCCGCGGCGGCGGCCGCCGCCCCCGCCACCAGCCCCCGCCCCGCCGCATCCCCCAGGGGCCGCAGGCTCCGGCCCAGCAGGGACCGGCCGACCCAAACCATCACCACGGCGTGGGATACCCACTGCACCGCGTTGGCCAGGGCTAGGCCGGGCATGCCCAGGGGACCGAGCAGGGCCACCGCCGTTACGGCATATAAGAGGACCGCAAAAACCCCCACCGCCACCGGGGTCAGGGTGTTCTGCCGGGCGTAAAAGGCGTAGATGAGCTGCTGGTCCAGGGCCGCCGCCGGCAGGCCCGGCAGGTAGGCCAGCAGGGCCAGGGCCGTCCGGTCGGTGTCCCCCGGACCGAACTGGCCCCGCTCAAAGAGCAGGCTCACCAGGGGCCGGCGCAAAACCAGCATCACCACGGCCAGCCCCCAGGTGAGCAGCCAGACCCACCGGACCATGGCCGTGAGGGTCGCCTCGTACCCGGACCGGGTGGCGTCGGCGGCCTGACGGGTGAGGGTGGGCAGGGCGGCCAGGCCGATGGAACCCCCGACGAGGCCGATGGCGAACTGGATGATGTTGGTGGCAAACCGCATCGCCGTCAGGTCCCCCGGGCCCGTAAAGGAGGCCAGGTAGGTGTCGAAGGCGACCCCGGCCGTCGAAACCAAAAGGCCCAGGAAAACGGGGACGTAGAGGCGGCCCACCTGCCGCAGCCCGGGATGGGCCGGGTCGAACTCCAGCCCTACCCGGAGGCCCTTGAGGCCCCCGGCCTGCCAGAGGAGGTGGGCCAGGGCCCCGGCCGTAAAGCTCAGGGCCAGGGCCCCCACCCCGAGGGGGCGAAAAAAGGCCGCGCTCAGCCCGAAGACCAGGTTGAGGACGGCCGCCCCAAAACCCGGAAAGAGAAACCGCCGCCGGGCCAGGCTCACCCCGGCCAGAACGCCCCCCAGGGAAAGGCAGGGCAGCACCGGGGCCATCAGCCGCAGCAGGTCACCGGCCAGCCGCCGGTCCCCGGGGCCGTAACCGGGCAGGATAAGTTCGGCCAGGGGCATGGCCAGCAGCCAGAGGAGGGCCGTCACCAGGGCGAGAAGGGCCGTCACCAGGATAAGGAGGGTTCCGATGAGCCGCCCGGCCTCCTTCGGGTTCTCGGCCAGGTAGTTGGTTATGACGGGGACCAGGGCGGCCGTCACCACCCCCCCGACCAGCAGGTCGTGGAGGGTGGTGGGGACCCGGGCGGCGGCGGTGAAAAGGTCGGTCTCCCGGGTGCGGCCGTAGAGGGCGGCGATGAGCTGCTCCCGGACCAGGCCCAGGACCCGGGAGCCCAAAGACCCGGCCATCAGGATCAGGCTGGCGGTGGCGATGCGCATCGGCCGTACCGTTCGGCGATTTTGCGGATGATTTCCGACGTCGAATGGCCGGGCGCAAACCCCACCGTCCGGACCTCCCCCCCGTAGGCCCGGACCACCTCGGCCTCCGGCCAGCGGTCGGCCCCCACCCCGGCGTAGTCGCCCCCCTTGACGTAGACGTCCGGACGGATAAGGCCGACCAGTTCGGCGGCCGTATCCTCGTCGAAGATGACCACAAAGTCCACCGCCGCCAGGGCCGCCAGCACCTCGGCCCGGGCCGCCTGGTCCTGAATGGGCCGGTCCGGCCCCTTCAGCCGCCGGACCGAGGCGTCGGAGTTGAGGCCGACGATGAGCACATCCCCCAGGGCCCGGGCGGCGGCCAGGTAGCGGACGTGGCCGGGGTGAAGGAGGTCGAACACCCCGTTGGTAAAGACCAGCCTCTTGCCGGCCGCCCGGAGGCCTTCGACCACCGGGCCCAGCTCCCGTCGGGAAAGGACCTTACCCACCGCCCAGGCTTACACCGGCCGTCCAGAGCATAACCAGCAGAACCCCGACCACCAGGGCCAGCTCCAGCCCCTGCCGCCGGTCGAGGGTATGGGTCAGGTGGGCGCCGGCCAGCTGGGTTACGGCAAAGAAGGCGAGCATGAGGGTTCCGCCCCCGGCCACGGTCCCGATGGGCCAGTAATTCAGGGCCCAGGTAAGCTCCCCCATGACCAGAAAGACCAACAGGTAGTAAACCCAGCCGCTTCGGCCCGCCGGCTGGTGGCCCGCCCGCAGGGCCGCCCAGAGCAGGGTGCTTACCGCCCCGACTCCCGTGGCCGTAAACAGGCTGCGCTCCCGGGTGCCGAAGATGGCGGTAAAAAGGGCGAGGCCCAGCAGGTAAACCAGCAGTCCGTACCCGAGGCGGAAGGGGGATACGGCCGGCTCGAAATGGGCCCGGCCCTCCAGCACCAGCCCCAGGGGAAAAAGCCCCAGCCCCGCCCCGACCACCCCCCAGGCCCAGGGGCTTCCCCGGAGGATGAACAGCCCCACCGCCAGGATGAGGACCGTAAGGCCGGGCAGAATTCCCACCGGCGTAAGCCCCCGGCCGAAGGGGTTAAACCGGATCGACCCCAGCGAAGCCGCCCCGACCAGCCCGGCGGCCGCCGGCCAGAAGTATTCGGCCGGCACCGCCGTCAGGGCCCCCAGCCCGCCCACGGCCAGGGCCGTAAGGCCCATGAGGCGGCCGAGGCTGAGCCGCCTTGCCCGACGCCAGGGCCGGAAGGTTACGGGGGCGGCCTGCCGCCTCACCGGAGCCCCAACTCCGCCAGCCGGTCCTCGTCCAGGCCCAGCAGGTGGCCGACCTCGTGGAGGATGGTCCGCTCGACCTCCAAGGCCAACAGCCCCCGGTCGCCCCCGCAGGCCCGAACCAGGGGGCCCCGGTAAAGGACGATGCGGTCGGGCAGGAGGGGCTCCGCCCCGGCCCGGGCCGGCAGCGGGTGCCCGAAATACTGACCGAAAAGCTCCTCCGAACCCGCGGGCTCCTCCTCGACGATGACGGCCACGTTTTCCAGCGCCGCCCGAAACTCGGGGGGCAGCCGCCGGATGGCCCGCCGGACCAGCCGGTCAAAAAGCCTCGGGTCTACGGACGTTCGGACGTACCTGGACACGGCCCTTCCCTATGGGTATAATGGCAACGACGTGGGCCGATTTGCAAGCCACCATCATTTGATAAACCCTTTTCGCAAAGTCCCGGCCGGGGAACTGGGGGGGTGGGGATGGCCCCGGTCGGCCGGGTGAGGGCCGTCCTTAAGGTTGCCCGGCGGCGGACCGCCTGGTGGAACTGGGCCGGCACCGTCCTGGGCCTCGGCCTCCTGGGCCTGGTGGTGGCCCGGTCCGACCCGGCGTCGGTCTGGGCCGTCTGGCGGGAAGGGGACCCCAGGTGGGTGGCGGCCGGGGCCGGCCTCTATTTTGTCGCCCCCTGGCTCCGGGCCTGGCGCTGGCAGTTGCTGCTCGGGCAGGTCGCCCGACCGGGCCGTCCGGAGCTCTTCGGCCTCACCCTGGCCGGCTACGCCCTCAACAACCTGATTCCCGGGCGGGCCGGGGACCTGGCCCGCATCACCCTTTTAAGCCTCCGCCACCGCCTCCCCTGGCCCACCGTCGGGGCTACGGCCCTGGCCGAGCGGGTACTGGACGGCCTGAGCCTGGTGGGCCTGCTCTTTTTGGGCCTCGGCCTGACCCGGTTCCCGGGTTGGGGATTTCTGGCCGGCCTGGTGGGGGCGGGGGTCTTCCTGGGGACCCTGATTTTGGCCTGGGCAACTTTGAAATTCGCCCCCGAAGGGCCCCGGGGCCTCCGGCGGGTTATCGGGCAGGTCCGGCGGGGCCTTATGGGGCTGGGCCGGCCCGACGTTCTGGGGGCCTCGGGGCTGCTTACCCTGGCCAGCTGGGCCGTCGAGGCGGGAGTGTTTTTCTGCGTCGGTCGGGCCCTGGGCCTCGGCCTGGGCCCCTCGGAATACCTGGTGGTGGCCTCGGTGGGCAACCTGGCCTGGGCCCTTCCCCTGGCCCCCGGCGGGGCCGGGAGCTTCGACCTGGCGGTCCGGGAGGCGGCCGCCGCCCTGGGGGCCGGTCCCGAAGCCGCCGCCTTCGGCCTGCTGGTCCACCTGGTGCTCTGGCTTCCGGTGACGGTGGCGGGCATAATCTGGTTAGGATGGTACGGGGCGCTGCTCCTCCCGGAGGCCGGCCCGTCCGGGCCGGCGGATAGGGGGACGGATTAAATGCGGGTCGGAATCATCGGGGGCGGGGCGGCGGGGCTGGCCGCCGCCTGGGACCTGGTTAAGGCCGGCCACGGGGTTGTCGTCTTCGAGCGGGCCCCCTGGCTCGGGGGCCAGGTGAGCACCTTCACCGTCGGCGGCACCGAGGTCGAAAGGTTTTATCATCACCTTTTCCGGGGGGACGTTTATTTCATCGACCTTATCGGCGAGCTGGGTCTGGGAAAGGACCTGCTCTGGCTGCCGTCCACCGTCGGTTTCTTCTGGGAAGGCCAGGTTTACAACTTCGTAACCCCCCTAGACCTGCTCCGCTTTAAGCCCGTAAGCGTCGTCGACCGCATCCGCCTGGGCCTTACCAGCCTCTATTTACGCTACGAGTCCAACTGGGCCAGGTTCGAAAAGCTAACCGCCCGGGACTGGCTTATCAAGTGGGCCGGCCGGCGCAACTACGAGACCGTCTGGGGACCCCTCCTGCGGGGCAAATTTGGCGACTTGGCCGAGGAGGTGGGGATGGCCTGGCTCTGGGGCAAAATCCACCTGCGCTTCGCCTCCCGGGACCGGGGCATGCAGAAGGAGCTTTTGGGCTACCTGCGGGGAAGCTTCGGCCGGGTTTACCGGGCCCTCGGGGACGCCATCACCGCCCGGGGCGGCCGGGTCTTCGTCGGCGCCCAGGTGGAGGGGGTCCTCACCGCCGACGGGGAGGCCCGGGGGGTCCGCCTGGCCCACGGCCGGGCCGTCGAGTGGGGGGGCAGGGCGGTGGAGATCCCCACCGAATGGGCCTTCGACGCCGTCTTGGCCACCGTCCCCGGTTGGGTCTTTCTCCGCCTTGTGCCCGAACTGCCCGCCCCCTACGCCGACCTCATCCGGGCCATCCGCTACCAGGCGGCCGTCTGCCTGGTGCTGGTCCTCAAGGAGCGGCTGAGCCCGGTCTACTGGCTCAATATCGCCGACCGTTCGGTGCCCTTCGTCGGGGTCATCGAGCAGACGAACCTGCTCCCCCCGGAGGAATACGGGGGCAAGCATATCGTTTATATCGCCAATTACCTGGCCCGGGACCACCCCCTTTTAAGGCTTTCGGGCCCGGAGCTTTTCCGGGTTTACCTGCCCCACCTGCGCCGGATAAACCCCCGATTCGACCCGGCCTGGGTCGAGGAGCTCCACCACCACCGGGAGGATGCCGCCCAGCCGGTCATCACGGCCAACTACCGGGGACGGATGCCGCCCCTGAGAACCCCCATCCGCCGCCTCTACCTGGCCAACACCACCCAGATCTACCCCGAAGACCGGGGCCAGAACTACAGCGTCCGGCTGGGCTACCAGGCGAGCCGGCTGATCCAGCAGGACCTTGGCTGAATGGGGCCTGGACCGGCTACGCCGGTTTCTTGCCGACCACGGCCTGGGGCCGACGGACGACCTGCTTGCGGCTTTCGAGGAGTACCGCCGACTTCTTCTTGACTGGAACCGCCGGGTAAACCTGACGGCCGTCACCGACCCGGCCGGAGTGGAAACCCGCCACTTCATCGATTCCCTCCTCTGCCTTGAGATCCCGGGCCTTAAAGGGATGCTCCGGGCCGGGACCGTCCTGGCCGACGTGGGCACGGGCGCCGGCTTCCCCGGGGTGCCCATCCGCCTGGTCTTCCCCGAAGTCGAGCTGTGGCTCATCGAGTCGAGCCTTAAGCGGGTAAGGTTTTTAAACGAGCTGGTGGGCCGGCTGGGCCTGGACCGGGTAAGGCTGATCCCGAGGCGGGCCGAGGATGTGGGCCGGGACCGGGCCTACCGGGAGGGGGCGACCCTGGTGGCGGCCCGGGCCCTGGCCCGCCTCCCCACCCTGGTGGAAGTGACCCTGCCCCTGGTGGCCCCGGGCGGCCGGGCCGTCTACTGGAAAGGCCCCCCGGATCTGCCCGACCTTCCCCCGACCCTCCCCTTCATCCGGCGGCTGGGGGCCGAGCCGGCCGGCACCTTCGGCCCCTTCGGCCGGGAGTACGGCCTGGAGCGGGTCTTTATCGTCCTGGAGAAAAGGGCCCCGACCCCGGAGGCCTTTCCCCGCCGGCCGGGAATTCCTTTTAAGAGGCCGGCCGTCCGTTTGAAGGAATCCGCCCCGCCCTGATATATTGGGGTCGGCCATGGGACGCCGAACCGCCCGGGTGCTCTTTCTCCTCGGCCTGGTGGTGGGGCTGGGCCTCACCTGGTGGCTTCCGAACCCAATTTTAAACCCGGTCCCCCCGATCCAGGCCCAGGCCCGGCCCCTGCCCTTCACCGACGTGAACCCCCTCGGGGCAAACTTTTTCCTGGACCGGGAGGTGGAGACCTGGAAGAAGCGGGAGACCCTCCGGATGGCCCGGGCGGCCGGGCTGGGCTGGGTCAAGCAGATGTTCCCCTGGGACCAGATCGAGCCCCAGCAGGGCCTCTTCTGGGACGACCGCATCCGGCGGAGCACCTGGGACAAGTTCGACGAAATCGTCGACCTGGTGGAGCAGTATGGCCTGCGCCTCATCGTCAGGCTCGACCAGCCCCCGGAATGGGCCCGCAGCCGGGCTGAGAATGCCCGCTACCCGGTCCGGGACCTTAACGAGTTCGGCGACTACGTGGCCCGGGTGGTCGCCCGCTACCGGGGCCGGGTCCAGTATTACCAGGTCTGGAACGAGCCGAACCTGGCCCGGGAATGGGGCGGCCGCCCCCCCGACCCCGTGGCCTACACCGAGCTTTTAAAGGTCGCCTACCAGCGGGCCAAGGCCGTGGACCCCAACGCGGTTATCTTAAGCGCCCCCCTGGCCCAGACCCTGGAGCGGTCGCCCCAGGCGATAAACGAGCTGGAGTTCCTTCAGGGCATGTACGCCGCCGGGGCCGCCCCCTATTTCGACATCCTGATGGCCAACGCCTACGGCTTCGACCGGCCCCCGGAAGACCCCCCCGACCCGAGGGTTTTGAACTTCCAGCGGCTTAAACTTCTGCGGGAGGTGATGGTTCGCAACGGCGACGGGGCCAAGCCCATCTGGCTTAACGAGTTCGGCTGGAATGCCGCCCCCCCAACTTTTCCCCCTTTCCGCCTTTACTGGGGGCGGGTGACCGAGGAGGAGCAGGCCGCCTACACCGTCCGGGCCGTCCGCCTGGCCCGCCAGTGGGAGTGGCTGGGGGTGATCAACCTCTGGTACTTCCGGCAGGTGGGGGACATCTCCCCCCTTGACAGCGCCGAGTATTACTTCCGGGTCGTGGACCCCGATTTCACCCCCCGCCCCCTTTACTTTGCCGTCCAGCAGCTCTCCGAGGAGTTTAAGGTCGCCCTGCCGGGCGAACACCAGGAGACCTCCCCGGCCGTTCAGACCGAGGGCCGCTGGGCCTACCTGCGCTCCGACGAGGCCTCCGCCCGGGGCTACGTGGAATCTTCGGCCCCCGGGGCCCGGTTAGTTTTTACCTTCCGGGGAACCGGGGTTGAGCTGGTGCCCGGGCCCCGGAACGGCCGGGTCTATCTTCAGCTGGACGGCCACCCGGTCCCGGGCCTGCCGGCCGACCCCACCGGCCAGACCTGGGTGGACCTCTCCGGCCGGCCCGTCCCGGTGGCCCGGGGCCTGCCCTACGGCCAGCACCGCCTCACCCTGACGGTGCCCCAGCTCCGGCCCGACGAAAGGGTGACCATCGACGCCTTTGTCGTTCTCCTGGAGGAGCCCGACTACCGGCCGGCCCTGCTCGGGGCCGGCCTGGCCGCCCTCAGCTTTTTGGGCCTGGGGGTCACCTTCCTGCCCCGCCGAAACCCATGAGCTTCGGGCGCGTCTTGGCCCTCACTGGCCTCATCGCCTTCTGGGGCCTGGCCCTGGCCCAGCCGGGCCTGCCGGGCCTTTACTACGACGAGGCTGCCGACGCCGCCCCGGCCGTCCGGCTCCTGACCGGCAAACCCGTCGAGCCGGCCCGAAACGTAAGTCTTGACCTTTTCGGCCTGCGCCTGCCCGTGATGGTGATGGATTACGTGGGGGCCGTAAGCACGTATTTATACATCCCCTGGTTCGGCCTTTTTGGGGTGGGCGTCCTTCAGCTCCGGCTTTTACCCATCGCCGGGGGGATGGTGGCCCTGGCCCTGGCCGGGGTTCTGGGCCGGCGCTGGCTCGGGCCCGTCCCGGCCGGGCTCGGGGTCCTGCTCGGGGCGGTCCACCCCTCCTTTGTCTTCTGGACCCGGCAGGGGGTCCACGTAAGCTCCCTGCTCGGCCTGCTGGCCGTGGCAACCCTTCTCAGCCTGGATAACTGGCTCAAGACCGGGCGGCTTCGCTGGGCCTACCTGGCGGCCTTGCTTTTCGGCCTCGGCCTGAGCGTAAAGCTGCTCTTTCTCTGGTGGGGGCCGGTCCTGGGCCTTTACCTCTGGGTTCAGGCCGGGCCCAAGGCCGGCCAGGCCCTGGCCGAGCTGTTAAGACCCGGCCGGCTGGTCCTAGCCGCCCTGGGGGTCCTGGCCGGGGCCTGGATGCCCCTCTATTACAACCTGCGGTCCGGGGGGACCCTGGAGGTGGTGGCCGCCAACCTCTGGCGGACCAGCTACGGGGTTGAAAATTGGCGGGTCCTTGACAACCTGGCCACCGCCTTCGACCACCTGCTCGCCCTGGTGCGGGGGGACCATTTCTGGTTCCTGGGCGGCCGCTTCGGCAACCCGGCCTATCCCCCCGTCCTGATGGGGGCCCTGGGGGCGGCCCTGGCCGGGGGCTTCATCCTGGGCCGAAGGGACCGGTGCTGGCGGCTGCTGGGCGGGCTGGCCGGGGTCATCCTGCTGGTGACCGCCCAGAGCGCCTTCACCGTCTCCGGCCTCTGGCCCACCCACCTTTACCTGCTGATGCCCCTTCCTCAACTGCTGACCGTCGGGGTTATCTTTCGCCTCGGGGACCTTTTGGGCGGGCGGGCCCTGCGGGTGGGTCTGGTCCTGCTGGCCGGGCTGGGCCTCGGCCTGGGCGACGTCGCCGCCGACTTAAACTACCACCGGGCGCTGGCCGAGACGGGCGGGTGGCTGCGGATGTCGGACGCCATCTACCGGCTGGCCGATTACCTGGCGGCCGACCCCGACCGGCCGGTCCTGGCCCTCGACTGGGGGATCGCCGCCCCGGTGGTGGTCCTTACCGGCGGCCGGGTGACGCCCCTGGAGCTTTTCTTTTACCAGCCCCAGGCTCCCCCCGAGCTGGTGGATATGCTTTACGGCTACGCCGCCCGTTTTCCCAACGCCAGGTATCTTCTCCACGCCCCCGAGGCAACCGTTTACGACCGGCGGGCCGAATTGGGGCGGGCGGCCGCGGCCCTCGGCCGGCGGCCGGTGCTGGAATTTGCTACCCATCAGCGGGATGGCAAGCCGGTTCACCTGGTTTACAGCCTCGAGTAGGCCCCTCTGGGTGGCCGTCCAGGGCGGGGGGATCGCCCTCTTTTACTTCGGCCAGCACCCGGCCCTCATCGCCCTGGGCCTGGGAATATTCACGGCCGCGGCCGCCCGGGACCTTCCGGCCGCCCTGTGGTGGGTCCTCTGGCTGAGCCCCTTTTACCGCTTCCCGAAGCAGTTCGGGGGACCCGAATTCGTCGTCTCGGAGGTCCTTATCCTGGCGGCGGCCGCCGCCTGGGCCGGCCGCCAGGCCCTTTGGCTGGCAGCCGGCCGCCTGAGCCCAGGGGAGCTTATCCGGGACCTGCGCCGGGCCTTTTTGCCGGCGGCCCCCCTGGTCTTTCTGGGGGTGGCAACCCTGTCCCTGCTCTGGGCCGAGTACCGCCACGTGGCCCTGCGGGAGTACCGGCGGGTGGTGGTTGAGCCCATAATTTTTTACTTTCTGGCCCTCCAGACGGTGCGGCCCAGGGAGCTTCCGGGCTGGGTCTTCGGGGGCTTTACGGCGGCCGGGGCGGCGGTGGGCCTTTACACCCTTTATCACTACTACTTTGTGGGCGTCACCGAGGCCACGGGCGGGGTAAACCGGGCCCTGGCCATTTACCATTCGCCCAATGCCCTGGCCCTCTACCTGGGAAAGCTCATCCCCCCGGCCGTAATCCTGGGGGCGGGGTGGGGCGGCCGGGGGCGCCTGGCGACCGGCCTCACGGCCGCGGCCGGCCTCTGGGCCCTCTGGCTCACCTACTCCCGGGGGGCGTGGCTGGGCCTGGCCGCCGGCCTGGCCGCCGGCTTTGCCCTCCTGGCCCGCCGGCGGGCCGTAACCGCCGGGCTGGTGCTCCTGGCCGCCCTGGCCCTGGCCGGGGCCCTGGGGTTTACCCTGGCCCCCGGTCGCTTCGGGGCCGACGAAACCGCCCTCCGCCGCCTCTACATCTGGGAGGCCGCTGTCCGGATGATTCGGGACCGACCCTTAACCGGGGTGGGCCTCGACAACTTTCTTTACTTTTATCGGGAACGTTATATACCCCCGGAGGCCTGGCCGGAGCCGGATATTTCCCACCCCCACAACATTGTGTTAGACTTTTGGGTGCGACTCGGAATCGGGGGCCTTTTGGCCCTGGTCCTGTTGCAGTTTGATTTCTGGCGACGTGTCCTTACCCTTGCCCGTTCCGGGGGGCCGGAACTTCGGCTTATCGGGGCCGTCTGCGGGGCGGCCATGGCGGACCTGCTGGTCCACGGCCTCTTCGACAACTCGTACTTTCTCATCGACCTGGCCTATCTCTTCTGGTTTATGTTTGCCAGCGTAAAAGTTGCCGGGATGAAACGATGAAAATACTGGTGAGCGGCGGGGCCGGTTTTATCGGCTCCCACCTGGTCGAAAGCCTCGTCGAAGCCGGCCACCGGGTAACGGTTGTGGACAACTTCCTTACGGGCCGGCCCGAAAATATCGGCCACCTGCTCCGGCAGGGCCGCTGCCGGCTCCTGGAGCAGGATATTGTTAAGCCTTTAAACCTTAACGGGGAGGACCCGGAGCTTATCTTTCACCTGGCGAGTCCGGCCAGCCCCGAGGATTACGGCCGGTACCCGGTCGAAACGCTGCTGGTCAACAGCGCCGGAACTTACAACCTGCTGGAGCTGGCCCGGGCCGCCGGGGCCCGGTTTATTTTAGCCTCCACCTCCGAGGTTTACGGCGACCCGGAAGTCCACCCCCAGCCCGAAACCTACTGGGGCCACGTGAACCCGGTGGGGCCCCGGGCCGCCTACGACGAGGGCAAGCGGTTCGCCGAAGCCCTGACGGTAACCTATTTTCGAAAATACGGCCTGGACGTCCGCATCGTCCGGATCTTCAACACCTACGGACCCCGGAACCGGGTGGACGACGGCCGGGTTATTCCCAACTTCATTCGGCAGGCCCTCCGGAACGAGCCCCTCACCGTCTACGGCGACGGCTCCCAGACCCGCAGTTTCTGCTACGTTTCGGACCTGGTGGCGGGCCTGCTCCGGGTCGGGTTTGGGACCGGCCTGGCCGGGGAGGTTTTCAACCTGGGCAACGACGACGAGCGGCCCGTCATCGAGGTGGCCCGGCTGGTCAAGGCCCTGACCGGAACCCCGGCCCCTATCGTCTTCCTTCCCCCCCGCCCGGAGGAGATCGCCCGCCGCCGGCCCGACCTCACCAAGGCCCGGCAGGTTCTCGGCTGGTCGCCCACCGTCGGCCTGGAGGAGGGCCTGCGCCGCACCGTCGCCTGGTACCGGGAAGAGCTGACGGCCGGCCGCCTCGTCACCTGAAACCCATGACCTTCCCGGCCCCCACCGTCGAGCTCCGGCCCGGTCGGCCGCTCATCTTTGGGGCCGTGGCCGGCCTGCTGGCCGCCGCGGCCTTCCTGCCCCTGGGCCTGGCCGTGGCCCTGGTCGGGGGCTTGGGCCTTCTGGTCGTCTGCCTCCGCTGGCCCTTTGCCGGCCTGCTGGCCGTGCTGTTGAGCATACCCCTTTCGACCCCGTTCGGCCTGAGTCTGGGGGAGGTCGCCCTCGGCCCGGCCGAGGTCGTCCTGCCCCTTTACGCCCTGGCCTGGCTTTTCCGGCTGGGGACGGGCCGGGCTTTTCTGCGGGTGCCGGGGGCTTTCTGGCCGGCCCTTATCTTTCTGGGCGCCCTCTTCTGGGCCCTGCCGGCGGCCGAATCGGTGCCCCTGGCCCTTAAGGAGCTGGCCAAGTGGGGCCTCTTTGCCCTGGCCCTCCTGGTCGGGGCCTCGGCCGACCTGACCCGACCCCAGCGGAGGTGGTACCTGCGGGTCCTGCTCGGCCTGGCCCTTATCGAAGGGGGCCTCGGGCTGATGCAGTCGGCCCTGCGCCTGGGGCCCCTGGGCTTTATCTTTGGGGAGACCCTCCGGGCCTACGGCACCTTCGGCCAGCCGAACCCCTACGCCGGCTACCTGACCATGGGGATGGTGGCCGCCTACGTCTGGCTCCGGCACGGCCTGCGCCAGGGATCCGCCGGGGACGTCGGCCTGAGCCTCATTACCCTCGGGGCCGCCGGCCTGGGGGAACTCCTCAGCCTTTCCCGGGCCGCCTGGCTCGGCCTGGCCGCCGGCCTCGGGGTGGCCAGCCTGGGCGGAAGGCGGACGACGGTGGGCCTGCTCGCCCTTCTGGGGGTGGCCATCGTGGTCGGCCTGCCGGCCCTGGCCTACGGCCTGGTTCCGGCCGAGGTGACCGGGCGGCTGGCCCCCCTCTCGGCCTATTTCACCCTGCCCGACCCCCGCTATGAGCCCCTCCGGCCGGAAAGCTACGCCATCCTGGAGCGGATGGCCTACTGGTACGCGGCCTGGTTTATGTTCGCCGAAAACCCCCTGCGGGGGGTGGGGCCGGGGAACTTCGGGGTCGCCTACGAGGTCTTTGCCGTCCGGGGCTGGGAGACCCTCCCGGCCCTGGCCACCCACGCCCACAACTACTACCTTCATCTGCTGGCGGAGACCGGGGTTGGGGGCCTTCTGGCCCACCTGGGCCTGCTGGCCGGGCTGCTGGCCACGGCCGCGGCCGCCATCCGCCGGGACCCCGAGGACCCCCTGGGCTGGGTGGCGGCCGGGTGGGTGGCGGCCGTCGCCACCCACAACGTCTTTGACAACATGTTTGTGGCCGGCTTCCCGGTCCAGCTCGGCCTTACCGCCGGGCTGGCGGCGGCCGTAAGGCCTCACCCCAAGGGTTCGGCATGAACGGTTCGTTTCCCGACCTGCCCAAAATCTTAAAATCCTGGCGGACCTACCTGTCCCTGGCCGTCGGCTTCGGGTTGCTTCTGGCCCTCTTTCGGGGGGCCGGCATCAGCCCCACCGAGGCCCTCAAGGCCCTGGGCGGGGCCAACCTGGGCCTCTTTCTGCTGGCCGTGGCCGTTTACTACGCCACCTTCCCCCTGCGGGGCCTGCGCTGGCGGATCATCCTCGGCAACCTGGCCGGTCCCGACCTTAAACCGCCCCCCGGCCCCTGGCACCTGGCGGTGGTTATTCTGGCCAGCTGGTTCGCCAACTGCCTGCTCCCCGCCAAGCTGGGGGACCTTTACCGGGCCTACCACCTGAAGCGCAACGGCGCCTCGGGCTTCTCGGAGGCGGCGGGCACCGTCCTCGTCGAGCGCCTCCTGGACCTCACCGTCGTGGTCTCGGCCCTGGCCGCCTCGGCGGTCTTTCTCATCGGTTCGGTCTCCCGCCGGACCCTGGCCGAGGTCGGGGGGCTGGGCGTCCTTCTTTTGCTCGTGGCCCTGGCCGGCGTCGGCCTATTTTACCGGCTCGGGCCCAGGGTCCGGCGACGTCTGCCGGCCAGATTCGCCGACGTCTACCTCCGGCTGGAGTCCGGAACCCGGGCCGGGTTCAGGCGGCTGCCCCTCACCCTGGCCCTCACGGCGGCCGTCTGGGCCTGCGAGGTGGGCCGCCTTGCCCTGGTAACCCAGGCCCTGGGCCTGAAAATCGCCCCGCCCATGGTGGTCTTTGCCGCCCTGGCCAACTCGGTCCTCACCACCGTCCCCTTCACCCCGGGGGGCCTGGGTCTGGTGGAGCTGGGGGTAGCCGGCCTGCTCAGCCTGGCCGTGCCCCTGGACCTGGCCGTCACCGCGGCCCTGGCCGACCGGCTCATCAGCTACTGGAGCCTTATCCTCTCGGGCCTGCCGGCATACATCCTTTCGGGGCGGCTCGAGACGACCCGGGAGGTTGCGGCCGATGCCGGTAATAGCCCTTGATTTCACCCCGGCCTTAAAGCAGTCGGCCGGCATCGGCCGGTTCGTCCGGGGCCTGGCGGGGGGCCTGAGCCGGGTCCCCTCGGCGTTTTCGTTCCTGCTGGTGACCACCCGGGACTGTCCCCCCTTTAACCCGGCGGCCTACGGCCCCCGATTCCGGGAGGCCCGGCTCCCCTTCAAGGAGCGGACCTTTCTGGCCGCCTGGTTCTGGCTGGGGCTTCCCGTGCCCCTCGACCGGCTGGTCCCGGGCTTTGACCTTTTCCACGGCCTCAACTTCGTCCTGCCGCCCCTTTCCCGGGCGGTGGGACTGGTGACCGTCCACGACCTTAACTTCCTGGTCGACCCCCGGTGGGTGTCCGGCCGGCTGGGGCGGTTTCTGCGCCGGGCGGTGCCGGCCTCGGTCCGCCGGGCCCGGCTGGTGGTGGCCGACTCCCGGGCCACCGCCGCCGACATCGTCCGGTTTTTGAAAATCGACCCGGGCCGGGTCCGGGTGGTCTACGGGGGGGTTGACCCCCCGGAGACCCGGGACTCGGTGGCCGAGGGCCTGCTTGACGCCTTCGGCCTGGCGCCCGGGTATATCCTGTTTATCGGCCGGGTCGAGCCCCGCAAGAACCTGCCGGGGCTCATTGCGGCCTACAATCTCCTCCGGCGAAAATATCCGGCCCTTGCCCGGCCCCTGGTCATCGTCGGGGCGCCGGGCTGGCTTTACGACGACTTTCTGGCCGCCCTGGGGGCCTCGCCCTTCCGGGCCGATATCCGCTGGCTCCGGGGCCTTTCCGACGCCCAGGTGGCGGCCCTCCTCGGCCGGGCCGGGGTCCTGGTCTACCCGTCCTTTTACGAGGGGTTCGGCCTGCCCGTCCTGGAGGCCATGGCCGCCGGCGTCCCGGTGGTCGCCTCAAACCGGGCCTCCCTCCCGGAGGTGGCCGGGGATGCCGCCTGGCTGGTGGACCCCGAAGACCCGGCGGCCCTCGCCGATGCGGTTTATGAGGCCCTGACCGACCAGGCCGCCCGGGCCCGGGCGACGGCGGCCGGGCGGGAGCGGGCGGCAAAATTCAGCTGGGAGGCGGCCGCCGAAACCCTCCTCGGGGTCTACCGGGAGGCGCTGGGAGGCCGATGCGGGTAGGTTTTAGCGGCTACTTCTGGCAGTTCCCCGAGACGGGAACCGGCGAGTACAGCCGCCGGCTCTTTAAAGCCCTGGGGGAGCTGGCCCCCGGGTTCGGCCTTGCCCTTATCCGGCTCGGGCCCCCGGAAAGGCCCCGCCTCAAGGGCGACCTGGGGAAGGTCTGGTTTGAGCAGGTCGGCGTCTGGCAGTTTGCCCGGAGGGCCGGGGTGGACCTGGTCCACGTCCCCTACTTCGGGCCGCCGTGGTTTAAGCTTCGGCCCCTGGTGGTGACGGTCCACGACCTGCTGATGCTGGCCCTTCCCGGCTACCGGGGCTCCCTGGCCTTCAGGCTCTACATCTGGGCCGCCCGGCGGGCCCTGGCCCGGGCCGACCGGGTCGTCGCCGACTCGGAATGGACCCGAAAGGACATCCTGAGGTTTACGGCCGTCCCGGCCGACCGGGTCGACGTGGTCCCCCTGGGGGTCGACCCGGACTTCGGGGCGGGCCTTACGCCCGAAAGGACCGAAGCGGTGCGCCGCCGCTACGGCCTTGAGGGGCCGTATATCTTCTACCTGGGCGGCTTCGACCGGCGCAAACAGCTGGACCGGCTGATAAGGCTCTTTCGGGAGGTCCCCGAGCCCTGGGTCCTGGCCGTGGGCGGCCAACCGCCCCGACCCGGCCCCATATTCCCCGATATTTTGGGGGTGGTCCGGGCGGCCGGGGTGGAGGGCCGGGTCAGGTTTTTGGGGCCGATTCCCGAAGAGGACCGGCCGGCCCTCTACGCCGGGGCCGACCTCTTCGTCTACCCCTCCGTCTACGAGGGCTTCGGCCTGCCGCCCCTGGAGGCGATGGCCTGCGGGACGCCGGTGGTCTGCGCCGGCCGGACCTCCCTGCCGGAGGTGGTGGGGGAGGCGGCCCTGCTGGTGGACCCCGAAGACGACGCAAGCCTGCTGGGGGGCATATTAAAACTTTTAAAGGATGCCGACCTTCGGGCCGAGCTTCGGGCCCGGGGCCTGGAGCGGGCCCGGAAGCTCACCTGGCGACGGACGGCGGAGGCGACCTGTTGGGTCTATTTACGCGCACTCGGCTCGACCAGGTCTGGGGCGGCGGTTATGTCCACCCCTTAAACATCGCCCTCCGGCGGGCCCTGGCCTGGGTGCCCCCGGGACCGGGCCGGATGCTGGAGGTGGGCTGCGGGGCCGGACGGTTCCTGCGGACCATCGGCCGCCGAAGGCCCGGCTGGGAGCTTTTCGGCTGCGACCTCTCCCTGGTCAGCCTTAAGGCCGGAAGGGCCTTCCCGGAGGCGGCCGAATACGTCCTGGCCGACGCCCACCGGCTCCCCTACCGGGACGCCGGCTTCGACTTCGTGCTGATGGTGGACGTTTTGGAGCACCTGCCCCGGCCGGAGGCGGCCCTGGCCGAGGCCTACCGGGTTCTGCGGCCGGGGGGCCGGTTCCACCTGCTGGTGCCCTGCGAGGGCCAGCCCCTCACCCTCTACTGGCTGGCCGCCAAGCTGGGGGTCGGGGCCGACCTGAAGGAGCGCCACGGGGGGCACATCCAGCGGTTCACCCACGCCGACATCTTAAGGCTTTTGGCCGGGGCCGGCTTTCGGGTCCAGGATGTGCGCTACAGCATGCACCCGGTGGGCCAGCTTAAAGACTTTTTGTT
Source organism: Dehalococcoidia bacterium (assembly GCA_034434875.1). GTDB lineage: Bacteria > Chloroflexota > Dehalococcoidia > JAUQQI01 > JAUQQI01 > JAUQQI01. The sequence continues at coordinate 17,678 of DAOTYJ010000115.1, read as the reverse complement.
TTATGTGGAGCGGGAAGGGTGGGCCGGGCGGCTCCGGCGCAACCTTCTTTTTCGGTTTTTCGTCCGGGTCCTCTGGGTTCTGGCCCACCTGGAGTCGACCCTCCTGGGCCGGGTGCCCCTGGCGGCGGTGGTAATGCACGTTTCGGCCGAGCGTCCGAAAGGCCCATGATCCGGGTCCTGATGGTTTCCAAGGCCTGCTACGTGGCCGAATACCGGAAGAAGCTGCGGGCCCTGGCGGCCGGCGGGGATATCGAGCTCGGCCTGGTGGTCCCCCCGTTCTGGCGGTTCGGCAAGGAGGTCGCCCCCTTCGAGCCCGGAAACGACGAGGGCTACCGGGTGTATATCCTGCCCCCCCGCTTTAACGGCCGGGTCCACCTTCATTACTACCCGGGCCTGGGCCGGGTTCTGGCCGAATTTAAGCCGGACCTGGTCCACCTGGACGAGGAGCCTTACGACCTGGTGACCTTTCACGGCCTGCGGCTGGCCCGCCGGGCCGGGGCCCTCGGTCTTTTCTTCACCTGGCAGAACATGCCGAACCCCATCCCGCCCCCCTTCTCCTGGTTCCAGCGGGCCGTCTTCGCCGGGGCCGCCGGGGCCATCGCCGGCAACCGGGAGGCCGAGCTGCTCCTGCGCCGGCGGGGGTTTACCGGGCCAGTGGCGGTGGTCCCCCAGTTCGGGGTGGACCCGGAGCTCTTCCGGCCGGAACCCCGCCCCCGGACCGGGCCGTTCCGCATCGGCTTTGTCGGCCGGCTGGTGCCCGAGAAGGGGGCCCACTGGCTGCTGGATGCGGTGGCCGGCCTGGAAGGCGACTGGGAGCTCCTCATCGTCGGGGGCTTCGGGTCCGACCCGGCCGTCCGCCGGCAGGTGGAGGCCAGGCTCCGGGGGCTGGGCGGCCGGTGGCGGCTCCTGGGACCCTTCGCCTCGACGGAGATGCCCGAGTTTTACCGGTCCGTCGACGTCCTGGTGGTGCCTTCCCTGACGGGCCGGCGGTGGAAGGAGCAGTTCGGGCGGGTCATCGTCGAGGCCCAGGCCTGCGGGGTTCCGGTGGTGGGCAGCGACTCGGGGGAGGTCCCCCGGACCCTGGGCGACGGGGGGATTGTGGTGGCGGAGGGGGATGTGCTGGGCCTGCGGGGGGCGATTCGGCGGCTGATGCTGGACCCGACCCTCCGGCGCATCCTCGGGGAGCTGGGCCGCCGGCAGGCCGTGGGCCGTTTTTCCCACCGGGCCGTGGCCGACCAGACCCGGGAGTTCTACCGGCGGCTCATCCTCGCCCGCCGGCCTTAAGGCCGGGGGTCCCGGCGCCCGGTGTATAATCAGGGGATGATGGGCCTCGACCGAAAGGTCAAAAGCCGGGTCATCGGCCGCCTGGAAGGCCCCATCGCCCGGCTCATCGGCCTCCACGACCGGTGGACCGGCCGGGACCGGGCCTGGAAGGAGGTCTTTACCCGGCTCGCCACCGGGGACGGCCGGGGGCTCAAAATCGCCGTCGTCCGGCTGGACTCCATCGGGGACGTCCTCCTTTCGGAGCCGGCCATCCGGGCCCTTCGCCGCCGCTTCCCCGCCGCCGAAATCCACCTGGTGACCGACCCGGCCGGGGCGGCCCTCCTGGAAGGCCACCCGGCCGTCGACCGCATCTGGGCCGTGAAGGTCCCCTGGCACCGGGCCTGGCGGGGGGAGCGGCTGAGCTGGGCGAATGCCGCCCTTGAACTTTTGGGGGCCGTCCGCCGCCTGCGGCGGGAGGCCTTCGACGCCGCCGTGGAGCTCCGGGGGGACCCCCGGGATATCTTTTTTACGTGGCTTTTGGGGCCCAAGCTTCGGGTCGGCAGCGACGCCCGGGGCGGCGGCTCCTGGCTCCACGTAAGCCTCGGCCCCGACCGGCCCGTCCACCGGGTGGACTTCGGGCAGGCGGTGGTGGGCCAGCTCGGGGTCCGGCCGGCGGAAGGGGGGCCCCAGCTCCCCCTCCGGCCCGAAGAGGTCGGGTTCGGCCAGAAGCTTGCGGCCGAGGCCGGCGGGAACCCCCGGGTGGCCGTCCACCTGGGGGCCGGCTTCGCCACCAAGTGCCTGCCGGTGGGCAAGTTGGCGGCCGCGGTCCGGGCCCTCCGCCGCCTCTACCCGGGGATGGTCGTTTACCTGGTGGGCGGCCCCGAGGAGGCAAACCTGGCCGCCCGGTTCACCCGGGATTACGACGGGCCGGTGGCCAACTTTGTGGGCCGGCTGAGCCTGCGCCAGACGGCCGCCCTGCTCCGGGAGGTGGACCTTTTCATCGGCAACGACAGCGCCCCGATGCACTTTGCGGCCGCGGCCGGGGTCCCGGTGGTGACCTTCTTCGGGCCCTCGGAGCCGGCCAAGTACCACCCTTACGGCACCGAATACCGGCTTTTAGAAATCGACCTGCCCTGCCGGCCGTGCGACCACGTCCACTGCCGGCACATCGAAAACTACTGCCTAACCCTGATCCCCGTCCGGCGGGTGGTGGAGGCGGCGGCGGAGCTTCTGGGCCGGCCGGCCGGGGTGGGGTCCGGGAGGGGGACGTGACCGACCCGGCGGCCGCCGTCCGGGCCCAGCTGGCCGAATCGGCCCGGCTCAAGCTCTGGCTGGCCGAAAACCTTGCCGAAAGGCTGGCGGCCGCCGCCCGGCTGGTGGCCGAGGCCCTTAAGGGGGGAAACAAGGTGCTGTTCTGCGGCAACGGCGGCAGCGCCGCCGACAGCCAGCACCTGGCGGCGGAGCTGGTCGGCCGCTACCGGCGGAACCGGCCGGGGCTGGCTGCCCTCGCCCTGACGGCCGATACCTCGGCCCTTACCGCCATCGGCAACGACTTCGGCTTCGATGAGGTTTTCAGCCGGCAGGTGGAGGCCCTCGGCCGGCCGGGGGATGTCCTCGTCGCCATCAGCACCAGCGGCCGAAGCCCCAATGTCCTCCGGGCGGTGGAGGCCGCCCGGGCCCTGGGCCTCAAGACCGTCGGGCTGGCCGGCCGGGACGGGGGCCGGCTGGCCGGTCTGGTCGACCTGGCCCTGGTGGTCCCTTCGGAGGACACGGCCCGCATCCAGGAGTGCCACATCACCCTGGGCCACATCCTCTGCGACCTGGTGGAGGCGGAGCTTGCCGACGGAGAAGCCTGAATTTCCCCGCCTGGACCACCGCCGGGCCCGGACCGTTCCCCTCCAGGCCCGGCCCAGCAAGGTGGCCCGGGAGGCCCTGGCCGGGCCGCCGCAGCCGGGAAGCTCCTTCCGGGAGTTTTTCGGCCGCCTGCCCCGGATTCTGGCGGCCGAGGACCTGCGGGCGGTGGTGGGGGCCATCCGGGCGGCCCGGGCGGCGGGCCGGCCGGTCCTCTGGGGCCTGGGCGCCCACGTGGTTAAGGTCGGTCTGAACCCGGTCATCATCGGCCTGATGGACGCCGGCTACGTGGGCGGGCTGGCCCTGAACGGGGCCGGGGCCATCCACGACTTCGAGCTGGCCCTCGTCGGCCAGACCTCCGAGGATGTGGCCGCGGGCCTGGCCGACGGCACCTTCGGGATGGCCGAGGAGACGGGCCGCTTTCTCAACGAGTGCGCCGTCGAGGCGATGGCCACCGGGGCCGGCTGGGGGGAGGTGGTGGGCCGGCGGATTCTGGAGTCAAACCTGCCCAACGCGGATATAAGCCTGCTGGCCCAGGCTTACCGGCGGGGCATCCCCGCCACCCTCCACGTCACCATCGGGGCCGACATCATCCACATGCACCCGGCGGCCCGGGGCGACGCCCTGGGGGCCGCCAGCTTCGAGGATTTTCTCCGGTTTGCGGGCCTGGTGGCCCGGCTGGAAGGGGGCGTTTATCTCAACGTCGGCTCGGCCGTCGTTCTGCCCGAGGTCTTTCTTAAGGCCCTCAACCTGGCCCGCAACCTGGGACACCGGGTGGAGAATTTTACCACGGTAAATTTAGACATGCTGCGGCATTACCGGCCGTCGGAGAACGTCCTGCGGCGGCCCACCCTCCAGGGGGGCCGGGGGATCCACCTCACCGGCCACCACGAGCTCATGGTCCCCCTGCTGGCCCAGGCCCTGGTCGAGGGCCTCGGGTAAACTTCCGGGAGAAGGTCACCGTTATGGGCGAAACCGAGCTCATAGCCATCGTCCGAAACTGGCAGGCCAAGCGGGTCGTCGTGGTGGGCGACGTCATGCTCGACGAGTACCTCTGGGGGACGGTGACCCGCATCTCCCCGGAGGCGCCGGTCCCGGTCGTTGAAATAAAGAGCCAGACGGTCCGGCCCGGCGGGGCGGCCAACGTGGCCGCCAACATCAAGGCCCTGGGGGCCGAGCCCCTCCTGGTGGGGGTTGTGGGGGGCGACCACGCCGCCCGGCTCCTCCGGGAGGCCCTGGCCGGCCAGGGCATCGACGACGCCGGCCTCGTCGCCGACCCCGACCGCCCCACCACCCTGAAAACCCGGATCATCGCCCACAACCAGCAGGTGGTCCGGGCCGACCGGGAGTTCACCGGCCCCATCCCCCCGGCCGTCGAAGACGCGCTTCTCGGCCGGCTGGAGGCATTCCTGGCCGGGGCCGACGCGGTGCTCTTCGAGGACTACAACAAGGGGGCGCTCACCCCCAGGGTGATCGCCGAGGTGAAGGCCCGGGCCGGCCGGCGGGGCCTGCTCCGGACGGTGGACCCGAAGCTGGAGCGGTTTTTCGAATACGAGGGCGTCGAGCTGGTCAAACCCAACCTGCGGGAGGCCGAGGCGGTCCTGGGCCGGCGCCTGGCCGGGTACGAGGAGGTGGCCGCGGCCGGTCAGGCCCTCCTGGAGCGGCTCAAATGCGCCAACCTGGTGGTGACCATGGGCGAGAAGGGGATGATGCTCTTCCGGCCGGGGGCGGCCCCCGAGGTGGTCCCGGCCGTGGGCCGGCGGGAGGTCCGGGACGTGACCGGGGCCGGGGATACCGCCATCGCCGCCCTCACCCTGAGCCTGGCGGCCGGGGCCGGCCTGACCCAGGCGGCCTGGGTCGCGGCGGTGGCCGCCGGCCTGGTGGTGGGGAAGGTGGGGGCGGTGCCGGTGGGGGTCGAAGAGCTGGTCGGGGCCCTTAAAGAGCTCGGCGAAGCCGGCGGAATCCTGCCGGCCTGAGGGGAACCATGCTCAGGCTCGGGGTCGCCCTGGTTGATTTTGTCCTGCTTAACGGGGCCTTCGCCCTGGCCTACTACGGCCGGTATGTTCTGGAGCTGGGCCGGGAGGTGCCGGAGGCCAGCTTTGTCCCCTACGCCGACCTGGTGCCCCTGCAGCTGGCCTTCGCCGCCCTGCTTACGGCCGGTTACGGCATCGCCGGGGTCTACGCCCGGCCCTTCCGGGACTCCCTTCTGGACGAGGCGGGGAGGCTGGTGGCCTCCACCAGCGTGGGGTCGATGCTCTTGCTGGCGGCCGCCTTTCTTTACTACGGCTACCCCTATTCCCGCCTGCTCTTTGTATTCGCCTGGGCGGCCGGGGCCGCCTTCACCCTCGCCTTCCGGCTGGGCGGCCGGGGGGTTCTGGCCCTTCTCCGGCGGCGGGGAATCGGCGTCCGGCAGACGGTGGTGATCGGGGCGGGCCCCCTGGCCCAGCTGGTGATGCACACCTTAACCACCGGAAGCGGGCGGGGCTACCGGCTCCTGGGCTTCCTCGACGACCAGGTGACCGACGACATCGGCCGTTTCCGCTGGCTGGGGCCCCTAAGCGCCGCCGAGAAGGTCGCCCGGGAGCTTAAGGTCGACGAGTTCATCATCGCCCAGCCCAACGTCTCCCACGGGCGGCTGATGGAGCTGGTTCGGGGCTGCCGCCGGGCCGGCCTCGACTTCCGGGTCGTCCCGGACCTTTACGAGATAAGCCTGCGCCGGGTGAACGTGGACGACCTGGACGGGATACCCCTGGTAAGCTTAAGCCCCCAGAACCTGAGCCCCACCAGCCTGCTGGTTAAGCGGGCCATCGACATCGCCGTGGCCGGCCTGGTCCTTCTGGGCCTTTTGCCCCTCTGGCTTTTCATCGCCCTCCTGATCCGGCTCGATTCGCCCGGCCCCGCCCTCATCCGGCAGGTTCGGGTGGGGAAAAACGGGCGGCCCTTTGTCCTCTACAAGTTCCGGTCGATGCACGTGGGGGCCGAGCAGGAGAAAGAAAAGCTTAAAGACCTTAACGAGGCCACCGGGCCCCTCTTTAAAATCCGCAACGACCCCCGCCGAACCCGGGTGGGCCGCATCCTGCGCCGGCTCAGCCTGGACGAGATCCCCCAGCTCATCAACGTGCTGCGGGGGGAGATGAGCCTGGTGGGACCCCGCCCCCCGGTGCCGGAGGAGTGGGAGCTGTATGAGCCCTGGCACCGGCGGCGGCTCGAGGTCTCCCCGGGCCTCACCGGCCTCTGGCAGGTGAAGGGCCGCAGCGACCTGCCCTTCGACGAGATGGTCCTTCTGGACCTTTACTACATCGAGAACTGGTCCATCTGGCTGGATATAAAGATTCTGCTCCAGACGGTCCCGGCCGTCATCACGGGTCGGGGGGCCTACTGAACGGCCCCGGCCCGCCGGAGGCCCTCGATTTCGGCCGCGGAATAGCCCAGCTCCCCCAGAATGGGGTCGGTATCGGCCCCCAGGGGCCCGCCCAGGTGCCGGACCCGGGCCGGGGTTGCCGAGAACTTGATGGGAAAGCCCACCTGCCGGACGCGGCCGTAGCGGGGGTCTTCGAACTCCAAGAGCATCTGCCGGGCCTGCACCTGCGGGTCGGCCAGGGCCTCGGAGAGCTCCTTAACCGGGGCCACGCAGGTGTCGGCCCCCATAAGCTCCGCCGCCCACTCGTCCCGGGTCCGGGTCTTAAAGATGGCCGCCAGCTCGGCCCGGACCGCCTCCCCCTCGGGGCCGGCGGCGAACTGCTTCGGGATCAGGTCTTCCCGGCCGAGCCGTCGGCAGAGGTTGGCCCAGAACCAGGGCTCCAGGGCCCCCACGGCCAGGTACCTGCCGTCGGCCGTCGGGTAGATGTTGTAGCAGGGGACCCCGCCGTTCAGCAGGCCCCGGCCCCGCCCCCAGCCCTCCCCGCTTAAAAACCGGCCGACGATGTGGGCCAGCCAGGCCACGGCCCCGTCCAACATCGACACGTCGATATACTGGCCCCGGCCCGTCCGCTCCCGGTGGAAGAGGGCCACCATGATGCCGAAGGCCGCCATCAGGGCCCCGCCCCCGATGTCCGCCACCTGGACCCCGGGAATCACCGGCGGCCCGTCGGCCGGGCCGGTAAGGTCCAGGACCCCGGCCACCGCCAGGTAATTAACGTCGTGGCCGGCCACCTCCCGGTAAGGGCCGGTCTGACCCCAGCCCGAAAGGGAGCAGTAAACCAGCCGGGGGTTTTTCCCGGCCAGAGTCTCATAGTCGATGCCCAGCCGCCGGGTCACGCCCGGCCGGAAGCCCTCAACCACCACGTCGGCCTTTTCGGCCAGCCGGTAGAAGACCTCCCGCCCGGCCGGGACCTTTAAGTTTAAAATCAGGCTCCGCTTGTTGCGGTTAAGGACCTGCCGGCGGGGGTCGTAGCCGGCCTCGGCCGGGGCGGACCCGCCCGCCGAGCCCCGGGCCCGGGCGACGGCCGCCGGGTCCTCAATGCGGACCACGTCCGCCCCCAGGTCGGCCAGAAGCCAGGTGCAGAAGGGCCCCGGAAGCTGGCGGGAAAGGTCCAGGACCCGGATCCCCTCGAGGGGAAGCATCACCCCTGGGACCGGCCCGCCCGGGCCTCCTGGAGGGCCCGCCAGACCCTTTCGGGGGTAAGGGGGGTATCGATGTGCCGGATGCCCAGGGGCTTGAGGGCATCCAGCACGGCGTTGGCCACGGCCGCCGGGGCCCCGATGGTGCCCGATTCGCCGATGCCCTTCGCCCCCAGCGGGTTGGCCGGGGAGGGAACCTCGATGGCCTCCGTCTCGAAGGAGGGCAGGTACTCGGCGATGGGCACGGCATAGTCGAGAAAACTGCCCGTAAGCAGGTAGCCGTTTTCGTCGTAGACCGCCCGCTCCCAGAGGGCCTGACCCACCCCCTGGGCGACCCCGCCGTGGATGAGGCCCTCGGTGAGCATCGGGTTGATGATTTTGCCGCAGTCGTCCACGGCCACGTAGCGGAGAAGCTTTACGACCCCGGTCTCCGGGTCCACCTCCACCAGGGCCAGGTGGGCCCCAAAGGGGTAGGTGGGGGAGCTGGGGTCGAAGAAGGCCACCGCCTCCAGGCCCGGCTCAAAGCCGGGGGGCAGCCGGCTGGGAATATACGCCTCCTGGGCGACCTCCTGGAAGGTCACGGCCCGGCCGGGGGCGCCCCGGACGAAGAACCGGCCGTTCTCAAAGACGACGTCGGCCTCGTCGGCCTCGAGCAGGTAAGCCGCGATTTTGCGGGCCTTTTCCAGCACCCGCTCGCAGGCCAGGTATATGGCCGAGCCCGCCACCTGAACCGTCCGGCTGCCGTAACTGCCCAGGCCGTAGGGCAGGGCGGCCGTGTCCCCGTGGACCACCTCCACATCCTCGAAGGGAATCCCCAGCCGGTCGGCGACCAGCTGGGCGAAGGTGGTCTCGTGGCCCTGGCCGGTGGCGTGGGCCCCGGTGTAAACCGTAACTTTGCCCGAGGGGTGAACCCTGACCAGGGCCGACTCGAAGTTCCCGGCCCGTTTCCCCGCCTGGACGGAACCGACGCTGGGGCCGCCGGCCGTGACCTCAACGTAGGTCGAGAGGCCGATTCCCACCAGCCGCCCCTCCCGCCGGAACCGCTCCTGCTCGGCCCGCAACTTTTGGTATTCGGCCAGCTGTAAAAGCTTTTCTAAGGCCCCCGGGTAGTCGCCGCTGTCGTAAACGGTGCCGATGGCGGTCCGGTAATAGTTATCAAAAGGTGGGATGAAGTTCTTACGCCTTACGTCGGCGGGGTCGAGGCCGAGCTCGGCGGCCACCAGGTCCACCGCCCGCTCGATGTAGTAGGCGGCTTCGGGCCGTCCGGCCCCCCGGTAGGCGTCCACCGGCACCGTGTTGGTAAAGACCCCGTAGACCTCCCCGAAGATGTGGGGGATGGCGTAAGTGCCGCTCAGCATCGAGATGAACCGGATGCCGGGGACCACCATGGCGAAGGGGGAAACGTAGGCCCCAATGTTGGCGTAGGTTGTCAGCTTGAGGCCTAGGATGGTCCCGTCCCGGCGGTAGGCCACTTCCAGGTAAGTGACGTGGTCCCGGCCGTGGGTCATTCCCAGGAAGTTTTCGCTCCGGGTTTCCACCCAGCGAACCGGCCGGCCCAGCTTCCGGCTGGCAAAGGCCACCAGCACATCTTCGGGGTAAAGAAAGATCTTGGCCCCGAAGCCGCCCCCCACGTCCCCTGAAATCACCCGGACCCTGTGCTCGGGGTGGGGCATCACCTCGCAGAGCCACTGGCGGACCAGGTGGGGGGCCTGGGTCGAGGCCCAGAGGGTAAGCTGGTCGGTCTCCGGCTGATACCAGGCCGTGGTCGCCCGGGGCTCCATGGGGCTGGGCACCAGCCGCTGGACCACGACCCGCTGGCGAATAACCCCATCGGCCTCCCGCACCGCCTGCTCCCAATCGCCCCCCGACACGGCCCGCCGAAAGCAGATGTTTCCGGGGGCCTCCGGGTGAAGCTGGGGCGCCCCGGGCCGGACGGCCTCCTCCTGGTCGACCACGGCCGGCAAAGGCTCGTATTCTACGTCGATGAGCTCCAGCAGGTCCCGGGCCCGGTAGCGGCCTTCGGCCACCACCGCCGCCACCGGCTCCCCCACGTACCGGACCCGGTCCACGGCCAGGGCATACCGCGGGGGGACCACCGATTCGGGCAGCTGCCAGCCGCAGGGCATCGGCTTGAGGCCGGCGGCCAGCAGGTCCGGCCCGGTCAGGACGGCCAGGACCCCCGGGGCCCGGGTCGCCCGGGCAACGTCCAGGCGGGTGATGCGGGCGTGGGGGTAGGGGCTCCGGAGAACCGCCAGGAAAAGCAGGCCCGGAATCTTGACGTTATCCACGTAGGTTCCCCGTCCGGTGACCAGTCGGAGGTCCTCGGTGCGCCTTACGGGGGAGCCGACCAGCCTTCCGGAAACCTGAACCATCGGTTACCCTCCTTGGGTCTGGGGCTTTGGTTTAGGCTGACCGATAGATGATAACCGAAAACCCGGCCCTTTTACCCGCCCACCCGATGGGGGCTCTGGCCCCTGTGAAGACGGCCCGGCGACTGATTAAAAAGCCCCGGCCGGCGTTAAAATAAAAAGACTGCCTTTTGAGGTGACGCCGGTGATGTCGGACAGCATATCCCCCGAGTGGCTCTGCCGCCGCATCGTCGAAGAGGCCCACGACGCCATCATCTTTGCCGACCGGGAAGGCAGGATCCGCCTCTGGAATACTGGGGCCGAAGAGACCTTCGGGTACACGGCCGCAGAGGCCCTCGGTCAGAGCCTGGACCTCATCATCCCCGAGAAACACCGGGCCCGCCACTGGGAAGGGTATCACCGGGTGATGGCGACGGGGGTTACCAAGTACGGCCGGGACCTGCTCAAAGTGCCGGCCCTGCGCAAGGACGGAAGCCGGGCCTCCATCGAGTTCACCATCGTTCCGGTCAGGGATGGGGCCGGCCGGATGGTCGGGGTGGCCGCCATCATCCGGGACGTGACCCGGCGGTGGGGGGAAGAAAGGGCCCTCCGAGCCCGGCTGGCCGAACTGGAGGCCCGCCTAGGGGCCGCCAGTTAAGCCCGCCATCGGCCCGGCCAGGAGCCGGATTCCGAGCAGCCGGGCGGCCGCCAGCGCCCGCTCCGGGTGGGCGGTGGGCACCAGCACCAGGTCGCCGGCGGCGGTCCGGTGGACCCGGCCCACCTCCTGGAAGCCGGCCTTTAAGATGCCCCGGCGGGAGGGGAGGTTGGGGGCGTCGTGGCCGACCCAGAACCTTTCGGCGTCTTCTTCCCGCTGAAGAATCATCTGGAGAAGGCGGGGGTAGATGCCGAGGCCCCGCCAGGGGGGTAGGGTGAAGAAATCCCAAAGGTAGCGGTTGGCCGGGGGCAATTTAAAGGCCAGCCCCAGCTCCCCGATTTCCGCCCCGGCCGTGGCCACCCAGCCGTAGGCCACCGGTCGCCCGTCAATCCACCCCACGTAGGCCCGGTGGCCGGACGCAAACCGCCTTTCAACCTCGGCCGGCGGAAGGCCCGCAAGGGCCCCGAGGACCCGGGGGTCGGAAGCCGGCCCGACCATCAGGCCGCTTAAGGGCGGCAGCAGAACTAAAGGGTCGCCCCGCCACCAGGTGTAAAAGAACCCGATGGCCGGGCCGACGGGTTGTAAACCTATGCCCATCCTGGTGGGACGTCCCCCCTGAGCTTTTAGCCGGCGTTCCCGCAAGAACCCACCGCCAGGACCGGGCCCAACCCCTCTTGTCAGGGCGCCCCGACCAAGGGCTGGCTCCAACCGGAAAGCCGACCAGCAAGGCCGTTCCGCTGGCAGGAAGGGGTCGGTTCCTGGTATATTGTGGGCTGGTGGTTGCCGAAATCGAGGCCCTCATCCTGGCCTGGATTGCGCAGGTCTACCAGGCCATCGGCTGGTACGGCGTGGCCGTCCTGATGGCCGTCGAGAGCGCCTGCATTCCCCTGCCCTCCGAGCTTATCATGCCCCTGGCCGGCTGGATGCTCATCCAGCGGCCCGGCCTGGGCCCGGAGTATCTGCTGCTGGCCGGGCTGGCCGGGGCGGCCGGCAACGCCGTCGGGTCGGCGGTGGCCTACTGGGTCGGGGCCGTCGGCGGCCGGCCCTTTTTAGAGCGCTACGGCCGCTGGGTTTTAATCAGCCGCCACGACCTGGCGGTCGCCGAGGGCTGGTTTGCCAAATACGGGGCCTGGGCCGTCTTCTTCTCCCGGCTGCTGCCGGTGGTCCGGACTTTTATAAGCTTTCCGGCCGGCATCGCCCGGATGAACTTTCCACTGTTCCTCGGCCTCACCTTTATCGGGTCGTTCCCCTGGTCGGTGGGCCTGGCCTACGCCGGGTACCTCCTCGGGGAGCACTGGGAGTCCATCCGGGCCGTGATGCGGCCCCTGGACATTCCCATTATTGCCGGCCTGCTGGTGCTGGTTATCCTGTTCGTCCGCAAGCGCCTCCAGGAGTACCGGGCCGCCCCCCTTTCGGTCCCCGAGGAAGATTAAGGCCGGCCGGGGCGGCCAATGGCGGCCGCTCCGGCCGGAAACTTGGGTTTTTACTCGTACTGGAAGTCTGAGATGAAGATGATCCGGCCGCCGGTGAACTTCATGTAGCGCATCGCCTTGAAGGGCCGGTGGTCGTTGGGACCCATGGTGACGGCGATGCCGGCGATGTTGTCCTTCCAGTCCTTGATGCCTTCGGCGGCGTCGATGAGCTTCTCCCGGGTCAGTTCCCGACCGGCCCGGCGCAGGGTTTCGACCATGATCTCGGCCGCCGCCTGGCCGTAGACGGTGAAGTTCTGGGGCTGGAGGCCCGGGGCGTATTTTTGCAACAGCTCGTGGTGCTGGCGAATGCGGGGGTTGCTGGTGTCGTCGAAGAGGGGCAGCCAGCCCAGGGTGATCACCCCTTCCATGGCCGACGGGCCGGCCGTGTTGAACATCTCGGGGTCGTTGGAGACGGCGCTCATAAGGAACGTGGCCTTATAGCCGAGCTGTTCGGCCTGCTTTAAGAACAGGGCGCACGGCCTGGGCACGCAGAAGAGGAGCACCACTTCGGCCCCGGCGTCCCGAAGCTTGATGATCTGCGACGACATATCGGTGGCCGCAACCTCGAAGCTTTCCCGGGCCACCACCGGGTAGTTGGCCTTTTTGAGGGTCTCTTCGAACCAGCGGGCCCCGTCCTTGCCGAAGTCGTCGTTCTGGTAGAAAATTCCGGCCTTTTTGCCGGGCAGGTTCTGGATGGCGTACCGGGCCAGCAGGGTCCCTTCAACCCGGTAGTCGGGCTGAAAGGCGAAGACGTAGCGCCGAACCGGCTCCGTCCACTTGGTGGCCCCCGAGGCGATGTACATGTCGGGGACCTTGTTCTCGTTCAGCCACTCGAAGACCTGGCTGTGGGTTGGGGTGCCCAGGCCGTTGAAGATGGCGAAGACCTTGTCCTGCTCCACCAGCTTCTTTACCACCTCAACGGTTCGGGGCGGCTGGTAGCCGTCATCCTCGATCTTGTAGCTAATCTTCCGCCCGTTCACCCCGCCCTGGTCGTTTATGTACTTAAAGTACATCTCGGAGGCCCGGGGATAACCGAGTAGCTGGCCGCCGGGCCGCTCATAGGCTGGTGGGTTCCCAGCAGGATGCTGTCGTCGGTCACCCCCACCTCGGTAACCCTGGGGGCCTGCTGCCCAGCCGGGGCCGGGGCCCCGGTGGGCGCCTCCCGGCAGGCCAGAAGAACCAGCCCGAGGGTAACGAGAAACACCACGGCCTTCCAGATGCCCTGAGTCATGAAGCCGACCTCCTTTCACCGAATCTGCCGCCGGTTAAATGACAGGCTTTTACACCCCGCCGGGTCTCACCCCCTTTCCCTGGGCCAGGCCCCGGCCCAGAAGTCCTTCGCCTTATAATACAGGCTAACCAGTCCGCCGGGCAAAAAGACCATTACCAGGATCAGGATTACCCCGTAGACGGCCCAGATGAGGCCCTTGGTGGTGGCCCCGACGGCCGAAAGGCCCACCAGGTTGAGGAGTCCGGCCAGGTAGTCGGTCAGGTTCGAACCGAGCAGGGGCAGGACCACGATGATGGCCGCCCCGATAACGGACCCGGCCACCGAGGCCAGCCCCCCGATGACCACCATGGTCAGAAACTCAATGGAGACCACCAGGGTGAAGGCGTCGGGGGCGATGTAGCCGAGCAGGTAGGCCAGAAGGCCTCCGGCCAGGCCGGTGTAGAAGGCGCTGATGGCGAAGGCCAGGGTCTTAAACCGGGACAGGCTGACCCCCACCGCCTGGGCCGCAATCTCGCTGTCCCGCAGGGCGATGAAGGCCCGGCCGATGCGGCTCCGGACCAGGTTCACGGTGAGCCAGACCATCGCCATGGCCGTCACCAGGCAGATGTACGCCAGCCACTGGTCCTGGGCCAGGCCCAGCCCGGCCGGGGACCGGGGCTGGGATAGCTTGAGGCCCTGGACCCCGCCCGTAACGCCTTCGAACTTGAGGAGGGCCTGGGGCACGGCCACGGCCAGGGCCAGGGTCGCAATCGCCAGGTACGGGCCCGTCAGCCGCAGGGACGGCCAGCCCAGCAGGTAGCCGGCCAGCCCCGCCGCCAGCCCCCCGGCCAGGATGCAGAGGGGCCACGGCAGACCCAGCCGGTTGGCGACGATGGCCGCCCCGTAGGCCCCGATGGCGAAGAAGGCTCCGTGGCCCAGGGAGATCTGCCCCGAGTAGCCGGTAAGCAGGTTAAGGCCCAGGGCCACCACCGCGTAGACGGCCATCCGGCTCAGGACGAAGTTGGCAAACTGGTTCACAAAGAGGGGCGCAGCCAGCAGGCAAATAACCAGAACGGCCAGGAGGATGCGGCCGGCCATGGGGGTCTAAACCTTCCTCCGGCGGACGGTTCCGAAGAGGCCCTGGGGCCGGACGACCAGCACGGCCAGGATCATAAAAAACGCCAGCCCGGCCTTAAGCTCCGTCGCCACCAGCGCCCCCAGCAGGTTCTCGATGACCCCCACCAGCAGGCCGCCGGCGATGGCCCCGAAGGGGCTACCGAGGCCGCCCAGAACCGCCCCGGCAAAGGCGTAAAGGAGGACACCGGCCATCATATTCGGCTCCAAGAAGATCTTGGGGGCCGCCAGCATCCCGGCGACGGCCCCGAGGGCGGCCGAGAGCCCCCAGCCCAGGCTGAGCATCCGGCCTACCGGAATCCCCACCAGCCGGGCGGCGGTCCGGTTGTGGGCGGTGGCCCGCATGGCCGTCCCGAGGGTGGTCCGGCGCAGAAAGAGGTGAAGCAAGACCATGATAACCAGGGCGCACCCTAAAATCCACAGGTCCAGAAGCCCCACCGTAAGCCCGAAGAACCGGACGGTTCCCCCCGGGATCGGGCTTGGGAACCCTTTGGGCACGTAGCCCCAGACCCAGCCGGCAACGCTGTTAAAGATGCTGTAAAGCCCCAGGGTAACGATGACCACGCTCAGGGCCGGGGCTTCTTCTACCGGCCGCACCACCACCCGCTCCACCAGGTAGCCCAGCAGGAAGGCAAAAATCAGGGTTAAAGCCACCGCCGGCAGGAAGGGCACCCCGTACCAGGTGAGGAGGGTGTAGGCGATAAAAGTCGTGAACATCGCCATCTCGCCCTGGGCGAAGTTGACCACGTCCGTCGACTGATAAATCAGGACCAGGGCGAGGGCGAGCAGGGCATAGATGCTTCCGGCGCTCAGGCCGCTTACCACCTGCTGGGCCAGGCTCAGAAGCTGACCTTCGGCCACCGTCAGTACCCCAGGTAGGACCTTCGGAGGGCCTCGTTCCGCCGAAGCTCGGCGGCCGGGCCGGCCAGCACCACCTGCCCCGTCCGAAGGACGTAGGCGGTGTGGGCCACCTGCAGGGCCCGGTTGGCATCCTGCTCCACCAGCAACACGGTGGTGCCGTCGGCGTTTATCCGCCGGATGGTCCGGAAGATCTCCCGGACGACCATGGGCGCAAGGCCCAGGGAGGGCTCATCCAGGAGCAAAAGCCGGGGGCGGGCCATCAGGGCCCGGCCGATGGCCAGCATCTGCTGTTCGCCCCCGCTTAAGGTCCCGGCCAGCTGTTTCCGCCGCTCCCGGAGAACAGGGAAAAGGTTAAAGACCCGCTCCAGGTCGGCCGAGATGTTCCGCCGGTCCCGGCGGGCATAGGCCCCAAGGATCAGGTTTTCCCCAACGGTCAGGTCGGCGAAGACCTGGCGTCCCTCGGGAACGTGGGCGACTCCCAACCGCACAATGGCCTCGGGCGGGAGCCGGTCAATGCGCCGGCCGTCGAAATACACGGCCCCGGCCGTGGGCCGAAGCAGACCTGAAATAACCCGCAGGGTGGTGGTCTTCCCGGCCCCGTTCGCCCCGAGGAGGGCAACGACGCTTCCGGCCGGCACCTCCAGCGAAACGTCCCGGAGGGCCTGGATCCGGCCGTAGGCGGCGCTCACCCGCTCCAGCCTAAGCAATCTCCTCTTCCTCCCCGAGGTAGGCCTCGATCACGGCGGGGTCGTTCCGGACGGCCTCGGGAGGTCCCTCGGCGATCTTGCGGCCGAAATCCAGGACCGCAATCCGCTCGCAAAGCCCCATAACCAGCCCCATGTGGTGCTCCACGACAACCAGCGTAATCCCCAGGTCCCGGATTCGCCGAATAAGGTCGGCCAGCTCGGCCACTTCGGCCGGGTTCAGGCCGCCGGCCGGCTCATCAAGCAAAAGCAACTTCGGCCGCATGACCAGAGGCCGGCCGAGCTCAACCCGCTTCTGCAGGCCGAGGGGCAGGGCCGCCGCCGGCATCCCGAGATACCGGCTCAGACCGAGCATCCGGGCAACTTCCAGGGCCTGCCCCCGGGCCACCCGCTCCTGGCGGCGGGCATCCGGCAGACCGAGCAGGGCCGACCAGAGGGGGTAATTCAGGCTCAGGTGCTGGCCGGCCACCAGGTTTTCCAGGACCGTCATACTCTTGAAGAGCTCGACGTTTTGAAAGGTGCGGCCGATGCCCTGGGCCGGTATATGGCGTGGGGCGGGAGCCGGAGCAGGCTTCGGCCCTCCAGCCGGATATCCCCCCGGTCCGGGGTGTAAAGCCGGCTTATGCAGTTAAAAGCAGTTAAAAAGGGTACTTTTGCCGGCCCCGTTGGGGCCGATCAGGCCGAAGATTTCGCCCCGGCGGACCGAAAAGCTTACACCGTCGAGGGCCCGAACCCCGCCGAAACTCAGGTGAACGTCTTCGACTTCTAAGAACCTTTCGGCAGCGGCCATACCGTCCCCTGGGATTTCCCGCCGGCCGGCGGGAGCCTGGCGAAGTGTTGGCTTAATATTCTGCCCCCGGCGGCTTTTGTCAAGAGCTCGGGGCGACCCATATAATGGTGGTGGAGGGGGTTGAAGACGGCCGTTCTGGCAACCAACAACCCCGGAAAAGTCCGGGAGGTCCGGGCCATCCTTGCCGGCCTGCCCCTCTGCTTAAAAACCCCGGCCGAACTCGGCATCCGGGCGGCCGTCCGGGAGACCGGGGAGACCTTTGAGGAGAATGCGGTGCTCAAGGCCCTGACCTACGCCGCCCTCGCCGGCAAACCGGCCGTCGCCGACGACTCGGGGCTGGAGGTTCCGGCCCTGGGGGGCGCCCCCGGCGTCCACTCGGCC
The DNA here is from genome assembly GCA_034434875.1 of Dehalococcoidia bacterium. Lineage (GTDB taxonomy): Bacteria > Chloroflexota > Dehalococcoidia > JAUQQI01 > JAUQQI01 > JAUQQI01. The sequence goes on along the minus strand of DAOTYJ010000115.1, from coordinate 449 downwards.
CGCTACGCCGGGGAGGGGGCCACCGACCGGGAGCGGTTCGAAAAGCTGCTTTCGGAGCTCAAGCGGGTGGGGGCCCGGGACCGGCGGGCCGTCTTCCGGTGCGTGGCCGCCCTGGCAACCCCCGACGGCCGGGTCTGGACCCGGTCGGGGGAGCTCTGGGGCGAAATCGCCCCCGAACCCCGGGGGGAGGGGGGCTTCGGCTACGACCCGGTTTTCTTTTTACCGGAACTGGGCCGGACCCTGGCCGAGCTTTCCCCCGAAGAGAAAAATCAAATAAGCCACCGGGGGAAGGCCTTCCGGGCCCTGGCGGAACTGCTGGCCGAGCTTATCGGCCGGGGGGAGCTTTAAGATGTTGATAGACCCTTTTAACCGGCGGATAACGTATTTAAGGGTCTCGGTTACGGACCGGTGCAACTTAAGGTGCCGCTACTGCATGTCCGATATCCACA
>DAOTYJ010000114.1:0-4698 GCA_034434875.1 Dehalococcoidia bacterium | reverse complement strand
CCCCTCGGGACGGCTCCCGCATCCCGCGCACCCCGACCCTCCCGGAGAAATTTTCCGGGCCGCCAGGGGCGCAGAAGTGTTGCCCGGTCGTAGGGAGGCGCGGAGCCGCGGGCGTTGGGGTCGATGTTAATAAATAGCCGTCGAAGTCCCGGGGATTTCCGGCGACTGGAGGTCGACGGCAGCCGGTGGTGAGGTCTTCAAAAATGCTCCGGGGCCGCTCCAGTTTCAAGGGAACTGGTGGCGGTAGCCGGCCTAAAGGCATATAAAGAGCCACGGGGTTGCACACCACCTTGCGCCGTGGCTCTTAAAGAGCGGGGCCGCTTGACCTTGCTCCAGGCAAGTCGGGCTCCGCATTCGGAACCTGTCGGCCTTAAGGCGGCTAACTTTCGGGGTTCTGCTCCTTGCCCCGGCTCAGACGGCCGTCCGCCAACGTCAGGCAAGTACCGTCAAATCGGCGGCCATGGCCTTAAGCGTTTTTAACCGAGGCTTTCTTTGGTCGGCTAAGCCGGGCGGCCCGCCATGAGCTCGAGCCCGACAGCCTGGCAACTTATCGGGGTAAGGCGGCGCCGGTAATCGACACCGCCGCCGAGGCAAAGGCGAGGTCGGGCGCCATCTGCAGCCTGGGGGCGGGGTCGGCAAAAGCCAGGGCATTAACGACCTTTGGGCAGGGCTGGTCCTTAAGGGCAAGCAGTTTTTCCCGGTAATCGACATCCTGGCCGGCTGAGCCAGAACCGGGTCGAGGAACTTGTCCTGAGTCAGGCCCCGCAAAACTTGAGCCGGTGGTGGCGCCGCAAAGAGCTTTTAATCCGCCTGGCCGGGGAAGATAAGGACCTCGTTTTCGGCGTCTTGGCTTCGGGCGAGGAGGCTACCCTTGCTGCGCTCCTGGCTAGGCGGCCGGTTCTGGGCGAGGGGCTCTGACGGCAAGGCGCGCCGTCAGGTTCGGGTCGTGGGCGGCGAGGCCCCGCCGCATTGCCCGGGTCTACGGCTTGAGGTGGTCAAACAGGGAATTGAGCGCCTTTTGTGGGTTGTAGCTTGGCCCTTACCCGGAGGGGCTTTGTCCATCGGCCCTCTTAAAGCGCCTGTCGGCAAGCTTGCCGAGGCGATGGCCCTCGACTTCGCAAGGTGCCCGCCTGCCTGGCGCTCGGCCTGGGCAGGACCGTTCTCTTGAAACTGGAGCGTGTATGGGTTCAAGACCTTTGAGACGGGGGGCGCCCTTTCCGGGTGCTCGGCCGAGGGGGCAGTCGCCGAAGGCGACTCGGCCCGGTGGGGCCGGACGGCATTAAAGACCTCTTCCCAGGTCCGCAAAGCCCGGTTTACGGCCGCACTGGGAGCGCCGAAAGGAATCCGAAATTCACCGGTTCCCCTCGAGGCGTTGCCGGGTCGGGAATCGACCCGGGCCCGACGGTGAACAAGGTGGGCCGTTAAGGCCGGCCCTCCTGCCCATCGGCCGGGGGGCCGGCGTAGGAGTTGATGCCTATCTGCCGGTTATTTGGTTGTAGGGTCGCCTTTAAAACCCGGCCGTCTCCCGCCCCCCGGCGGTGAGGCCTCCGGGCTTTAAAACTTCATAAAGAAGGGCCGAAAGGCTCAGGGGCGGACAGCTCCGACCCCCCGCCTCAGGGCCGCCCCCGCACCGCCGCCTGGAATTCTCCGAGGCTCGCTCAAGCCAGCCCCGGCGGGGGGATCTTGCCCTATCGTCGGCGTGGGGAGCCCACGCCGACGGTCGCTTGATCGGATGCACGGTGGTTCGGTTGGCGGGTCGGGGACCGGCGGTCCCCGACCCGGCGCCGGCGGCTGTATAATTTCAGGGGAAAGGCCGTGGCGAAAGTCTGCCTGATTCCGGGACTTAAAGAGTTTATCGAGCAGCTTAAGGTCCGCTTCGACCCGGAAAGGGTAATCCTCTTCGGTTCCCGGGCGTACGGAAATCCCACCGAGGAAAGCGACATCGACCTTCTGGTTCTGATGCGGACCCGAAGGCCGGTTCATGCGGCGGCCGAGATGGTGGGGGAGGCCCGCCTTGGGGTGCCCCTGGACGTGGTGGTGATGACCCCCGAAGCCTTCGAAAAGGCCCTTAAAGAAGGCTATCTTTTCGAGACGAAGGTCGCCCGGCAGGGAATCGTCCTTTACGAAAAGGCCGAATCCCCCAAGGAGGAAAGCCCTTTGAAAGGCCGGACCCTGGAATGGCTCGCCTTTGGGGATGCCGACCTGGAGGCGGCCGAGGTTTTGAGGCGGCAGCCTAAGCCTTACTGGAACCTCATCTGCTTTCTCGGGCAGCAGGCGGCGGAGAAATATCTAAAGGCTTTTCTCGAAGAGCGGGGCATTGAGCCCCCGAAAACCCACAGCCTTGCCCTCCTTTTAGACCTGGCCGGGGAGGGCCTAAAAGAGCTTTTGCCGCTCCGGGAGGACCTGGAAAAGCTGACGGAATTTGCGGTGACCGCCCGCTACCCCGGTTCTTCGGCCGACCCCGGGGCGGCCGGCCACGCCGTAAGGATGGCCCGACTGGTGGGGTTGGAGGTTAAGAAAGTCCTGGGTCTGGGGCCGGAGCCGGCGGCTTAAGGCCCGACGGTTTTCCGGCGCCGGACACCCGCGGCCGTTCGGACCAGAGCTCTCGGCAAAGGCCTTCCGGGGGGTCGGCTTGGGCCGGCTCCGGGGCCGGGACACAGCCAAAAAGAAGCGGCCTAACTTAAGCTTACCGGCGGCGGAAGCCGGCCTCTGCCTACGGGGCGACCTTCTAATCCCTTGATTGTAAGGATTTTAGCACGGGAAAATGGGGGCCTATCCCCCTTATGGTCAGCGTGTAGACCCACGCCGACGGTGAAGGCCGGCCCGGACGGCCGCCGCCAGCCGGGCCAAAAGGACCTTAAGGCCCGGGCGTCGGCGGCCACCCCAAAGCCGAGGCTCAGGGCCGTGGCCCCCAGCATCTGACCCCGGGCCGCCTCAAGCCCAAACTCCACCACCGGGAAACGCCCCGAACCGCTCCCGCCGCCTCACCCCAGGGTCTGCCGCCAAAAGCTCGGCAGCCGTAATCACGCTCAGGACCGCCGGCTCATCCCCGGGATTCAAGGTGAAGCCCGCCCCGTTCGGCGGCGATGAAAACGCTTGCGTCGATTAAGAACCCCACCGGTCTTCCGGGCCGCCCTTAAGGGCGGCCTTGCGGCCGGCCTCGATATCCCGGGCGAAAGCCTCGGCCTCCTCCGGACGCAGGGGCGGAAGGCTGCCCAGAAGGGCCTTTAAGTCCTTAAGCCTGACCGGGACCGTCCCCTCCGGGGGCCGCAGCTCCGCCGCCGGCCGGCCGTTTTTGAGGACGATAAATCTTTCGCCCCCGAAGCGGACCCGACCGAGCACCTCGGAAAACCGGCGCTGAAGCTCGGTGGCCGATATCTCGGTTGCCACCCCAAACCTCCAAAAAACTCGGACTACTACTCGACCACAATGATTATTGAGGGTATAGGCGACGGAGCTTACGGCGAACATCCGTCGTTGTAAAGTGCCAATCCACGGCGGCACGCATCGCATTGCGCCTTTCGGCCCAGGCTTCCACTTCCCGGCATACACGCTCTATGTCCGGCAGCCGCCAGTTCAGACATTGGCGAGCCAGGATAGAGAATTCAATCTCCACCATGTTCAACCAACTCCCGTGCTTCGGCGTGTAGTGGAATTCCAACTTCCGGGTCAATCGCCGTGCCTCTCCCGGCGGGAAGGTTTGATACAGAGTGGCCGGAGTATGGGTATTCAGATTGTCCAGCACCACCCGAATCACCTCTGCCTCAGGGGAAACTTCGTCTGCCAGGCAAACTCTTCACCTGTTCGCCGCTTTGTCACGTTGACCTGACGCCAGCCCCTCAGCGGCTGAAATGCCTGCCATGGCGCTCGTATTCGTAATCCACCCGCTGCGGTTGGCCCGGTCCCATCGGCAAAGAGCCATGCTTGTCCCCCAACAGCTGACAAGGCCGCTCATCGAAGCAGACCACTGGGCGTTTCAGGTCATAAGGCTCGGCATACAGGTCCAGTACATCCCCCATCCGCCAGATAAAATCAACGGTCACCTGTTCCTTCTGCCAGGGCTTAAGGCCGTTTTTGAGCACTCATGGACTCCACCAGTTTGTCGGCCAGAAGCTGCATGGTCCAGCGTTCCCGCCCCGCCGGCGGCTCGCTACAGGCCAGGGTGTTCAAGAAAGCCTCCTGTTTGCCAGCCAGCTTCGGCTGGGCGCCCGGACGAGGCCGCTCCTGCAGGGTGCCTTCCAGTCCCTCTTCGGCGAACCGCTTCCGGATGTTGTATGCCGTCTGGGCACTGACCTGCAGCACCTCCGCAATGAAGCAGTCCGTCCGGCCCTCATCGGCCAGAAGAATACGCGCCCGCGTGGGCACCCGCGCTTTGACCGTCCCTTTCTTGAGTAAAGCCTGCAAATATGCCCGTTGCTCTTCCGTTAAATTCACCACATGCTTCTTGGGTTTGGGCATGGTCCTCTCCTCCACAAATCTCAGGAGTGGAGATGTTATTACAAAAAATCAGTGTGGTCAAGTACTAGGGGCGGGTGACCAGGGCTTTCCAGTTTTCATGATTGTTGGCCGATTAGCAAGCCTAAGTCCCAGTGCATTGGATTTTGAGTTCGGGTTCTTCAAGCAAGCGCAGCACCTGAGTGACGGCTGCCCTTAACTCGACCACGGTAGGATAGAACCTTCTGGGCATCAAGAACCCCT
>DAOTYJ010000113.1:0-11471 GCA_034434875.1 Dehalococcoidia bacterium | reverse complement strand
CCCACCGGGGCGGCCAGGGCCCAGTTCGGCCCGATGTGCTGGACCGGAACCCGGCCGGTGAGGCGCTCGTAGACCACCGGCATCGGCTCGACGTGCACCCCCAGCCCCCAGCACTCGGTGAGGGCCTGGTAGAGCTCCGGCGAAAGGCCGTCGGTGACGGCCACCGCCACCTCGTCCGCCCCCAGCTCCCGGACGAACCTGGGCAGCTCCCGGGCCGGCCCCAGCACCCTAAGGCCCGAAACCTCCCGCCCCTGCTTTTCGGGGTCGTCGTCCACGAAGCCCACCGGCTCGTAAAGGCCCCCTTCCTCCCTGGCCAGGGCCTCGGCCAGAGTCCGGCCGGCCCACCCCGCCCCGACGATGAGGAGCCGGCGCCGGAAGCCGGGTCCGGTGAGCCAGCGGGCATAGGCCAGCCGCCACGCCCCCACCAGGCCGGCCTGGGCCCCCAGAAAGGCCAGGTAGAAAAAGCGGGGCAGGCTGAGGGGCGGCGCAAAGAAGTAAACGGCCAGGTAGGCCAGAAGCTCGACGCCTAGAACCAGGCCCAGGCGGGGCAAAAAGAGCCTCGGGTGGGCCGCGACCCGCAGGTCGTAGAGGCCGGCGACGGCGGCCAGAACCACCCAGCCGACCCCGAGGGCCCCGACCCATTCCAGGTTCTGGGCCAGGGTGGCCGGCAGGGGGGCAGGGTCGCCGGCCCGCAGATTCCAGAGGAAGAAGCCGGCGGCCGCCCCGAGGCCCACGGCCCCCAGGTCGACCCCGGCCAGGAGTAGCCGGCGCTCCGATTCAACGGGCCGGAACTGGAGCCTTCCGGCCGGTCGGACAAGGACATCCTTTGTCATCGGCTGGGGGACCGGCCGCCTTCCCTTCGGCGTGCAGCCGCCTTAAACCGGTTGATTTATTATACCCTTGCCGCCCGGCGGCCGTGAACCCGGCCGAAACCCTGCGTCTTGTGGTAACTCCCCTGTCTGGAACCTGCCGTTAGAAGTTCCCGCTTACGGGCGGATTATCCGTTTTGCCGCTCGTAGACCCAGACCGCCTCCCGCTTGAGGGGCTCCGTCCCTCACCGGGCGCCAGATTCAGATCCCCGAAACCTACACCTTGACGTCGCCATCCAGGGCGCCACAGACCGGTCTAACGAGCACGCGCCGGTTCACCGTTAAGGACCCGGCACCGGCTCCAGTGGGCGCCCACGTCCCATGCGGCCGAAAATGACCTCCCGGCCCCATAACGCCGAAGGTCTCCGGCCGGGCTTACTCTTCGTCCTCTTCTGAAGCCGCCTCCAGCCGTCGCTCCACCGCCAGCCGGACCTCTGCCTCCAGCACCACCCGGCCCTCATCGGACAGGGCCTTCAGGTGTTCGGCGGCCAGGTCGGCCCAGACCGACCGGCCGGCTTCGTCCCCCCGCAGGACTTCAAGATAGCACGCGGCGGCCTCCTGGTGCCGGCCCGTAAACTCCAGGAACTGCCCGTACTCCAGCAAGACCACATCGAGATGCTGCCCGCCGGCCAGCAGGGCCCGAAACTCCCCCTCGGCCTCATCCAGCCGCCCCGCCTCCGTCAGGTACTCGGCCAGACACAGGGACGCCACCGTCCGGTCATCCTCCGGGGCGAGGTCCCGCCAGCGCCTCACCACTGCTATCCCCTCGTCCCCAAGTTCCGGGTGCTCCCGACAGACCTCGGCCCAGGCGGCCAGCAGCCGCTGTCTGAGGCCGAGCCCTCCGGCCGCCGGCTCCAGCTCCCGAAAGATGGCCATCGCCTCATCCACCCGCCCGATCCGGGCCGCCTGCTCCGCCGGGGCCGTCAGATTCTCCAGGGCGAGGAGCAGGTCGTGGGCGGGGGCCCGCTGCAGGTAATCCGGGCCGGCATAACGATTCAGCCTCCAGTACAGGGCCCTGGGTGGAATCTCCTGCAGCCGGGGCAGACAGCACCGCTTGAACTTCCGGCCGCTGCCGCAGGGGCACGGCTCGTTGCGGCCGACCCTTGCCGGGTTTAGCCTCTGCCAGGCGGCCGGAAGCTCCCGGGCCAGCCGGAGGCGCCGCAGCTCCCGGGCGATGTTCTCCTGCCGCTCCCGCTCCCACTGCTCCGCCGCGGCGGCCTCCAGCTCCCGCCGCCTTCTCCGCCGGGCGGCCTCCGCCGGGTCGTAAAACTCGAGAAGGTCCTGGGCCCAGCGTTCCGCCTCCCTCGGGCTCGGCCCGTCGCGCCGGGCCCTTGCCAGGTCTTCCGGGCCCACAATCCCCGTGTCGATCAGGTCATGCCGGAAGGCCTCCGCTAGCACCGGGAAGGAGCTCGGGTCGGCCAGGTCCAACGGGTGGGCGGCCGGCAAACTGAGCAGCTCCGTGTCCTCCCCCTCGTGATATAGGCCGTGCAAGAAGGGGAGAACCTCGGGCCGCTCGGACGGGTGAAGAAAGCAGACCCCCACCAGGGCCTCGGCGGCCAGGATCTGGGGCCACTGCAGCTGCGGGTTGTCGTGGGTGGCGGTCAGGAATTCCTTAAGGGGAAGGGGCCCCACGGCCGCCGGCCCGAACCGGGCCAGGACCACAGGCAGCTCTTCCAACAACCACTCGTTGTCGGCCTGGTCGGCCAGGGCCAGGGCGTCCAGCAGGGCAGGAATCGCCCGGGGATCCCCGATCCGGCCGAGGGCCTTGGCCGCATGCAGGGGCATCCACGCCCGCTCGTCCTCGGCCTCCCAGTAGGCGGGGTTCTTGAGGACGTCGATTAACGGGGGCACGGCCCGGGCCCCGCAGGCTACCAGCTCCTCCAGCAGGCCCCTGGGGGCCTGGTCGCCCAGGGTTTCCAGTTCCTTGAGCAGTCGGTCCACACCGTTTCCCGCCATCGCCAACCTCCCCCGGCCGAGGGGCCTCGCCGGGCCGTTAGGGGTCCGCCCGGCGATTAATTTTACCAGCCGCCCGCTTGAGCTTTGGGGCCCGGGCCGGTATAATCCTGACAACCGGCTTCGTTCGGCCGGATGCCGCCCCAGGGGCCCGGGGCACCAAGCTATAAAGGAGGCGAAGGTTGTTCACTTACGCCGGCAAAACCGCCGTCGTCACCGGGGCCGGGCGGGGAATCGGGCGGGCCATCGCCCTGGCCTTCGCCCGCCAGGGGGCAGACCTCATCCTCGCCGCCCGCTCCGTTCCCGAGCTGGAAGAAGTCGCCGCCGAAATCCGCGCCCTCGGCCAAAAGGCCTGGGTGGTTCCCACCGATATGAGCAGGCTCGACCAGGCCCAAAATCTCATCCCCGAGGCCGTAAGGCTGGCCGGCAAAATCGACATCCTGGTAAACAACGCCGGCGGCGGGAGCAGTATTCCCGGGGGCATCGGCCCCCTCGAAGAGGCCACCCCCGAGGCCTTTGATGCCGTCGACGCCCTCAACGTCAAGGGACCCCTCTTCGCCGCCCTGCGGGCCGCCGAGCACCTGAAGGCCCGGGGCGCGGGCGGGACCATCTTAAACATCGTCTCCATCGACGGGGTCGCCCCGGCCCCGGGGGAGGCCCTCTACGGCTCGGCCAAGGCCGCCTTGGTAAGCCTGACGGAAAACCTGGCCATCGAGCTGGGCCGCTACCGTATTCGGGTCAATGCCATCGCCCCATCCCTCATCGACACCCGGCTGGTGGCCCGTCACCTTCAGACCCCCGAACAGCGGCAGCACCGGGCCTCCTTCTTCCCCCTGGGCCGGGTGGGCACCCCGGAGGACGTCGCCGCCGCGGCCGTTTACCTCTGTTCCGACGAGGCCGGCTGGGTCTCGGGCGTCACCCTGCTGGTGGCCGGGGGCGCCAAGGTGCCCTACGATTACTTCAAGTGGCTCCGGACGGTGAACCCGGTCCCGGCCGACTTCCGAATGTAAGCCTCCCCCGGAGGAGCCAGATGGCCTACCGCATCGGCGTCGATATCGGCGGAACCTTCGTGGATTTCTGCGCCTTTGACGACGAATCCGGCCGGCTCAGCACCTTCAAGCGGCTGGCCACCCCGGGCTCCCCCGGCCGGGACGTGGCCTCGGGCCTGGGGTCCCTGGCCGACCGGGGGCTTTTAGAGCCGGCCCGGGTGGCGCATTTTGCCCACGGCACCACCGTGGGGGTAAACGCCCTCATCCAGCGCCGGGGCGCCCGGCTCGGTCTGCTGACCACCGAGGGCTTTCGGGACATCCTGGAGCTGGGAAGGCTCGACCTTCCGGATATCTTCAACCTTTTCAGCGAGCGGCCCCCGGCCCTCATCCCCCGGGAGCGGGTGGTCCCCGTCCGGGAGCGGGTTCGGGCCGACGGGACGGTATCCGTCCCCGTAGAGGCCGAGGCCCTTAAGGCCGCCCTGGGCCGGATAAAGGCCCTGGGGGCCGAGGGGGTGGTCGTCTCGTTTATAAATGCCTATAAAAATCCGGCCCACGAGCATGCGGCCAAGGCCTTCTTCAAGACCGAAGCCCCGGAGCTCTTTACCGTCTGCGCCACCGACGTCTGGCCCGTCATCCGGGAATACGAGCGCACCGTCACCGCCGTCATCCACGCCTACGTTTACCCGGCCATGCGCCGCTACCTGGCAGGCCTCCAGCAGGCCCTTAAAGAGGCCGGCGCCGGCCCCGACGCTTCGGTGGTCATCACCAAGGTGAACGGCGGGGTGATGGGGGTTGGGCGGGCGGCCGAACAGTGCGTCTGGACCCTAACTTCCGGCCCGGCCTCGGGGGTCATCGGCGCGGCATACATTGCCGGCCTGGCCGGGGCAAGGCATGTCCTTACCCTGGACGTTGGGGGAACCAGCGCCGACATCGCCGTGGTCACCGACGGCCGGCCGATGCAGGGAATGGGCCACCGGGTCGGGGGCTACCCCATCTACGTCCCGGCCATCATGGTCTCCTCCATCGGGTGCGGCGGGGGCTCCATCGCCTGGGTGGACGAACTGGGGATGCTCAGGGTGGGCCCCGAGAGCGCCGGGGCCGAGCCGGGCCCGGCCTGCTACGGCCGGGGCGGGGCCCGGCCCACCCTTACGGACGCCTTCGCCGTCTGCGGCTTCCTGGCCGGGGGCGCCCTGGCCTACGGGGCCCTTAAGCCCCGGCCCGACCTGGCGGCCGCGGCCCTTGCCGGTGTTGCCCGGGCCCTGGGCCTGGATGTTTACCGGGCGGCCGAGGCCGTCATCCGGGTGGCCGTCTCCGACATGTATCTGGAAAGCAGCAAGCTTCTGGCCCGCTGGGGAATCGACCCGCGGGAGCTTTCGCTGCTGGCCTTCGGCGGGGCCGGGCCGATGGTAGGCTGTTTTCTGGCCCGGGAGCTGGGCATCGGGAAGGTGATAATCCCGCCCTTCCCCGGGATTTTGAGCGCCGCCGGGGCGGTGCTGGCCGACCTTAAAAACGACTTTATCCGGACGGTCCTGCTGGACCTGGATGAGGGGGCCGTCCCGGCCCTAAGGGCCGGCTTTGCCGAACTTAAGGCCGCGGCCTTTGATTGGCTGCGGCAGGAGGGGAAGTTTGCCGGGGAGGCTTCCTTGGAACTCTCCCTGGACATGAGGTATGCCGGCCAGGCCTACGAAATCGAGGTCCCCGTGGCCGAAGGATGGGTCGAATCGGGGGACCTTAAGGCCCTCCGGCGGGCCTTTGACGCCCGGCACGAGCAGGTCTACGGCCATTCGGACCCGGCCGCCCCGGCCCAGGTGGTGAACTTAAGGCTGGTCGTCGCCGCCCCGACCCCTAAGCCCGTCCCGGCCGAGGTGGGGCCGGCCGCATCGGAAGAGCCCGACGCCCTCCGGTGGGAGAAGGTTTTCTACGGGGGGACGGAGCGGACCATGCCCTTCTTCCGGCGGACGGACCTTAAGGCCGGCCACCGGCTGCGGGGCCCGGCGGTGGTGGTCGAAGACGACTGCACCGTGTGCATCCCGGCGGAATTTTCCGGGTTTGTGGACCGCTGGGGCAACATCATCCTGGAGGATACAAGCCGTGGATAAGGTTACCCTGTCGGTCTTTGCCAACCAGTGCCGGGCCGCCTGCGCGGTGATGGCCGAGACCCTCTACCGGACGGCCCACTCCACTTTCGTGCGGGAGACCTTCGACTTCACGGCCGGGCTTACCACGCCCGAGGGGGAGATGTTCGCCTACTCCGAAGAGATTGCCGCCACCTGGTTTGTGGGCCTCAACATGGGCAACGCCGTCCGGAAAATCCCCGACTACGAAGAAGGGGATATCTGCATCACCAACGACCCCTACGGCAGCGGGTTTGTCTGCACCCAGAGCCCCGACACCCACCTCTGGATGCCCATCTTCTACGGGGACCGGCTGATGGCCTTCGGCTGCTGCCACGTGCACAACACCGACGTGGGGGGCGCGGTGCCTGGGAGCCTCTCCCGCACCCTATCCGACGTCTTTCAGGAGGGGATCCGGATTCCGCCCTTAAAGCTTTACCGCCGGGGCGAGCTTAACCGGGAGCTTTTAGAGGTCTTTCTAACCAACGTGCGGGTCCCCGACCAGAACTGGGGGGACTTGAAGGCCCAGGTGGCCGCCCTTAAGGTGGTAGAGCGCAAGGTCAAGCAGATTATCGACCAGTTTGGGCCGGAGGCCTTCGCCGAAGGCATCCACGCCCTCCTAGACCACGCCGAAGCCCAGGCCCGGGCCATCATCCGGTCGATTCCCGACGGGGACTACTTTTTCTGTGACTACGTGGACGAAGACGCCGTTACAGGAAACCCCCTCCGGCTGGCGGTGACCATGCGGGTCCGGGGGGACGAGCTTATCCTCGACTTTACGGGCACCGACCCCCAGCTGGCATGCTCGCTGAACATACCCACCGGGGGAAACGAGCGGCACACGGTGCTGCTGGTGGCCCTCTACCACGCCTTCCGGACCCTGGACCCGAATATTTTTCTAAACAACGGCATTACCCGGCCCATCCGCTGCATCCTGCCCGAGGGAAGCATCGTCAATCCCCGGTATCCGGCGGCGGTCGGCATGCGGTCTTTGACGGGCGCCCGCCTTCAGGATGTGCTTTTAGGGTGCCTGGCCCGGGCCCTTCCGGACCGGATGCCGGCCTGCGCCAGCGGCAGCATCTCCATGGTGGTGCTCAACACCGTGGACCCGAAGGCCGGCCGGATTGCGGTGGCCACCATCGAGCCGATGGTCGGGGGCGGTGGCGGCGGGCCCTTCCGGGACGGGACCAACGGCGTCGGGGGCACCATCAGCTTTCTGAGAAACACCCCGGTGGAGATAAACGAGGCCGAGGTGCCCTTTGAGGTGCTGCGCTACGAGCTTATCCCCGACTCGGGCGGGGCCGGGTTCTGGCGGGGCGGGCTGGGGGCCGTCCTGGAGTTCAGGGTCCTTTCGCCCGGAAGCTCGGTGACGGCCCGGAACCGGGACCGCACCCGCTTCCGCCCCTGGGGGGTGGCCGGGGGCAGGCCCGGCAGGCCCTCGGAGTTTGTCCTGAATCCGGGCACCGACCGGGAGCGCAACCTGGGCAACGTGGATGTGGTCCATCTCGACCCCGGGGATGTGGTCCGCATCACCTCCTGCGGGGGCGGGGGCTGGGGCGACCCGTACCGGCGGGACCCGGCCCGGGTGCTGGCCGACGTTCGGAACGGGTTCGTCTCGGCCGAGGCGGCCGAGGCCGAATACGGGGTTGCCATTCGAGACGGCGAGGTCGCCCCGGAGGCGACGGCCCGCTTGCGGGCCAGCCGGTCGGCGGCAACGGGCTCGGAGTCCCATTTCGACTTCGGGCCGGAACGGGCGGCCTACGAGGCGGTCTGGACCCGCCAGATGTACGATGCCCTCACCGAGCTTCTCTGGGGCGTGCCCGTCACCTGGCGGGGATTCTTTAAGGGCAAGCTTTTTGAGGCCGTTGACCAGATCGGCAAAAGCCGGCCTCCGACCCCCGAAGACCTCCGGGCCGCCTTTGCCCGGATTAAGGCCGATTTCTTCGGCCCCGACTAGAGGCGATTGCGCAGGCGGGGGTCCAGCAGGTCCCGCAGGCCGTCCCCCAGCAGGTTAAACCCGAGGACGGCCAGCATGATGGCCAGCCCGGGTATCGTGGCCACGTGGGGCGCAATCAGCAGAAAGTCCCGGCCCGTGGCCACCATCAGACCCCAGGACGGCCAGGGCGGCTGCACCCCCAGCCCCAGAAAGCTTAAGGCCGCCTCCAGCAGGATGGCGTTGGCCATGTAGAGGGTGGCAAAGACCAGCAGGGGCGGCACGATGTTGGGCAGCACGTGCAGGAGCACGACCCGCACCACCGGCACCCCGACGGCATAGGCCGCCACGATGAACTCCCGCTCCTTGATGGCCAGCACCTGACCCCGCACCAGCCGGGCAAAGGCCGGGGCCGACCAGATGCCGATGGCCAGGACGATGTTGCGCTCCCCCGGCCCCAACGCCGCCACCACGGCGATGGCCAGCAAAAGATAGGGAAACGACAAGAGGATATCCATAACCCGCATCAGAAGCTCGTCCACCCACCGGCCCGCAAACCCGGCAACGAGGCCGGCCGTCCCCCCAAGGCCCAGCCCCACCCCCACGGCCACCAGGGAGACCAGCAGGGTCACCCGGGAGCCCAGAATCACCCGGCTTAAGATGTCCCGCCCGAACTCGTCGGTCCCCAGGGGGTGGGCGGCCGTGGGGGGCTGACGCCGCAGCTCCAGCCGCTGCAGGGTCGGGTCGTACGGCATCAGCCGTTCGGCAAAGAGGGCCGTAAAGACCAAAAGCCCCACGATGACCGCCCCGACCACCGCCGCCCGGTTCCGGGCAAACCGGCGCAGGCCCGAGACCAGGGCCGGGGCCGTCCCCACGGGCCGAAGGGCTTCCTCCGTCCGCGACCCCATCAGGCGTAAGTTATCCTCGGGTCAAGCCAGGCGTAGGCCAGGTCCACCAGCAGGTTCACCACCACGTACGAAAAGGCAAAGATGAGGACGATCCCCTGCAGCAGCGGGTAATCCCGGGCAAAGATGGCCAGCACCACCAGCCGCCCCAGCCCCGGCCAGGCAAAGACCGTCTCGGTAAGGATGGCCCCGCCCAGAAGCTGGCCGAACTGCAGGCCGATGACGGTAACCACCGGGATTAAGGCGTTTTTTAAGGCGTGTCCCAGCAGGACCGCCGGCTCCGAAAGGCCCTTGGCTCGGGCCGTCCGGACGTAATCTTCACCCAGGACCTCCAGAAGGCTCGAGCGGGTCATCCGGGCAATTAACGCCACCGAGGGCAGGGCCAGGGTCACCGCCGGCAGAACCAGGTGCTGGGGCGTCCCCGAGCCGCCGATGGGCAGAAGCCGCAGATAAAAGCCGAAGATGTAGATAAACACCAGGCCCACCCAGAAGATGGGCATCGATAGGCCCAAAAGGGCTAAAAGCCGCACCCCGAAATCGACCCAGCCGTTGGGCCTTAAGGCCGAGACCGCCCCCAGGCCGATGCCCAGGGCCACGGCGATGCCGATGGCCGTTGCGGCCAGAAGCAGGGTGTTGGGCCAGGCCTCGGCCACCTCAGCCGCCACGGGGCGGCGGGTCATGATGGACCGGCCCAGGTCGCCCGTTACGGCCCGGCCGATGTATTCGGCGTAGCGCAGAAGGAGGGGCCGGTCCAGACCCAGCTCCCGCCGGAGGGCGGCCACCTGCTCGGCGGTGGCATTCTGGCCCAGGATCATCACCACCGGGTCCCCGGGGATCAGGTCCAGGATGAGGGTGACTAAAAAGACGATCCCCAGGGCCACCAGCAGGCTGGTCAGGGCCCGGCGGAGGATAAAGCGGCCCATCTAAGGTTTATTTGTCCAGCCAGGTGTACTGGAGCCAGTCCAGGTACTCGCTCTTGTGAATCCGGTAGCCCTTCACGGCGGCGCTGGTGATGATGGTCTCCTTGGTGTTGTAAACGGGAACCAGCACCGCGTCTTTAGCCATCATCTCGAAGGCCTGGGCGTAGAGCTGGCCCCGCTGGGCCTCGTCGGGATTCGCCCGGCCCCGGGCCGTAAGCTCGTCCACCGCCGGGTTGCAGTACTCCATCCCGTTAAACCCGTTGGGCGGGATGGAGGCGCACGCAAAGAGGGCGCCCAGGGTGTAGTGGGCATCGGCCGGGACGTCCGTCCAGCCCAGGGTTCCCAGCTCGGCATCCAGGCCGGTGCGGGTGTACTTGTTGAGCAGGGTCCCCCACTCCAGAATCTGCAGGTCCACCTGAATCCCGAACTGGCGCATCGCCGCCTGAAAGGCCTCGCTTATCTCCGCATCCTTCGGATACCGGCCCCGGGGCGAATAGTGCTTAAGGCTGAGCCTCTGCCCATCCTTGGCCCAGAACCCATCCGAACCCTTAGAATACCCGGCCTGCCGCAAAAGCTCCTCGGCACGCCTCGGGTCATAGGCCCAGTACTGGCTCAAATCCTTGTAGCCGACGATGCCCGGGGAGACATAAGACGTGGCCGGCAGGGCGTTGCCCTCCAGGATGTTGTCGATTACGGGCTTGCGGTCGAAGGCCAGGTTTATCGCCTGCCTTACCCGAACGTCGTTGACCGGCGGCCGGTTGACGTTGAACCCGAAAAACACCACCCGAAGCCCGTCCACCTCGTGGACCACAAACCGGTTGTCCCGCTTAAACTGCCCCACCTGGGCCAGGGCCGGTATGAACACCATGTCGGCCTCGCCCGTCTGCAACGCCAGCATCCGGTTGCTCTCCTCCGGAACAACCTTGTAAATTACCCGGTCAAGATAGGCTTTATCGCCCCAGTAGCCTTCCCAACGCTCAATGGTTATGCTGGCGTTGGTCCGCCACTCCACAAACTTAAAGGGCCCCGTCCCCACCGGATTGCGCCCAAAGTCCTGACCGTATTTCTGCAGGGCCGCCGGGCTCACTATCGACATAAACCAGGTCGAGACCGCCCGCAAAAGGGGCCCGTAGGGCCCCTCCGTCAGGATGTCCACCGTGTAGCCGTCCCGAACCTCGGCCCCCTTTATCCCCCGGAAGAAGGAGGCCGCCCGGCTCTGGGGCGAAATGGCCCGCTCAACGCTTATCTTGACGGCCTCGGCATCCAGGTCGGTCCCGTCGTGGAACTTTACCCCCTGCCTGAGGTAAAAGCGCCAGCGGTCCGGGGCCACCTGCTCCCAGCGCTCGGCCAGCCAGGGCTTCAAGCTCATGTCGTAATCGAGCCTAAGCAGGCTTTCGAAGATGTTGGTGGCCACCCAGCCGCCAGCGGCGGTGGTGTCGTTGGTGGGGTCCAGGGAGACGGCATCAATGGGCCGGACGATGGTCAGGGTTCCGCCCCGCTTGGGCTGGGCCTGGGCGGGCGGCTGGGACTGGGGGCCGGTGGTGGCCGCCGGGGCGCAGGCCCCCAGGACCCCCAGGGCCGCGCCCCCAAGGCCCAGGGCCAGACTCCGCCCCAGAAACTCCCGCCGGGAAAGACCCGATACCTGGTCTGGTCTAACCCTATCCCCGGACATTTTTCGGCTTGCCCTCCTTTTTAAATCTAAGGCCGGACACCGGCGGCTGGCCGACGGGCAGTAATCGTTTTCTACCGCCGGACCCGTACACTCGTGGCCCGGTCCGGCCCCCTCCT
>DAOTYJ010000112.1:0-5560 GCA_034434875.1 Dehalococcoidia bacterium | reverse complement strand
CCACCGCGGCGATGTGGCAGGCGTGGCCGACGAAGGGGTAGAAAACCCCCAGGTTTTTGCGGTCAGGGGAAGGCTTCGTCGTGTAGGGGTGGTCGAAGACGAAGTCGGCCTCGAGGCCGCTCTCCAGGTCAGGGGGCAGGTCCAGCTTGTAAAGATAGGCCAGGGTGGCCACCTCCTGGAGGGTCAAAAACTTTTCGGGCGCGCCCCGGGCCCGGATCTTCCCTTCGGCAAACTCCAGGTCTTCCGGGGCGATCTCCAGCTTGTGGCTGGCGATCTTAAGCATCTTTTCTTTGATCTTGCGGGCCGCCCCCTGCACCGCCCCGGCCACCATCACGGTGAAGCGGCTGCCCCCAGGGCCGGTCGCCGGCAGGGCCCGGGCGGTTCCGGAGTAGACCACGGTGACCTGGGCCGGGTCGACGTCAAACTCCTCGGCCACCAGTTGGGCCACCATCGTCTCCGGACTGTTGCCCCAGAAGGCCTGGGAGTAGAGAGTGGCGGTGATGTTCCCGGCCGGGTCCACGCTTAAGGTGACGCTCTCGGGGGTGGAGGTTATACCCGTAGGCTGGTCGAACCAGAACCAGAACTCGGTGGCGCTGAAGACGCTCCGTTCCTGGGCGGTGATAAGGCCAATCCCCACGTAGCGGCCCTCAGCCCGGGCCCGCCGCTGCATCTCCCGCAGGCCCTCGTAATCGGCCAGCTCCAGGGCCTTCTGGAGGACCGCCGGGTAGTTGCCGCTGTCATACATATTCCCCGTCGGGATAAAGTAGGGGAATTCGTGGGGCTGGATGAAGTTTTTGCGCCGGATCTCCACCGGGTCCATCTTAAGCTCCCGGGCAACCAGGTCCACCATGCGCTCCACCATCCAGTTGGTCACCTCGGAGCCGAAGCCCCGGTAGGCCCCCTGCTGGCACTTGTTGGTAAGGACGGCGTAAAGCTCGTACTGCAGGCTCCTGATCTTATACGGCCCCACCACCTGGGCCAGGGAGTTGCCGTGGGTGCCGACCCCAAACTGGATGTAGGCCCCGTAGTCGTCGATGACCTTGATGCGCATACTGCGCAGGGTCCCGTCCCGCATTGCCGCCATCTCCACCTCGTAGAGGCGGTCGGAACCGTGGTGGTCGCACGTAGAGATGTTGTCGAGGCGGTCCTCGATGAATTTCACCGGCCGGCCCACCAGCTTGGCCAGCATCCCGGCCAGGATGGGGACCCGCACGGCCCAGAACTTGGAACCGAAGCTACCCCCGGCCGGGCAGGGGATCATATCCAGCTTGTTGGACGGAATTTTCAGGGTGTTGGCCACCAGGAAAAGGAGGTAAGTAAAGGTCACCGAGTTGCAATAAATGGTCATCATTCCGGTGGCCGGGTTGTAGTGGGCTACGGCCCCCACCGTCTCCAGGGGCTGGGCGCCCGACCGGTGCCAGCGAAGCCGGTCCCGGACGATAACCTCAGCCTCGGCGAAATCCCGCTCGACGTCCCCGAAAACGAAGGTGCGGCTGTAGGCCACGTTCGAGCCCATGGGCTCATGCACCAGAGGCGCCCCGGGTTTCATCGCCTCTTCAGGGTCTACCACCGGCGGCAGGGGCTCATACTCCACCTCAATGAGCTCGCAGGCATCCTCCGCCGTATACCGGTCGACGGCGACCACGGCCGCCACCGGTTCGCCCACGTACCGGACCTTGTCGACGGCCAGGAGCCACCAGGTGTGCTTCGACGGGTCAGGCCCGAAGTCCGGCATTGGATTCGTAAGCTCGGTGACCTCCTTGCCGGTGACCACGGCCAGAACCCCGGGCAGGCTCCTGGCCTTGCTTACGTCGATGGACTTGATCCGGGCGTGGGGCAGGGGGCTTCGCAGAATTGCGGCGTGGACCATCCCGGGCAGGACGATGTCGTCCACATACCCACCCCGACCCAGGAGAAACCTGGGGTCCTCAACCCGGCGGATGCTTTTGCCAACCCACCTGCGAGCAGGCGCCTGAGTTGCCATTTCTTACACCTCCTTAGCGCGCCGGCGCGCCGCTGGCCATCCGGACGGCCGCTTCCTGGATGGCCTCAATAATGAACTGATAGCCGGTGCACCGGCACAGGTTGCCGGCGATGGCCTCCCGAATCTCGTCCTCGGTGGGGTTCGGATTCTCCTGCAGGAACTCGTAGGCCCGCAGCAGCATGCCCGGTGTGCAGAAGCCGCACTGGAGTCCCTGCTTTTCCCAGAAGGCCTCCTGGAGCGGATGAAACTGCGAATCCCGGGCCAGACCCTCCACGGTCATGATCTCGGCGCCGTCGGCCTGGACGGCAAAGAGCAGGCACGACCGGACCGTCCGCCCGTTCATGATCACCGTGCAGGCCCCGCAGACCCCATGCTCGCAGCCGAGATGGGTACCGACCAGGCCGAGGTCCTGGCGCAGGAAGTCCGCCAAAAGCCGGCGGGATTCAACCGTGGCCTCGTAGGGGGTTCCGTTTACCGTGACCTTGACCCGGTGAAGGTCAGCCATCGCACTTACCTCCTTTCTCTAGCCCGTTCGGCTGCCGCCAGGAGGGCCCGGCGCACGAGAACCGCCGCCACCCGCCGGCGATACTCGGCCGAAGCGTGGATGTCGGAGCTCGGCTGGGCTTCCTGGGCGGCCAGTTCCCCGGCCTCCCGGAACCGGTCCTCGGTGGGGGCCGCCCCCTGCAAAGCCGCCTCGGCCTGCCGGGCCCGGACCGGCGTCGGACCGGCCCCGCACAGGACCACGGAGGCTCGCTCGATGGTGCCGTCCGCGGCCAGCCTGACCAGGGCCGCAACCCCGACGATGGCGAAATCGCCGTGCCGGCGGCAAAGCTCTAAAAAGGCGTAGCCGGTCCCGGGGGCCGGGACGGGAAACCGCACTTCGGTCAGCAGTTCGTCAGGGGCCAGGGCGGTGGTGAAGGGCCCGACGAAAAAGTTTTCGGCGGGCATGGTGCGGCTTCCACGCCCGCTCCGGATGACCAGCTCGGCACCGAGGGCCGCTGCCGCGGCCGGAAGTTCGGCCGCCGGGTCGGCGTGGGCAATGGAGCCCCCGACGGTGCCCCGGTGGCGGATGGTGGGATGCCCCACCAGCTTAAGGGCCTCCACCAGGAGGGGCACGGCCGCCCGGACCAGGTCCGACTGCTCGGCCTCGAACTGGCGGGTCATCGCCCCAACGGCCAGGGTCCCGTCCTCCCGGCGTATGTACGCCAGGTCGGGAATGCGGTTAAGGTCGACAAGGCAGCGCGGTTTGGCCAGGCGGAAGTTCATCAGGGGGACCAGGCTCTGGCCGCCGGCCAGGGGCTTGGCATCGGAGCCATACTGGCCCAGCAGGGAGACCGCCTCATCCAGGCTGTGCGGGGCGAAATAGGTGAAGGGCGCCGGTTTCATCTGGCCCTCCCGCTGACGGAATCTGACCGATTATGGCCCCGGAGCCGGGGCCCTGTCAACATTGTGCTTTGCGGCACAACCCGGCCGGGGCCTACGGCCCAAGCCCTTCTTCCAGGATGGCCACGACCCGGGCCCATCCGCCGCTGGCCCCTTTTAGCTTGACCGGAAAAGCAAAGACCTTAAAACCGAAGGGCACAGGGATCTCGTCCAGGTGGCACAGTTTCTCGATCTGCAAGTATTCCTGTTCCCGGCCGAAGATGTGGGCTTCCCAGACCACCGACTTATGGCCCCGCCGGGCCTCCTCGGCCATGATGTCGAAGGGCCGGTCCAGCCCCCAGGCGTCGATGCCGATAACCTTAACCCCCTGACCCACCAGCCACTCCACCGCCGACCGTCTCAGGCCCGGGTGCATCAGGTCGTAGCCCGGCTCATGGAAGTGTTTCCAGGTGTCGGTTCTTACAAGAACGATGTCGAAAGGCTTGAGGGTGTAGCCGATCCGCCGAAGCTCAGCCTGAACGTCTTCGGCGGTGATCCCCTCGCCCCGCCGCTTGTGGGTCATGTTGAGGACGACCCCATCCCCGAAGCACCACCGGAGGGGGACTTGGTCGATGGTCCGGGCCGGGCGCCCGCCGGAAAGGGGACCGTAATGATACGGGGCGTCGACGTGGGTGCCCGAGTGGGTGGAAAGGGTCACCGTTTCGGCCGCCCACGCCAGGCCGTCGGGCCAGTATTCGGCCCCGAGGCCGAAGCGGCGCTCGGCCACCTGGACGGACCGGGCGTGGTCGGAGTACTCGATTCGGTGGGGGAGGGGCTCAAAGGGGCTGGTCTCGTTGGAAAGACTCTGGCTTAGGTCTATAACAGTAATGCGCTTGCCGTTTTGAACAAAAACCTCGGCCATGGGCTTACTCCGTGGGCTTGGTTTTTACCGGATAACCCGGTTTCTAAGGACGCCGATGCCGCTTACTTCAAGCTCGACCACATCCCCGGGCTTAAGGAAGCGGCCCAGCTCAAGGCCGCAGCCGTTGCCGACCGTACCCGACCCGATAACGTCGCCCGGGGCAAGCATCTCGCCGGCGGAAATATGCTCGATGATCCGGTCGAACCTCCAGTAAATGGTTCCGGTATTGCCCCGGGACCAGACTTCGCCATTCACCCGGGCAACCATCTCCAGGTTGTAAAGGTCCGGAACCTCATCCATGGTTACGACCCACGGGCCCAAAGCGTAGGCGAAGTCTTTACCTTTGGCCGGCCCCAGGCCGACAGCCATCTCCTTGGCCTGGATATCCCGGGCGCTGAAGTCGTTTAGAATGGTCACGCCGTAGATGTGCCGGTGGGCCTCAGCCGCTGGGATATCCTGACCTCCTGGGCCGATGACGATAGCGATTTCCAGCTCGTAGTCTATTACCTGCGAGTAGGCCGGCCAGCGAATATCGGCGTCGGGTCCGACCACCATCAGCGGATTGCCCTTATAGTAAACGGGCAGCTCGTACCAGGCCGGAGGTACGGGCAGGTTAAGCCTAGCGTAGGCGTTCTTGGTGTGCTCTTCAAAGGCCAGGCAGTCCCGCAAAACCTGGGGAAGGACCGGGGCCAACAGCCGCACCCCTGACAACGGGTAGATAACCGGAGCCCCGGCGGGACCGAGGGCAAATTCCAGCGCCCGTCGGGCCTGGTCGAGGCCCCAGGTGCCCAAGGCAATAAAATCCCGCATATTGGGTGCGAAGATTTCGGCGGCAACCTGTTCGGCCCGGGCCGGGTCTACCCCTTGGCTGCGGCGGAGGGCGGCATAGGCTGCCGCCAGGTCCACCACCTGCGTCCCGGATGGGTCGAGGGCACCGATGCGGGCCACCGACCCAAGCTGGGTGTCCACCTGAAACCTGAGCAGCCGCATATGGCCTAATCCCCACGTGTATGCTTGCCGCTACCCAATAGTACTACGTTTTACAGCGGGTCCGCTCGGGTCTGGTAAATTCCCGCGCGGCCACCGGGCCGCCGACTTCGCCCGGATCCGGCCGAGATCCCCGGCAGGGGATGGCCCCGGCCTCGTCTCCATATGGAAGGTCAGGTGTAGACCTAAGTTCCTGAGCATTGAGTTTTAGACTCGGTCCCTTCAAGTAGCCGCACGACTTCACCGACGGCTGCTTTGAGCTCGGCGACCGTCGGGAAAACTAGACATAAATCCCTTGGCGATTT
>DAOTYJ010000111.1:0-50954 GCA_034434875.1 Dehalococcoidia bacterium | reverse complement strand
AAGCTTATTGCCCCGGTGGCCCTGGAAGAAGGCTTAAGGTTTGCCATCCGGGAGGGCGGCCGGACGGTGGGGGCCGGGGTCGTAACCAAAATCATCGAGTAAGGGTGGGTCGAGATGGCACGGCAGCGAATTCGGATCCGGCTCAAAGCCTTCGACCACAGGCTGGTAGACCAGTCGGCCGCGCAGATCGTGGAGACGGCCGAAAAGACCGGCGCAACGGTGGCCGGCCCGATTCCGCTGCCGACCAAAATCGAGCGGATAACCGTCATCCGCTCGCCCCACATCGATAAGGATTCCCGGGAGCAGTTTGAAATCCGCACCCACAAGCGGCTTATCGACATCCTCGACCCGACGCCGAAGACGGTGGATGCCCTGATGAAGCTCAACCTGCCGGCCGGCGTCGAGATCGAGCTCAAGCTTACGTAAGGATGGGTCGGTCATGATCGAGGGATTGCTCGGCTACAAGTTGGGGATGACCCGGATCTTCCGGGAAGACGGGACGGTGGTGCCCGTCACCGTCATCCAGGCCGGCCCCTGCTGGGTGGTTCAGGTGCGCACCCCCGAGCGGGACGGGTATTCGGCCGTCCAGCTCGGCTTCGATACTAAAAAGCGGGTAAACAAGCCCATGCGGGGCCACCTGAAGGGGCTGGGGAACCTGCGGCACCTGCGGGAGTTTAAGGTCCTGGACGGGGCCGACCAGGTGGCCGTCGGGCAGAAGGTGGACGTGACCATCTTCAAGCCGGGGGACCTGGTGGACGTTACCGGGACGTCTAAAGGCCGGGGGTTTGCCGGGGTGGTCAAGCGGCACGGCTTTGCCGGGGGCCCCAAGACCCACGGCCAGTCGGACCGGTGGCGGCACCCCGGTTCCATCGGGGCCAACACCGACCCCGGCCGGGTGATCAAGGGCCTGCGGATGGCCGGGCACATGGGCCACGAGCGGGTCACCGTCCAGAACCTGGAGGTGGTCCGGGTCGACCCCGAAAGGAACCTGCTCTTCGTAAAGGGGGCCGTGCCGGGGCCGCCGAAGGGGCTTTTGATGATCCGGCACGCCGTCAAGGCCCGGCGGAGGGGTTAAGCCATGCGGCTGCCGGTTCGAAACCTTGAAGGCGAAGTCGTCGGGGAGATAACCGTCCGGGATGACGTTTTTGGGGTCCCGGTGAACGTCCCCCTGCTCCACCAGGCGGTGGTGATGTACCTGGCCAACCGGCGCCAGGGCACCCACGATACCAAGACCCGGGGGGAGGTGAGCGGCGGCGGCCGCAAGCCCTGGGTTCAGAAGGGCACCGGCCGGGCCCGGCAGGGGTCCATCCGGGCGCCCCACTGGCGGCACGGGGGCATTGTGCATGGGCCCCACCCCCGGGATTACCGGCAGGAGATGCCGAAGAAGATGCGCCGGCTTGCGCTTAAGGCGGCCCTCTCTGCTAAAATTAGAGACGGTGAGCTTGTAGTCGTCGAGGACCTGGCCCTCCCGGAGGCCAAGACCCGGGAGTTTGCCCGGATCCTCCGGGGGCTCGGTCTTGACCGCTCGGTTACGGTTGTTCTGCCCGAGCCCGACCGGGCGGTAATCCTGGCCGCCCGGAACCTGCCCGACGTCTGGACAGCCCAGGCCGACAACCTTAACGCCTACGACGTGCTTGCCCGCCGCTTCCTGCTGATTCCGGTGGCGGCGGTGCGGCGCCTCGAAGCCAGGCTAGCCGACCGGGAGGGGAAGTAGCCATGGCGGAGGTGCCCCTGCTGGAGGTCCTGCGCCGGCCCATCATCACCGAAAAGACCACGGCCCTGGCCGGCGAAGGCAAGTACGTCTTCGAGGTCCATCCCGAGGCCAACAAGCTGCAGATTAAGGAGGCGGTGGAGCGGGCCTTTAACGTGGAGGTGGCGGCCGTAAACACCATGTGGGTTAAGGGCAAGGTCCGGCGGGTCGGGCGGAGCCGGGGGCGGACCTCGCCCTGGAAGAAGGCGGTGGTCACCCTTAAGCCCGGCTACCGGCTCGACCTTTTTGAGGGCGTATGAGGAGTTAAAAGATGGGGATTAAAACTTACAAGCCGACCTCCCCCGGTGTGCGGGGGATGACCGGCTACGACTTTTCGGAGATAACTAAAACCGAGCCGGAAAAGTCGCTGGTGGAGCCCCTTAAAAAGCACGCCGGCCGCAACCACCAGGGCCGGATCACCGTCCGGCACCGGGGCGGCGGCCATAAGCGGCTTTACCGGATTATTGACTTTAAACGGGACAAGTGGGGCGTGCCGGCCCGGGTGGCCGCCATCGAGTACGACCCGAACCGGTCGGCCCGGATCGCCCTGCTCCACTACGCCGACGGCGAAAAGCGGTACATTATCGCCCCGCAGGGGCTTCAGGTCGGGGAGACGGTAATGTCCGGACCCGACGCCGAGATCAAGGTGGGCAACGCCCTGCCCCTGCGGAACATCCCGGTGGGGACGGTCATCCACAACATCGAGCTCATCCCCGGCCGGGGCGGGCAGCTGGCCCGGGCGGCCGGCACCTCGGCCCAGCTGCTGGCCAAGGAGGGGGACTACGCCACCATCCGGCTGGCCTCGGGGGAGGTCCGGCGGGTGCGCCTCGAGTGCATGGCCACCATCGGGCAGGTGAGCAACCCCGAGCACGAGCTGATCAATCTGGGCAAGGCCGGCCGGCGCCGGTGGCTGGGCTGGCGGCCGGCGGTGCGGGGCTCGGCGATGACGCCCCGGGACCACCCCCACGGTGGGGGGGAGGGGCGGGCGCCCATCGGCCTGCCGGCACCCAAGACCCCTTGGGGCAAGCCGGCCCGGGGTGTTAAGACCCGCCGCCGGGAGTGGACGGATAAGTACATAATCCGACGGCGTGAAAAGAAGGGTTAAAGGCCATGTCCAGGTCTACCAAGAAGGGCCCTTACGTCGACCCGAAGCTTATTAAAAAGATTCTCAAACTGAACCAGACCGGGCAGAAGGCGGTCATAAAGACCTGGTCGCGGGATTCGGTGATAATTCCCCTCATGGTCGGCCACACCATCGCCGTCCACGACGGCCGCCGTCACGTGCCCATCTACATCACCGAGGCGATGGTGGGCCACCGGCTGGGGGAGTTTGCGCCGACCCGGACGTTCCGGGGCCACGAGGCCAAGTCGGAGCGCACCACCCAGGTGAGACGGAGGTAGGTGAGAACCGATGCGAGTGAGCGCCACCGCCCGCTACCTGCGGGTCTCGCCCACTAAGGCCCGGCCGGTGCTCCGGCTCATCGTCGGTCAGCCGGCCGAACGGGCCATGGCAACCCTGGAGTTTCTGCCCAACAAGGCGGCCAGGCTGGCGGCCAAGGTGCTTAAGTCGGCCATCGCCAACGCCGAGAACAATTACCAGATTCCGGCCGACGAGCTCCGGGTGGTAAAGGCCGTGGCCGACGAGGGGCCCCGGCTCAAGCGCTGGCGGGCCGGACCCAGGGGTCGGGTTAAGCCGATCCTTAAGCGGACAAGCCACATAACCGTGGTTCTGGAGTCGAAGGAGGCGTAATTGGGCCAGAAAGTTCACCCGACCGGCTTTCGGCTGGGCATAAATAAGGACTGGCAGACCCACTGGTTTGCGGCCAGGGACAGCGATTATTCGGCCCTGGTCCGGGAGGATATGCTCATCCGCAACCTGCTCTTTGAGCGGCTGGCGGACGCGGCCGTCTCCCGGGTCGAGATCGACCGCAAACCCCCCAACGAGGTGGTGGTCACCATCCACACCGCCCGGCCCGGGGTGGCCATCGGCCGGGGCGGGCAGAAGGTGGAGGAACTGCGCCACCTTCTGGAAGAGCGGACGGGCAAGCGCGTCCGGCTGGTGATCCACGAGGTGCGGGTGCCGGAGCTGGAGGCCCCGCTGGTTGCCCGGAGCATCGCCGAGCAGATCGAGCGGCGGGTCTCCCACAAGCGGGCGATGAAGCAGGCCGTCCAGCGGGCCCTGCAGCGGGGGGCCTTAGGCATCAAGATAACCGTTGCCGGCCGCCTGGGCGGGGCCGAGATGAAGCGCAAGGATACCGAGCGGGCCGGTCGGGTGCCTCTGCAGACGATTCGGGCCGACATCGATTACGGGATGGCCGAGGCCCTCACCACCTACGGCCGGATCGGGGTAAAGGTCTGGATTTATAAGGGCGACATCTGGCCCGAACGGCCGGAGGAGGAGCGCTTTGCCCGGGCCCAGCTGCCGGTGCCCGAGCAGGCCGAGCCCGAGGCCGTCCCGGTGGCGGAGGAGTAAGCCATGCTTCAGCCTAGGCGGGTCAAGTACCGCAAGCAGCAGCGGGGCCGGCTCACCGGGGTTGCCACCCGGGGCAACACGGTGGCCTTCGGGGAGTTCGGCCTCCAGGCCGTTACCCCGGGCTGGGTGACGGCCCGGCAGATCGAGGCCGCCCGGCGGGCCATTACCCACCACATCAAGCGGGGCGGCAAGGTCTGGATTCGCATCTTCCCGGACAAGCCGGTGACCAAGAAGCCGGCCGAAACCCGGATGGGGAGCGGCAAGGGCAGCGTTGAGGAGTGGGTGGCGGTGGTCAAGCCCGGCCGGGTCCTCTTCGAGCTGGCCGGGGTCCGGGAGGAGGTGGCCCGGGAGGCCCTGCGGCTGGCAAGCCACAAGCTGCCGGTGCGAACCCAGGTCGTAACCAAAACCGAGCTGGCCGAGGCCTGAGCCGTGAAGGGCCAGGAGGAGCTCAAGCAACTGCGGCAGTTGGGGCCGGCCGAGCTCCGCCAGCGGCTGGAGGAGGCCCGCCAGGAGCTTTTTAACCTGCGCTTCCGGCACGCCACCCGCCAGCTGGAAAACACCGCCGAACTTCAAAAGGTCCGGCGGCGGATCGCCCGGATCCTGACGGTCCTTCGGGAAAAGGAGGGGGCCTAATGAGGCAGAACCGGAAGGTCCTGGTGGGACGGGTGGTAAGCGACAAGATGCAGAAGACCGTCATCGTGGCGGTGGAAACCTACCGGCGGCACCCGCTTTATAAAAAGCTGGTGCGCAAGACGAAAAAATACGCCGCCCACGACGAGGAGAACCGCTGCCGGGTCGGGGATGTGGTCAAGATCGTCGAGACCAGGCCCCTCTCCCGGACGAAGCGCTGGCGGGTCGTGGAGATTTTGGGCCACGAGGAGCTGGCCGCCCCGGCGGAGGAGGCGGCCCCCGAAGGGGGTTAAACGGTGTTGCAGATCTATTCCAGGCTTAAAGTCGCCGACAATACCGGCGCCAAAGAGATAATGGTCATTCGGGTCCTCGGGGGCTCGAACCGGAAGTACGCGTCGGTGGGGGACGTGGTGGTGGCCTCCGTCAAGGAGGCGACCCCGACGGCGGCGGTGAAGGAGGGGGACGTGGTCCGGGCCGTGGTGGTGCGGACGGCTTTCCCCGTCCGGCGGCCGGACGGCACCTACGTCCGGTTCGACGACAACGCCGCGGTGATCCTCACCGACCGGAACAACCCGCGGGGAACCCGGATCTTCGGGCCGGTGGCCCGGGAGCTCAGGGACAAGAACTTCACCAAGATCGTCTCCCTGGCACCGGAGGTGGTCTGAGCCATGGCCTTTAAAATCAAGCGCAACGACCTGGTTCAGGTGTTGCGGGGCAAGGACCGGAACCGGCGGGGCCGGGTCCTGCGGGTCATCCCCGAGGCGGGCCGGATTGTCGTCGAGGGCATAAACATCGTTAAAAAGCACGTTCGGGCCCGGCCGGGCCTGCGGCAGGCCGGCATCATCGAGCTGGAGGCGCCCATCCACGTCTCGAAGGTGATGCTGGTCTGCCCCAAGTGCAACCGGCCAACGCGGGTGGGCTTTCGTTTCCTTCAGGAGGCGGCCGGCAAGCCCCGGAAGGTCCGCTACTGCAAAAAGTGCGGCGAGGTGGTCGACTGATGGCCGATAAGGAGCGCACCGCCGAAGAGACGACCCGGACCCCGGCGCCCACCGACGGGGCCCGGCCGAAGCCGCGGCTGCGGCAGCTCTACGAAGAGGTCGTGGTCCCGACGATGATGCGGGAGTTCGGGTATAAAAACCCGATGGAGGTGCCCCGTCTGGAAAAGGTGGTGCTGAACATCGGCCTGGGGGAGGCCGTCCAGAACCCCCGGGCGGTGGATTCGGCGGTGCGGGACCTGAGCCTGATCGCCGGCCAGCACCCGGTGGTCACCCGGGCCCGGAAGTCCATTGCGCAGTTCCGGCTCCGGGCGGGAATGCCCATCGGGGTCATGGTCACCCTCCGGGGCGAGCGGATGTGGCATTTCCTGGACAAACTGATGAATATCGTCCTGCCCAGGCAACGGGACTTCCGGGGGGTCTCGCCCCGGTCCTTCGACGGCCGGGGTAATTATTCCATCGGCCTGCGGGAACAGCTGGTGTTCCCCGAAATCGACTACGATAAAATCGACCGGATCCGGGGGCTCGAGGTGACCATCGTCACCACGGCCAAAAGCGACCTGGAGGCCAAGCGGCTTCTGGAGCTCCTCGGAATGCCCTTTGCCAAGCAGTAAAGGAGGGGAAAACTTTGGCCCGAACATCTCAGATCGTAAAGTCGCAGAAGCCGCCGAAATACGCCGTTCAGCACCGGAACCGGTGCGCCAACTGCGGCCGGCCCCGGGCTTACATCCGGAAGTTCGGCCTCTGCCGGATCTGCTTCCGGCAGAAGGCCCTGGCCGGGGAGCTTCCCGGGGTCCGAAAGGCTTCATGGTAAAGGAGGAGGCGGGTGGTTGCGATGATGACCGACCCGATTGCCGATATGCTTACCCGAATCCGCAACGCCTTGGCCGTCCGGCACGAGACGGTGACGGTGCCGGCCTCCAAGATGAAAATCGCCATCGCCCGAATTCTTAAAGAAGAAGGCTTTATTAAAGACTACGAGGTCTACCAGGAGGGGCCGCGCCGGATGTTGCGGATTCACCTCAAGTACACGGGTAAGAAGGAGCCGGTCATCACCGGCCTTAAGCGGGTTAGCAAGCCCGGCCTGCGGGTGTACGTCCAGCGGTCGGAGATCCCGCGGGTCTACGGCGGGCTGGGGATCGCCATCATCTCCACCCCGCAGGGGGTGATGACCGGGCAGGAGGCCTGGCGGCGCCGGCTCGGGGGCGAGGTTATCGCCTACGTCTGGTAAAAAAGGGGTGGTTTAGCATGTCCCGGATCGGCCGACAGCCCATAGTTATCCCGCCGGGGGTAAAGGTGGCCGTAAGCGACCACACCGTGACGGTGTCGGGGCCGAAGGGCACCATAAGCCAGCAGGTCCACCCGGCCATAAACGTCCGGGTCGAGGACGGCAAGATTTTGGTGGAGCGGCAGTCGGACCTTCGCCAGCACCGGGCCCTGCACGGCCTGAGCCGGACCCTCATCGCCAACATGGTGGAGGGGGTTACCAGGGGCTTCTCGAAGAGCCTGGACCTGGTCGGGGTGGGCTACCGGGCCCAGAAGGTGGGCAACAAGCTGGTGCTGCAGGTGGGCTTCTCCCACCCGGTGGAGGTGGCCCCGCCCCCCGGGATCGACGTGACGGTGGAGGGCACCAACCGGATCATCGTCTCCGGAATCGACAAGCAGCTTGTCGGCCAGTTCGCCGCCGAGCTCCGGGCCATCCGGCCGCCGGACCCCTATAAGGGCAAGGGGATTCGGTATACCGGCGAGGAGGTCCGGCTGAAGGCCGGTAAGGCGGGCAAGGCCGGCAAGGCGGGAGGTAAGAAGCGCTAAATGGCCAGGCTTACTCCCCGGGAGCGGCGGCTGCGCCGGCACCTGCGGGTCCGCAAGAAGGTCTTCGGGACCCCCGACCGGCCCCGGCTGGCCGTTTTCCGGAGCCTAAACCACATCTACGCCCAGATTATCGACGACCTCCGGGGCCACACCCTGGTCTCGGCTTCGACCCTGGACCCCGAGGTGCGGGACCGGGTAAAGGGCCTGCGCAAGGCGGAGGCGGCCCGGGTGGTTGGGGAGGTGCTGGGCCGGCGGGCCCTGGCGGCCGGCATAACCCGGGTCGTCTTCGACCGGGGCGGCTTTAAATACCACGGCCGGGTAAAGGCCCTGGCCGATGGGGCCCGGGCCGCCGGGTTACAATTCTAGGTGGTGAAAGCAGATGACGGAGATCACGGCCGAAGAGCGGATAAGCCTGGAAGGGCTTCAGCTTCAGGAGCGGGTTGTCCACATTCGGCGGGTGGCCAAGGTCGTTAAAGGCGGCCGCCACTTCAGCTTCAGCGCCCTCGTCGTCGTCGGCGACGGGCAGGGGCACGTCGGGGTCGGCCTGGGCAAGGCCCGGGAGGTGCCCGAGGCCATCCGCAAGGGGATCGAGAAGGCCAAAAAGAACCTGATTCGGGTCCCCCTGGTCGGGACGACCATCCCCCACCCCATCATCGCGAAATTCAAGGCGTCGAAGGTCTTGCTCAGGCCCGCGGCACCCGGCACGGGGGTGATTGCGGGGGCGCCGGTTCGGGCCGTCGTCGAGCTGGCCGGCGTCAAGGATATCCTGAGCAAGTCGCTGGGGAGCCGGAACCCCATCAACGTGGCCCAGGCCACCCTGGAAGGCCTCCGGAGGCTTAAGGACCCCGAGCGGGAGTCCGAAAAGCGGGGCAAGCCCCTGAAGGTTTACGTGCCGGGAGGGCAGGCCTAGGGATGGGCAAGCTCAAGATTACCCTGGTGCGCAGCGTCATCGGCCACCCCGAGCGCCACCGGCGGACGGTCCGGGCGCTGGGCCTGCGGCGGCTCCACCAGACGGTGGTCCACGAGGACCGGCCGGAAATCCGGGGAATGGTCCGGCAGGTCAGATATCTGCTCCAGGTGGAGGAGATCGGTGAGGATTCACGACCTTAAGCCGGCCCCCGGCTCCCGCCGGCCCCGCAAGCGGGTGGGCCGGGGGGATGCGGCGGGGCAGGGCTCCTACGCCGGAAAGGGCATCAAGGGTCAGAAGGTTCGGGCCGGGGACAACATCCCGCCCCACTTCCGGGGGATGAGCTTCCGGGCCAACCGGGCCCCCAAGTACCGGGGCTGGGACTTCCGGGGCCCCATTTACCCGGCGGAGTACGCCGAGGTGAACGTGGGGGCCCTGCGCCGGTTCGAGCCGAACACGGTGGTGACCCCGGAGCTTCTGCGGGCGGCGGGACTGGTGGAGGCCGACCTGCCGGTGAAGGTGCTGGGGGACGGCGACCTGGACCGGCCCCTGGTCGTCCAGGCCCACCGGTTCTCGGCCACCGCCCGGGCTAAGATCGAGGCGGCCGGGGGGCGGGCCGAAGAGGTGGGCCCGAGGGGCCCGAAGCGGGCCGGGGGCTAGAAGATGGGGCTCCTTGAGGCGGTGCTGGCCGCCCTGCGCCTGCCGGACCTCCGGCAGCGGCTCATTTTTACCTTCGTTATTCTGATAATCTTCCGGTTCATCGCCCACATCCCCCTGCCCGGGGTGGACGTCCGGGCGATGCAGCAGCTCTTCCAGACCAGCCCCCTCCTGGGCATGCTCGACCTCTTCAGCGGGGGGGCCATGCGCAACTTCAGCATCGCCGCGATGGGGGTTTACCCCTACATTACGGCCTCCATCGTCATGCAGCTGCTCATTCCCCTCATCCCCCAGCTGGAAGCCCTCTCTAAAGAGGGGGAGTACGGCCGGAGCCGGATAAACCAGTACACCTACCTGCTGACGATTCCCCTGGCCGCCCTCCAGGGCTACGGCCAGCTGGTGGTTTTGCACAACCAGTCGACGCCCCTGGTCCGACAGGTGGGCCTTACGGGCGAGGCCCTGTTGCCCACCCTCGCGGCGGTGATAACCCTCACGGCCGGGACGATGCTTTTAGTCTGGCTGGGCCAGCTCATCACCCAGCACGGGATCGGCAACGGGGTATCCATAATCATCTTCGGCGGAATCGTGGCCTCCCTCCCCCAGCTGGTGGGCCGGTCGCTGCTGGCCACCGACCAGATTTTGGGCCTTTTGGCCTTCGCCGTCATCGGGGTGCTTACGGTGGCCACCATCGTCTTCTTCCAGGAGGCCCAGCGGCGGATCCCCGTCCAGCACGCCCGCCGGGTTCGGGGCGGGCGCCTCTACGGGGGGGCCTCCACCCACATCCCCCTCCGGGTGAACATGGCCGGGATGATCCCCCTCATCTTTGCGGTTTCGATTATGCTTTTGCCGGGGACCATCGCCAGCTACTTTGTGTTCGCCGAACCCGAGTGGCTGCGGAACGTGGCCCGGACGGTCCAGTGGTTCTTCGACCCGGCCAACATCTTTTACTGGATTATGTACTTTATCCTGGTCGTGGCTTTTACGTTCTTTTATACGCTGGTGATCTGGCAGCAGCAGAACCTGGCCGAACACCTGCAGCGGCAGGGCGGGTTCATTCCGGGCATCCGGCCGGGCCGGCCCACCCAGGAATACCTGACGCGGGTGCTCGTCCGGATCACCTGGGCGGGGGCCCTCTTTCTTGGGGTTGTGGCGGTAATCCCCTACCCGGCCCAGCTGGTGACCAACGTCCAGGCCCTCCAGATCAGCAGCAGCGGCCTGATTATCGTCGTGAGCGTGGTGCTGGAGACGATGCGGCAGTTCGAGGCCCAGCTTCTCATGCGCCGCTACGAGGGCTTTCTTAAATGAGGCCCAGGTATATCCTGATTTTTGGGCCGCCGGGGGCCGGGAAGGGCACCCAGGGGCGGCGGCTGGCGGCGGAACTGGGCCTGGCCTACATCGCCTCGGGGGACATCTTCCGCCAGCACGTGGAGGCCGGCACCGAGCTGGGGCGCATCGCCAAGGAGTATATGGACCGGGGCCTCTACGTTCCGGACGAGGTGACGGTGAAGATGGTCCTTGAGCGGCTGGGCCGGCCGGACGCCGAACGGGGGGCGGTTCTCGACGGGTTTCCCCGCACCCTCCCCCAGGCGGAAGCCTTAGAAAAGGCCCTGGCCGAACGGGGGGCGGAGGTCGACCTGGTGTTTTATATAAAAATTTCCGAGGCCGAGGCCCAGCGGCGAGTTCAGGGGCGCTGGGTCTGCCGCAACTGCCAGGCGGCCTATAACCTGGAAACCAACCCGCCCCGGGTGCCCGGCCGGTGCGACGTCTGCGGGGGGGAGCTTTACCAGCGTACCGACGAGACCCCCGAGACCCTCCGACGCCGCTTTGAGGTCTTCTTCGAGCAGACGGTGCCCGTCTTAGAATACTACCGGGCCCGGGGCCTGCTGGTGGAGATAAACGGCAAGCAGCCCATTGACGCGGTCTTTCGGGAGCTTAAGGCCGCGGCGGACCGGGTCTTTGGCCGGATAGCGGGGTCGGGGTCCGGCGGGGTATAATAGTAGTTGGCATGGCCGTCGTCCTGAAATCGGACCGAGAGATCGGGCTGATCCGACAGGGCGGCCGCATCCTAGCCGAGGTTCTCCAGAAGCTGGTGGAAGGGATCCGGCCGGGTCTTAATACGGCCGAGATCGACCGGTTCGTCCGCGAGGAGTTCGACCGCCGGGGCGTTTACCCGTCGTTTCTGGGCTACCGAGGCTTCCCTGCGGCCGTCTGCGTGTCGGTAAACGAAGAGATTGTGCACGGGATCCCGGGCCGCCGGGTCCTGGAGGAGGGCGATATCGTCAGCATCGACCTTGGGGTGATCTACAAGGGCTACCAGGCCGACGCGGCCATAACGGTGGGCGTGGGAAAGGTCAGCCCCGAGGCCGAGCGGCTTATCCGGACCACCGAGGAGGCCCTCCTGGCCGGCATCCGGGCGGCCAAGGCTGGGGCGCGGCTTGGGGATATTTCGTGGGCCATTCAGTCCTACGCCGAAAGCCGCGGCTACTCGGTGGTACGGGAGTACGTCGGCCACGGCATCGGCCGGGAGATGCACGAGGAGCCGCCGGTGCCCAACTACGGCCGGCCCGGGACCGGCATCGTTCTGCGCAAGGGGATGGTGCTGGCCATCGAGCCGATGCTGGTGGTGGGCGACTGGCGGACCCGGGTCCTGGACGACGGCTGGACGGTGGTCACCGCCGACGGGACGCTGGCGGCCCACGCCGAGCACACCATCGCCATAACCAACGGCGAGGCCGAGATCCTCACCGCCTTGGACGGCGTTAAGCCCTAAGGTTATGGCCAAGAAGGAGAAAATCGAGGTCGAAGGCGTGGTGGTGGAGGCCCTTCCCAACGCGATGTTCCGGGTCGAGCTGGCCAACGGCCACCAGGTCCTGGCCCACGCCTCCGGGAAGATGCGGATGCACTTTATCCGCATCGCCCCGGGCGACCGGGTGCTGGTGGAGCTTTCGCCCTACGACCTGACCCGGGGCCGGATAACTTACCGGCTCCAGTAAGCCGCGCCCGAGGCCAAACCGGGGGTGATCTCCGATGAAAGTTCAGGCTTCCGTAAAGCGACGGTGCGAAAACTGCAAGATCATCCGACGCCACGGGGTTGTTCGGGTGATCTGCAAGAACCCGAAGCACAAGCAGCGACAGGGCTAAGGAGACCGAGATGGCGCGTATTGCCGGCGTAGACCTGCCCCGAAATAAGCGGGTGGAGGTGGCCTTAACGTATATTTACGGCATTGGCCCATCTTTAAGTAAAAAGATTCTGGCCGAAACCGGGGTAAACCCCGATACCCGGGTTAAGGACCTTACCGAGGACGAAATTACCCGGCTGCGGGACGCCATCGAGCGCAACTACAAGGTTGAGGGCGACCTGCGCCGGGAAGTCAACATGAATATTCGCCGGCTCATCGAGATCGGCTGCTACCGGGGCCTCCGCCACCGGCGGAACCTGCCGGTTCGGGGTCAGCGGACCCGGACCAACGCCCGGACCCGGAAGGGGCCCCGCAAGACGGTGGCCGGTCGCGGCCGGCGGCGCGGACCCAGGAAGTAATCTTAAGAGGTGGTTAAAGCCATGGCTGAAAGAAGGCGTCAGCGGGGTAAGGCTCGGCGGGAGCGGCGGATTGTGCCCCACGGCCGGGCCTATATCCAGTCGACTTTTAACAACACCATCGTTACCATTACGGACCCGAACGGCAACGTCCTCTGCTGGGGCAGCGCGGGCACGGCCGGCTTTAAGGGCGCCCGCAAGGGCACGCCCTACGCCGCCCAGCTGGCGGCCGAATACGCCGCCCGCAAGGCCCAGGAGTACGGCGTCCGGCAGGTGGACGTCTTCGTCAAGGGGCCCGGCAGCGGCCGGGAGGCGGCCATCCGGGCGCTCCAGGCCAGCGGCCTGCAGATAACCAGCATCGTGGACGTGACCCCGATCCCCCACAACGGCTGCCGGCCGCCCAAGCGCCGCCGGGTCTGAACCGGGGAGGTTTTTAAGCGATGGGACGATATACCGGACCGGTCTGCCGGATCTGCCGCCGGGCGGGCGAAAAGCTTTACCTTAAGGGCGAAAAGTGCCTTACGCCCAAATGCCCCCTGGAGCGGCGCCGCTATGCCCCCGGCCAGCACGGGATGCGGCGGCGCAAGCTTTCGGAATACGGCATTCGGCTGCGGGAGAAGCAGAAGGCCAGGTTCACCTACGGCCTGATGGAGGAACAGTTCCGCCGCTTCTTCGAGGAGGCGGAGCGGCTGCCGGGGGTCACCGGCGAGAACCTCCTGCAGCTTCTGGAGCGGCGGCTGGATAATGTGGTCTACCGGCTGGGTTTCGCGGATTCCCGCCGGCAGGCCCGCCAGCTGGTGACCCACGGCCACTTTGCCCTCAACGGCCGGCGCAACAACATCCCGTCCACCCTGGTGGAGCCCGGCGACGTGATAAGCGTGATGCCGTCGAGCCGGGACCTGGAGTACTTCAAGCAGCGGCGAGAGTTTCTTAAGACTTACACCCCGCCCAACTGGCTCAGCCTGGACCCGGAGAACCTGACGGGCCGGGTCCTTTACCTGCCCAGCCGGGCGGAGATCGATACCAAGGTTAACGAGGCGCTGATCGTTGAGTATTATTCGCGATAGTCTTAGCGGGCCCTCAAGGGCCCGGCAATGGGAGGGGATGGACTTGCAGGTCGAAATTACCGAACCCCAGATTCGGGTGGTCGAAATCGAAGGCAATTACGGCAAGTTTGCGGCCGAGCCGCTGGAGCGCGGCTACGGGGTAACCCTCGGCAACGCCCTGCGCCGGGTGCTCCTCAGCTCCCTGCCCGGGGCGGCCGTAACCTCGGTGCGCATCGACCAGGTGCAGCACGAGTTTGCGGCCATCCCCCACGTCAAGGAGGATGTGACGGAGTTTATCCTTAACGTAAAGCAGATCCGGCTGCGGGCCCTCTCCGAGCGGCCCGGCCGGCTGCTCCTCGAGGCCCAGGGGGAGGGCCGGGTGACCGCCGCCGACCTTAAGGTCTTCGGCGACTTCGAAATCGTCAACCCGGAGCTGCACCTGGCCACCCTGGATTCGCCCGACGCCCGGCTTACGGCCGAGTTCACCGTGGAGGTGGGCCGGGGCTACCGGCCGGCCCAGTCGGATGGGCAGGGGGTGATCGGGGTTATCCCCGTCGATGCCATCTTCTCCCCCATCCGCAAGGTGAACTACACGGTGGGGAACGTGCGGGTGGGGCAGGTCACCAACTACGAGCGGCTGGTCCTGGAGGTCTGGACCGACGGGACCATCACCCCCCAGGACGCCGTGGCCTACGCGGCCGAGATTCTGGAACGGCAGTTTGCCCGGTTTAAGGGGGTGGGCCGGGCGGCGGTCCGGACCGCCGAGGCCAGGCCGACGGCCCGGGTGCTGCCGCCCCACATCTACGACCTGCCCATCGAGGAGCTTAACCTTTCCCTTCGGACTTACAACGCCCTCAAGCGGGCCAATATCACCAAGGTTGGGGAGGCGGTGGAGCGCAGCGACGACGAGCTTCTGGCCATCCGCAACTTTGGGCGCAAGTCCCTGGAGGAGCTGCGCCAGCGCCTCCGGGAGCGGGGCTACCTGCCCGACGAGGGCGAGGCCGGCCCGACGCCCCTGACCTACACCGCCTATCCGGACGAGGAGCCGGAGGAGGAAGAGGCATGAGGCACCGGGTTAAGAGCAAGAAGTTCAGCCGGCCGACGGAGCACCGGATGCTGATGCTCCGGAACCTGGTGACCGACCTGCTCCGGTACGAGAAGGTTGAGACGACCGAGGCCAAGGCCCGGGCGGTGCGCCGGCTGGCCGAAAAGATCATTACCCTCGGGAAGGAGGGCACCCTGACCGCCCGGCGTCGGGCCATCGGCTTTCTGACCGACGAGCGGGTGGCCCAGAAGGTGTTCGACGTTTTGGCCAAGCGCTACGCCGACCGCGACGGCGGCTACACCCGGCTCATCAAGCTCGGTTTTCGCAAGGGCGACGGGGCCAAAATCGCCCGCCTCGAGCTGGTTTAAGGGTGCCGGCCTGGCTCTTAACAATCGAATACGACGGCACCGACTTTTTGGGGTTTCAGCGGCAGGCCCGGGGCCGCACCGTCCAGGCCGAGCTGGAGGCCGCCCTGGCCCGCCTCTTCGGGGCCCCCGTAAAGACCGTCGGGGCGGGCCGGACGGATGCCGGGGTGCACGCCCGGGGCCAGGCCGTAAGCTTCCGGGCCGACCGGGAGCTTCCGGCCGAGCGGCTGGTGGCGGCCCTTAACTACTACCTGCCGGCCGACATCGCCGTCCTCAAGGCCCGGCGGGTGCCCGACGGCTTCAACGCCCGGAGGGCGGCCCTCTCCAGGCACTACCGCTACCTGGTGCTCAATCGGCCGCACCGCTCGCCCCTCTGGCGGCGGTTTGCCCACCACCAGCCGGGGCCCCTCGACCTGGGCCTGATGGGCTGGGGGGTGGGGCGGCTGGTGGGCCGGCGGGATTTCCGGCCCTTCTCCCCCGGGGCCGTGGGGCGGCTCAGCACGGTGCGGAACCTCCTCCGGGCCGAGGTCCGGGCCGAGGGGGACCTGATAAAATTTGACTTTGAGGCCGACGCCTTCTTGCCCCACCAGGTCCGGATGATGGTGGGAACCCTGCTCCGCCTCGGCCAGGGCCGGCTGGGCCCGGCCGAATTTGAGGGGATTTTAGCCGGGCAGGGCCAGGCCGGGCCGGCGGTGCCGGGTTGCGGCCTTTACCTGATGGGTGTAACCTACCCGAAGTGGGTGGAGGAATACGATGAAAACTTACCGGTTCAAGCCGACCGAAATCGACCGACGCTGGCACGTCATTGACGCCACCGGCAAGACCCTGGGCCGGCTGGCCAGCGAGGTGGCCCGGCTTTTGCGGGGCAAACACAAGCCCACCTTTGAGCCCCACCTGGATACGGGCGACTTCGTCATCGTCGTCAACGCCGAGAAGGTCCGGGTTACGGGCAAAAAGCTTGACAAGAAAATCTACTGGCGGCACTCGGGCTACCTGGGCGGCCTGCGGCTGATGACCCTGCGGGAGATGCTGCAGCGGCACCCGACTCGGGTCATCGAGCACGCCGTCCGGGGGATGCTGCCCAAGAACCGCCTTGGGGACAGGCTTATCCGCAAGCTTAAGGTCTATGCCGGGCCGGAGCACCCCCACCAGGCCCAGGTAGCCGGCCAGGCGGCAAAAGGAGGTGGCAACTGATGGTGCAGACGGCCGTCCCGCCGGCGCAGGCGCCCGCCCTGACCGGCCCGTATTTCGCCGGCACCGGCAAGCGCAAGACTTCGGTGGCCCGGGTGAAGCTTTTCCCCACCCTGGGCCGGGAGCCCGTCTTTTCCGTGAACGGGCTGCCCATCGAGGAGTACTTCAAGCACGAGACCTGGCTCATCCTGGCCCAGGAGCCCTTTAAGGTCACCGACACGGTGGGCCAGTTCAGCGTGGTGGCCAAAATCGAAGGCGGGGGCAAGAGCAGTCAGCTGGGGGCCCTCCGGCACGGCATTGCCCGGGCCCTGGTGGCCTTCGATGAGAACCTGCGCCCAGCCCTGCGCCGGGCCGGCCTGCTCACCCGGGACCCGCGGGTCAAGGAGCGGAAGAAGTACGGCCTCAAGCGGGCCCGCCGCGCCCCGCAGTTCACCAAGCGTTAAGGTCGGCCCTTCAGGCCAGCTTCTGCAGGTCCTCCAGCTGGCGGACCAGCCACCAGGTCAGGTCCTGGTCCTCGATGATGGCCCGCAGCCTGGCGATGCGCCGGGCCCGCTCGGCGGGCGGCATCCCCAGGGCCTGCTCTAAGGCCCGGGCCGTCCCCTCCAGGTCGGCGGCGGCCACCGAGAGGCAGGCCGGCTTAAGCTGGTCGTAGGCCCCGGCCGACTCCGACAGGACCAAAACCAGGTCCCGGCGGGAAACGATGGGGCCCTCCTTGGCCACGAGGTTCATCCCGTCGGCCACCGGGTTGACCAGGAGGACGTCGGCTAAGGCCATGCCGGCGATGGCCCGGGGGTAGTTGTTCTCGTAGAAGACGTGGACCGGCCGCCAGTCGGCCCGGCCGTAGCGGCGGTTGAGGCGCTCCACGAGCCGGAAGACCCGCCCGGCATACTCCCGGTAGGCCGGAATCTCCGTCCGGGAGGGGACCAGGAAGGCCACGAACTTCACCCGGCCGTGGAGGTCGGGCCGGCGGCGCAGTAAAAGCTCAAAGGCCTGAAATCCCCGCAGGATGTTTTTGCTGAGCTCCAGGCGGTCGACCCGAACCACCGTCTGGGCCCCGAAAAGGGGCCCGAGCTCGGCGACGTATTTTTCCACCTCTTCCGAGGCGGCCAGGCGGCGCAGGTTCTGAACGTCGATGGATATGGGGTAGGCCCGCACCCAGGTAAGGTGCTCGTTGTACCAGACGGTCCCGGCCCGAAAATCCACCTCCGCCTCCGGCAGGAATGCCTGGCAGGTGGCCAGGAAGTTGCGGGCGCTCTGGACGGTGTGGAAGCCCACGATGT
This sequence comes from Dehalococcoidia bacterium, assembly GCA_034434875.1. GTDB lineage: Bacteria > Chloroflexota > Dehalococcoidia > JAUQQI01 > JAUQQI01 > JAUQQI01. Next base: position 33,268 of record DAOTYJ010000111.1, on the reverse strand, counting down.
CGTTGGCCAGGAGGCTCTGGCAGATCTCGGCCCGGAACTCGGCCGGCAGGAGGGCCCAGTAGGCCGGCTCGGGCCAGGGGATATGGATAAAATGGTGGAGGATCGCCCGGCGGAAGCGGGCCCGGAACCAGCCGGGGGCCAGGTAAAGGTGGTAATCGTGGAACATCACCAGGGGGGGCTCCCGGGACTCGGCGGCCAGCTCCACCAGCGCCTCGGCGAAGAGGCGGTTGACGGCCCGGTAGCCCTGACGCCAGGCCCGGTGGAGGGTGGGGCCGATGTTGGGGGTGTACGGGGAGAACCACATGTAGTGCTGCAGAAACCAGAGGAGGGGATTGGCCACCCGGTCGTAGTAGAGCTTATAAGCCCGCCGGGATGGGGTAAGAAGCTTGAGGGCGCCCGGTCGGTCCGGGCGGGTGATGAGGCCGGCCCGGGCCGCCTCCCGGTCGGCGTCGGAGAGGGCGGCCGCCACCCAGAAGGCCGGGACGTATTCGGCAACGGCGGCCAGGGCGGTGACCACGCCGCCGCTTCCCCGCCGGGCGGCAAGGCGGCCGTCCTGGTAATAAAATTCGAGGGGCCCGCGGTTGCTGGCGATGAGGAGGCGGCGGTCCCGGAAGAGTTCGCCGCAGAGCTCCAGGAGTCGGCCCCGGTGGGGGCTTTGGTCGGCCATGGCCCGCTTCCGCCCCAACATACCAGCCCCGAAGCTGGACTGTCAAACCCCCCGGGGCTTATAATGACTTTCGGTATCCGGCTCCCCGGGCCACTTTCGGCGGAAAAGGTCTGAGAAAGCCTTATGGGTGCCTCCCGGAGAAACCCCATGCTGGACCACCGGGGGCGGCGCCGGGTGGTGGTGACCGGCCTCGGGGTCATAAGCTGCGTGGGCAACACCGTCGACGATTTCTGGGCCAGCCTGGTCGGCGGCCGGTCGGGCATTGGCCGGATGACCCTCATCGACCCCACCGGCTACCCGTGTCAAATCGCCGGGGAGGTGAAGAATTTCGACCCGAAAGACTACGTCGACGGCCGGGAGGCCAAGCGGATGGCCCGGTTCACCCAGTTTGCGGTGGCCGCCGCCCGGCAGGCCATTACGGCGGCCAACCTGAACCTGGAAAAGGTGGACCGGACCCGGGTCGGGGTCCTCCTGGGCAACGGCAACGGGGCCTTCGACGTCATCGACCGGGAGGCCCGGGTGCTCCTCAGCCGGGGCGGGATGCGGATTACGCCCCTCTTCGTCCCCCTGATCCTGCCTAACATGGCCGCCTCCCAGGTAAGCATCGTCTTCGGCCTTAAGGGCTACAACGCCACCGTGGTCACCGCCTGCGCCGCCTCGACCCACGCCATCGGGGAGGCGGTGGAGGTCATCCGGCGGGGGGCGGCCGACGTTATGGTAACGGGGGGAACCGAGGCCGGCATCTCCGAGTTCGGCCTGGCGGCCTTCTGCGTCCTGCGGGCCCTCTCCACCCAGAACGACCACCCCGAGAAGGCCAGCCGGCCCTTCGACGCCAGACGGGACGGGTTCGTCCCGGCCGAAGGGGCGGCGGTGCTGGTGGTGGAGGCCCTGGAGCATGCCCTGCGGCGGGATGCGCCCATCCTGGCCGAAATCGCCGGCTACGGGGTCTCGGCCGATGCCTACCACCTGGTGGCCCCGGACCCGGAGGCGGAGGGGGAGGCCCGGGTGATGCGGGCGGCCCTGGAGGATGCCGGCCTCGGCCCCGAGGATGTGGACTATATAAACGCCCACGCGACGTCGACCCCCCTGGGGGACGCGGCCGAGACGGCGGCCATCAAGAAGGTCTTCGGGGAGCGGGCCTACGCCATCCCCGTGAGCGCCACCAAGTCGATGACCGGCCACGCCCTGGGCGGGGCCGGGGCCCTGGAGGCCGTCGCCTGCGTGAAAACCATAACCGACGGCATAATCCATCCCACCATAAACCTGGAATACCCGGACCCCCAGTGCGACCTCGACTACGTGCCCCACAAGGCCCGCCGGGCCGACGTCCGGGTCGCCCTCTCCAACAGCTTCGGCTTCGGGGGTCAGAACGCCTGCCTGGTGTTCAAGCGGTTCGATGGGGTCTGAGGTCCAGCCGGCCTACCGGATGTGCTTCGTCTGCGGCTGGGAGAACCCCATCGGCCTCAAGGTGGCCTTTTACGCCGAGGGGGGGCGGGTGCGGGGCCAGTTTACCCCCGACGAGCGCCACCAGGGCTTTCCCGGCCTGGTCCACGGGGGAATTTTGTTTGCCCTGCTGGACGAGGTTATAAGCCGGGCCGCTCACCTGCGGGGCGACTGGGTGCTCACCGGCCGGGTTGAGGTCCGCTACGCCCGGCCGGCCCGCGTCGGCGAGACCCTCGGCCTGGAGGGCTGGGTGGAGCGGGCGGCGGGGCGGGGCTACCTGCTGGCCGGCCGGGTCACCAACCCGGCCGGGGAGGTTGTGGCCGAGGGGCGGGGGCTTTACGTGAAGCTTCCGGCCGAGCTCCGGCGCCGGCTGGGCCGGGGCCGGGACATCCTGGCCCGGCCGGAAACCCCGGCTTAGGCCGAAAAATCCACCACCGTGATGACGTATTCGAAGCCCTCCTCCCGGGTTGGGGGCTCCAGCATCTGGTGCATCCGGTGGATCACCGCTTCGGGGATGACGTTGGCCCGCTGCCGGTTTCGCACCAGGGCCACCTCCAGGGGGGTCTGAATGAAGACGGCCACCGGGCGGGCCCCGTATCTGCGGGCCAGCTCGATGTAGCGGCGGCGCCGCTCCCGGGTGACCGAGGTGGCGTCGACGACGATGTCGTTAAACCGGGAGTTGACCCCGGCCAGCAGCCGCTCCAGGATGGTCTGCTCCAGCTCGACGACCACCGGCTGGAGGGGCTCGGCGTAGGGCTCGACGCTGAGCATGAAGCGGAGGTCGTCCATGCACACCCGCCACTTATCCGAAAGATACTTGCGGGCGTAGGTCGTCTTGCCGGAACCGGGTATTCCGACCAGAACGTAAAGCTTTACCGGCGGGCGGTGCCACTGGGTCTGCATCTCCTGCCGAATTATGCCACATGCGCCGCCCGCAAGCAGGGTGCCCGATGGGCTACAATGGGATCGGAGGCGGAACCCCCATGGAACCGCAAAGCAATTTTGCCCGGGTAAACGGCCTTCGGCTGCATTATCTGGAGTGGGGCGACCCGACCCGGCCCCCGCTGGTTTTACTCCACGGCTACACCGGCAACGCCTGGGCCTGGCAGCCGGTCGCCCCCGGGCTGGCCGGACACTTTCGGGTTATCGCCCCGGACCTTCCGGGCCACGGGGATTCCGACCCCTTGCCCGACGGGTACACCATCCAAAAATACGTGGCCGTCTTGGGCCGGTTCGTCGACGGGCTGGGTTTGGGCCGGTTCAGCCTGGTGGGCCTTTCCATGGGCGGCCGCATCGGGCTGGTTTACGCCGCCGAAAACCCGGACCGGGTTGAGCGGCTGGTCATCGTGGACATCGGCCCGGAGATATCCCGCCGGTGGTCCCAGCGGCAGGCCGAGCCCGAGCCGGAATCCTTCGGGTCGGTGGAGGAGGTGGCCGGGCGGCTCCGGCGGGGCAACCCGTACATTACGGCCGAGTATGCCCGGTTTATCGCCGCCCGGAGCCTAAAAGGGCGGCCTGACGGCCGCTACGTTTGGAAGTGGGACCCGGCCCTCCGCCAGGGGGTGCGGGCCGAGCCCGACATCGACTACTGGGAGGTCCTTAGGCGGGTAAACTGCCCGACCCTGGTGCTCCGGGGGGAGGAAAGCCCCATCCTGGACCCGGATGTGGCCGAGCGGATGGTTCGGGTCCTTCCCAACGGCCGCCTGCGGGTAATCCCCCGGGCCGCTCACACCCTGCAGGAGGATAACCCGGCCGAATTTCTGGCGGCCTTAAAAGAGTTTTTCGGTTTGAGCTGAGCGACCTTTGACGATGAAGCCCGTAAAAGCCGTCTTTTTCGACGCCGGCATGACCTTAATCGGGCCGAGCCTTCTGCTCCAGGAGGTCATGGCCCTGGTCCTGGCCCGCCACGGGGTCGACGCCGACCTGGAGGCCCTCCGGCTGGGCCTTGGGCGGGCCGAAGAGTACTACCTGGAGACGGTCCGGTCCGAGCGGGACATCTGGTCCGACCGGGGCCGGATCCTGGCCATGTGGCAGAACTACTACTGCACCGCCCTGCGGGCCGCCGGGGTGGAGGCCGACGAGGCCCGGCTGAAGGGGTGGGCCGCGGAGATCATCCGGGCCTTCGAGGACCCCGACCTCTGGCAGCCGTACCCCGACGTGCCCGGGACGCTGGCGGAGCTCCGCCGGCGGGGCTACCGGCAGGGGGTGATTTCCGACTGGACCGGCCCCCTCGAGACGATCCTGGCCGCCCACGGCCTCTTAGACCACCTGGATTTCGTCCTTACTTCCGGGGAGGTCGGGGTGGCCAAGCCGAACCCCCACCTTTTCCGGCTGGCCTTGCGGCAGGCCGGGGTGGGCCCCGACCGGGCCGTCCACGTGGGGGACACCTACTGGACCGACGTGCTGGGGGCCCGGGTGGCCGGAATCCAGCCCATCCTCCTCGACCGGAAGGGGACAAACCCGCCGGCCGACTGCCCGGTGATAGCTTCGCTGGAAGAGCTGCTGGGCCTTCTGGACGGGGCGGGCGGCCTAGAGGCGTAGCAGGCTTGCCAGCCGCTCGGGCCGACGGATGGGGCCGACCACGGCCAGGTGAAGCCGGTCGGCCCGGAAGAGGCGGCGGGCCAGCCGGACGATGTCGTCGGGGCCGACCCGGTCGACCTCGGCCATCACCTGGTCCACGGTCATAACCCTGCCCATCAGGAGCTCCTGGGTTCCCAGCCAGCCGGCGTAACTGCGGGTATCCTCCAGCCTGAGCTCCAGCCGGCCCTTGACCAGCTCCTGGGCCTTTTTAAGCTCGGCCTCCTCGACCCGGTCCGCCAGCCGGCCGAGCTCTTCGACGACGGCGGCCAGGGCCTCCGTCAGCCGGGTCGGCTCGACCCCGGCGTAGACGGTCTCGGAGCCGGTGTCCCGGAGATACTCGACGTAACTGTGGACGTCGTAGACGAGGCCCCGCCGCTCCCGCAGTTCGAGGAAGAGCCGGCTGCTCATCCCGTCCCCGAGGATGACGTTGAGCAGGTCCAGGACGGGGCGGTCGGGGTCGGTTATGGCCAGGCCCGGCACCGCCAGGCAGAAGTGGGCCTGTTCCGTTCGGCGGTAAACCCCGCCCGTTCGGGGGCCCGAGTCGGGGTCGGCGGCCGGCGTAAAGGCGGGGGTTTCGCCCGGCTCCCAGTCGTGCAGGCCGCGGTGGAGCAGGTCGAGGACCTGTTCCGGGTTGAAGCGGCCGGCCACGGCCACCACCGCGTTGTTGGGACGGTAGGTTCTGGCCCAGAAGTCCCGAAGCTGGTCCAGGCTTAGGGCCGAGACCGACTCTTTAGTGCCGGCCACATCCCGGCCGATGGGCTGGTTCGGCCACATCACCTGGTCGATGAGCAGGTCCACCAGCTGCTGGGGGGTGTCGTTCACCATCCGCAGCTCTTCGAGGATGACCTGCCGCTCCTTTTCCAGCTCGGCCGGGGGGAAGCGGGGATTGCGGACCAGGTCGATGACCACCTCGGCGGCTACCCGGAAGTGCTGGGCCGGGACCTTGGCCCAGTAGACCGTAAGCTCCCGGTCGGTGGCCGCGTTAAGGACCCCGCCGGTGGATTCGACGGCCTCGCTGATGAGGCGGGCCTCGGGCCAGCGGGCCGTGCCCTTAAAGACCATGTGCTCGATGAAGTGGCAGACCCCGGCCACCTCGTCGGGCTCGTAGCGGGAGCCGACGCCGATAAAGAGGCAAACGCTCACCGACCGGGCCGATGGCAGCTCCCCGAGGAGGATGCGCAGGCCGTTGGGGAAGGTGGTTCGCGTGTACATGGTGCGGTTCCCAAAGTAAAATATTAACCGATGAGCCGCCCCGGCCGCGGGCCCCTTGCCCCGGGGGAGCGGTGGGCAAAACCGCCGGCGGCCGGGCGGCCGACTTGACAGGAGCAGGCCGGTTGTTGCATCAATATGCGGCCCCCTTGGACGGCCGGGGCCGTCAGCCCGAAAACCAGCGGAAGGAGTGGAGATTATGGTTAAGTCGTTGCAGGATCAGCGCATCGCCATCGTCGGCGTCGACGAATCGGACGAGATCGGCATCGTTCCCAACAAGTCGCCCTTACAGCTCCACGCCGAAGCGGCCTACAATGCCCTGGCCGACGCCGGCCTCTCCATCAAGGATGTGGACGGCCTGCTTACGGCCGGGCCCTTTTCCACCCTGGTGGTGGCCGAGTACCTGGGGATCGAGCCCCGTTTTACCGACTCGACGTCGGTGGGGGGCTCATCTTTCGTCATTCACCTGGCCCACGCCGTGGCGGCCATCCGCCAGGGCTACTGCCGGGTTGCCCTGATAACCCACGGCGAATCCGGCCGCTCCGCCCGCACCCGCCCGCCCCTCTTCCAGGGCCTGCCCGACAGCCAGTATGAGGTGCCCTACGGCATCATCGGGGCCCCGGTCCGGTATTCGCTGGCCTGCATGCGCTATATGCACCAGTACGGGGAGGAGCGCACCCGCCAGGCCCTGGCGGAGATTGCGGTGGCGACCCGAAAGTGGGCCCAGCTTAACCCGAAGGCCCTTATGCGGGACCCTTTGACCTTTGAGGATTACCACAACTCCCGCTGGATCTCGTATCCTTTCCACCTTTACGACTGCTGTCTGGTGACCGACGCCGGGGGGGCGGTGGTGGTGACCACTGAGGAGGTGGCCCGCTCCTGCCGCAAGCCGCCCGTCTGGATCCTGGGGGCGGCGGAGGGCCACGACCACAACATGATCTCGACGATGCCCGACCTTACCCGCACCATCGCCTACCGGACGGGTCCGGCCGCCTTCGAACGGGCCGGCGTAACCCACGGCGACATCGACCTGGCCATGATTTACGATTCGTTTACGTACACGGTCCTGGTTACCCTGGAAAGCCTGGGGTTCTGCGGCCCGGGCGAGGGGCCCGACTTTGTGGCCGGCCAGCGCACGGCCCCGGGCGGGGACTTTCCGATGAACACCAACGGCGGCGGCCTTTCGTACACCCACTCGGGCATGTACGGGGTGTTTCTCATCCTGGAGGCCGTCCGCCAGCTCCGGGGCGAGTGCGGGGCCCGACAGGTCATGCACAAAAAGGATAAATCCCAGCCCGCCAAAATCGCCCTGGTCCACGGCACGGGCGGCAGCCTCTCTTCGTGCGGGACCGCCATCCTGGCCCGGGACTAAATCCTGACCAGCCGAGGAGGTAGACCAAGATGACCCAGGCCGAACAGCGCCCCTTACCCGTTCCCCAGCCGGAGTCGGATTTTTACTGGGAAAAGTGCCGCCAGCACGAGCTGTGGCTGCGCCGGTGCAACGAGTGCCAGCAGGCCTATTTTTACCCCCGGGAGATCTGCCCCCACTGCTTTTCCCGGAACACCGCCTGGGTGAAGGCGAGCGGCCGGGGCACCCTGTACACGTACGCCATCGTTTACCGGCCCCCGACCCCGGCCTTCCGGGACAGGGTGCCCTACGTGGTGGCGCTGGTGGAGCTTGAGGAGGGCCCCCGGATGCCGACGAACCTGGTGGGGATTGAGCCGGACCCGGCCAGGATTAAAATCGGCATGCCGGTGGTGGTCGACTTCGAGGACGTATCGGAGGCCATCTCTCTGCCCGTCTTTCGGCCGGCAAACCCGGCCTAGGGCCGCCCGGTGGGTGAGGCGGTAACCTGCCGGCCCACTCACGGACCTACCCCGTCGCAGGCTTTCCGGGTATCCGGAATATCCCTTAGTTATCGGGATCCCCGGCCGGGGGTCCCGCCGGAGGTTTGGTTACGGCCGGCGGTTTGGGCGACGAAAGCCCTGGCCGGCGGCCCTGCGGGGTATAATTTTAAACGAGACCCCGTCTATGCCGACCGAGACCGCCGCATCCCCAACCTTAAAGCCCGTCATCGACCGGATCGAGGCCGACCCCACCTTCGGCCGCCTTATCGGCTGGCTCAGGAACCCCGACCGGTTCGGCCTGCTCGAGCTGGAGCTGGTCCGGCCGGCAAGGCCGGCCGTCCTCGGCCGCCTGCTCGGCCGGGTGTCGGGACCGGTGGTCGTCCTAACCGCCAGCCCGGAAGCGGCCAAACAGCTGGCCGACCAGATGCGCCTCTGGGCCGACGCCGGCCGGGAGGTGGCGGTCTTGCCGGAGCCGGAGGGCCTGCCCTACCAGCGGGTGGCCGCCGAGCCCTTCGGCCGGCAGGCTTGGCTGGGCCTCCTTTACCGGCTGGCGGGCCTAGGGGAGCCCCCGGCGGCCCTGGTGGTCTCCGCCCCAGCCCTGCTTGCGCGCCTGCCTTCCCCGGCGCAGCTCCGGCAGGCGGCGGCCGTTCTCGAGGTGGGGATGCGCCTTTCGCCCGAGGCCCTGGGCCGCCGGCTCCTGGCCCTCGGGTATGAGCCGGCCACGGTGGTCACGGCGCCGGGGACCTTCGCCCGGCGGGGCGGCATCGTCGACTTCTACCCCCCAACCGAGCCCTGGCCGGTGCGGGTCGAGTTTTTCGGGGACGAGGTGGACAGCCTGCGCCACTTCAACCCGGCCGACCAGCGGTCGGTGGGCCTCATCCGCCGGGCCGTCGGCGGCCTGGCCCGGGGCCTGGTGGTGGACCCGGAGGGCCTAGAGCGGCTGCGCCGAATCGGGGCCGAGGGCCTTCGGGCTGAGGCCCGGCTCCGGCTGGCCGATGAGGTGCGCCGGCTTGAGGCCGGGGAATGGTTCGACGGGGTCGAGTTTTACGGGCCTTTCTTCAACCGCTCGTCCCTTTTTGATTATCTGCCGGCCGGCGCCCTGCTGGTCGTCGACGGGCCGGATGAGCTCCGGGCCTTCTGTCGGGAGCTCCACCGCCAGGCCGAGGACCTCCGCTCGGCCCAGGTCGGCCGGGGGGAGCTGCCCGCCGACTTCCCCCGCCCGTATCTCCAGCCGGAGGAAGCCGTCCGGCGCTGGTCGGGGGCGCGGCCCCGCCTGGAGCTGGTGGATTGGCCCTCCCGGCCCGACGGCCTCGGCTTTGGGTGGGTCGAGGCGGCCGGTTTCGGCGGCCGGGTGGAGCGGGCCCTAGCCGCGGCGGCCGACCTGGGCCGCCGGGGCGAGACCGTCGTCATCGCCAGCCTCCAGCGGGAGCGGCTGGCCGAGCTCCTGCCGCCCGACTCCGGCCGGGTCGTCCTGGTCGAGGCGTCCGTGGCCGGCGGCTGGGTGATGCCCGGCCGGGACGGGGTGGAAACCGTCCACTTCTTTACGGACGCCGAACTCTTCGGCTTCGTGCGGGTCCGGCGGGGGGAGCGGCGCCGGCTTGCCCGGGTCGAACAGCTGCTGGCCGACCTTACGGTCGGGGACTACCTGGTCCACGAGGAGTTCGGGGTCGGCCGCTTCCGGGGGCTGGTTCGGGGGGCCGAGCGGGGGGCCGAGCGGGATTATCTCCTCGTTGAGTATGCCGACGGCGACCGGGTTTACGTTCCGGCCGACCAGGCGGACCGGATAACCCGCTACTACGGCGCCGGGGACCGGCCCCCGGCCCTCACCCGGCTCGGTTCGGGCGAGTGGGGCCGGGCCAAGGCCCGGGCCCGGCAGGCCGCCCTCAACGTCGCCCGGGAACTGCTGGAGACCCAGGCGGTGCGCCAGGTCATCACCCGGCCGCCCTGTTCGCCCGACACCCCCTGGCAGGCGGAGCTGGAGGCCGCCTTCCCCTACGCCGAGACCCCGGACCAGCTGGCGGCCATCCGGGCCGTGAAGGCCGACCTGGAAGGGGAGCGGCCGATGGACCGGCTTATCTGCGGGGACGTCGGCTACGGCAAGACGGAAGTGGCCCTGCGGGCCGCCTTCAAGGTGGTGCAGGACGGCCGGCAGGTGGCCGTGCTGGTGCCCACCACGGTCTTGGCCGAACAGCACTACCAGACCTTCCGGAGCCGGCTGGCGGCCTTCCCGGTTCGGGTGGAGGTCTTAAGCCGGCTCCGGTCGGAGCGGGAGCAGGCCGAAGTGATCCGGGGCCTCCGGGAGGGGTCGGTGGACATCGTCATCGGCACCCACCGGCTCCTCCAGCCCGACGTGGTCTTTAAGAACCTGGGGCTTCTGGTCGTCGACGAGGAGCACCGGTTCGGGGTGCTCCATAAGGAGAGGTTTAAACGGCTTCGGCGGGAGGTGGACGTTTTAACCCTTTCGGCAACCCCGATCCCCCGCACCCTTTACCTGGCCCTCACCGGCCTGCGGGACCTGAGCCTGATGGATACGCCCCCCGAGGACCGCCTGCCGGTGAAGACCTTCGTGGGGGAGTACGACGAACTGCTGGTCCGGCAGGCGGTCCTGCGGGAGCTGGACCGGGGCGGACAGGTATTTTACGTCCACAACCGGGTCTACGATATCGAGCTGGTGGCCCGGCGGCTTAAAAAGCTGGTCCCCGAGGCCCGCTTCGCCGTCGGCCACGGGCAGATGGCCGATGAGGCCCTGGAGCGGGTGATGGTGGATTTTACGGCCGGCCGCTACGACGTCCTCGTCTGCACCACCATCATCGAGGCCGGCATCGACCTGCCCAACGTCAACACCCTGATTGTGGACGACGCCGACCGCTTCGGCCTGGCCCAGCTTTACCAGCTCCGGGGTCGGGTGGGCCGGGGAAGCAACCAGGCCTATGCGTATTTCCTGACGGCTCCCGGCCGGCGGCTTACGGAGGCGGCCCGGCGGCGGCTTCGGGCCATCTTGGAGGCCTCCGAGCTTGGGGCCGGGTATCAGGTCGCCCTGCGGGACCTGGAGATCCGGGGGGCCGGCAATCTGCTCGGGGTGGAGCAGAGCGGCCACATCGCGGCGGTGGGGTTTGAGCTTTACTGCAAGCTCCTGGCCGAGGCCGTGGCCGAGCTTAAGGGGGAGCGCCCCCGCCCAACCCCGCCCCCCGAGCCCCTTACGGCGGTGGACCTGGCCCTGCCGGCCTACCTGCCGGCCGACTACGTGGGGGACGTGGGCCTGCGGCTTCAGCTTTACCGGCGGCTGGCCCAGGTTCGGGACCCGGCCGGTCTGGAGGAGCTGGCCGCTGAGCTCAGGGACCGGTTTGGTCCGTACCCGGCCCCGGTCCAGAATCTGCTGGCCCTAACCAGGCTCAAGCTGCTGGGGGCCCGGGCCGGCGTCGAGTCCATTACCGCCTACGACGGGCGGATTATCTTAAACTTCCGGCGTCCCGTCGGGACCGAGCGGTGGCGGGAACTGGGCCGAAGACTTAAACTTCCCCTGGAGGGCGGCCCCAGCCAGCTCCGGGTGGAGCGCCGGCAACTGGGGCGGAACTGGTTGCAGGGACTCGACCGGCTGCTGTCGGAGCTGGTGGGGCTGCTGACTGCGGCTTGAGGAGACGGCCCGTGGACGAAGTGAGCCAGCTGGCGACCTTTGTGGCGACCTTTGGTCGGTTTCCGGCCCGGGCTCTGAAAATTGGCCGGTTCGGGTTTTTAGACTGGTTCGGGGTGGCCCTGGCCGGCTCCCGCTGGCCGGCGGCCGAAATTCTGGCCGACTGGGCCCGGCCCCTGGCCGAGAAGGGGGAGAGCACCGTGGTGGGCCGGGGGTTTAAAACCGCCCCCGACCGGGCGGCCCTCCTCAACGGGACCTTCGCCCACATCCTCGATTTCGACGACACCCACCCGGAGGTCATCCTTCACGCCAGCTCGCCCCTTTGCGCCGCCCTGCTGGCCCTGGCCGAACCCCTCGGGGCCTCCGGCAGGCGGGTCCTGGAAAGCTACGTCGTCGGGTTCGAGGCGGGGGTGCGGGTTGCCCGGGCCCTCTGGCCCTCCCACTACGAGCGGGGCTGGCACATGACCGGCACGGCCGGGTCGCTGGCCGCCGCGGCCGCGGCGGCCAGACTGCTGGGGCTCGACCCCCAGAAGACGGCGGTGGCCCTCAGCCTGGCCGCAACCCAGGCGGGGGGCCTCCGGGTGAATTTCGGGACGATGGCCAAGTCCCTGCATGCCGGCCGGGCGGCGGCCAACGGGGTAGTCTCGGCCCAGCTGGCGGCCCGGGGCTTCACCGCCGCCCCCAACGGCCTCACCGGCCGGCTCGGGTATATTCCGGTGACGGCCGAGGGGGGAAACCCGGCGGCCCTGGCGGCCGGCCTTGGGGAGCGGTGGGAGATTGAAGGGAACTCCTTTAAACCCTTTGCCTGCGGCCTGGTGACCCACCCGACCATCCAGGCCGTGCTGGAGCTCCGGGCCCAGGTGGGGGGTGGGGTGGAAAGGCTCGAGAGCCTGCGGGCCCGGGTCAATCCCCTGGTGCTGGAGCTTACGGGTATTCCCCGGCCGGAGACGGGCCTTCAGGGCAAGTTCAGCGTTTACTACGGGGCGGCCGTGGCCTGGGTTGATGGGAAGGCCGGGGAAGCCCAGTTCACCGACGAGGCGGTCCGCCGCCCGGAGGTGAGGGCGGTGCTGGAGCGGGTCCAGGTGGAGGCCGACGGAAACCTCAAGCCCGACGAGGCGGTTGTGGAAATAGCCCTGGCCGACGGCACCACCTACCGGCGGAGCGTCCACGGGCAGAAGGGAACCCCGGCCAACCCGATGACCGAGGCCGAGCTGGCCGAGAAGTTTCTGGACCTGGCAACCCCGACCCTGGGGTCAGGCCGGGCCCGGGAGCTGCTGGGGGCCCTGGGGGAGCTGGAATCCCTGCCGAACGTGGCCGTGCTGATGGGGCTGGCCGCCGGCCCGGGGGGTCAGCGGGCGCCGGCGTAGGTTTCGGCCGTCTCCAGCCTGGCCAGCTCCTCAAAGAGGGCCCGCTGCCGGTCGGTGAGGCGGGTGGGGAGCACCACCCGAACCCGGGCGTAGAGGTCGCCCCGCTGCGACGGATTCTCCGGCCGGGGCATGCCCTGGCCCCGGAGGCGGAAGACCTGGCCGTTCTGCGTCCCCGGGGGGATCTTCAGGATAAGCTTGCCGGTGGGGGTCGGCACCTCCACCTCCCCGCCCAGGATGCAGGTGGTGAGCTTTACGGGGACCTCCACGTAGAGGTCGTCGCCCTTGCGCTCAAACTGGGGGTCGGGCCTGACCTTCACCCGGAAGCTCAGGTCGCCCAGGCCGGGCACGGTCACCCGCACCACATCCCCATCCCGGACGCCCGGGGGGATCCGGACCTCCACCCGACGGGCCCGGCCGTCGGGGGCGATGATGTCGTAAGGTTTCACCGCCCCGGCGTAGGCGTCGGCCAGGGTGACCTCCAGCTCCTGCTCCGCCCCGCGGCCCGGCCGCCGACCGGCGGCCCGCTCGAAGTCGCCGAAGAAGGTGCGGAAGAAGTCGGAGAAGATGTCCCCGCCCAGCAGGTCCTCCAGGGTCTCGTAGACCCGCCGGGACCCGGCGCGGCGGCCCCGGCCGGGCTGCTGCTCGAAGCCGAAAATGCCCCAGTCGAAGGGCTGGCCCTGGGCCCCGCCCCCGGACCGGGCCCACTGCTCGTAAAGCTGCCAGTTGGCCCCAAGGGCGTCGTAGCGGCGGCGCTTCTCCGGGTCGGAGAGCACCTCGTAGGCCTCGTTTATCTCTTTGAACTTCTCCTCGGCCTCTTTGTTGCCCGGATTCCGGTCCGGGTGGTAAAGCTTGGCCAGCCGCCGGTACGCCCGCCGGATCTCTTCTTCGGTGGCGTTTCTGGGCACGCCCAAAATCTTGTAGTAATCCTTGTACTCCATAAGCTCGGTCTCCTTTTACGGGCCCGGGGCCGCCCCGGCTTCGGGTGACCCGGCCGGGCGCCGGGCCACCTTAACCTGGGCCGGGCGGATAACCCGGTGGTCCAGCTTGTAGCCCGGCCGGATGACCTCCAGGATCTGGCCCTCCTCGGCCGCCTCCGTCTCTTCGGTGGCGACGGCCTCATGCTCCCACGGGTCGAATTTGGCCCCGACCGGCTCGACCTTTTTAAGGCCCTCGGCCTCGAGGACCTGCCAGAGCTTGCGGTAGATGAGGGCGATGCCGTCGGCCCAGTTGGCCTCGGCCCCGTCGGTGGGCCGGTGCTTAAGGGCCCGCTCGAAGTCGTCGAGGATGGGCAGGAAGCGCTCGATTATGCGGGCCCGGGTTGCCCGGGCCAGCTCCTCAAGCTCCTGCTCCACCCGCTTTCGGTAGTTGATAAAGTCGGCCTGGAGCCGCTGAAGCATCGCCAGGTATTCTTCCCTCTGCCGCCTGGCCGCCTCAAGTTCGGCCAGGAGGGCCTCGGCCGGCGGGGTCTCAGCCGCCGGCTGAGCCTCGGGTTGGGCCTCGGGCTCGTGCTGTTCGGTCATAATTCCAGACCACCGTCCTTACCGGGATTTTTGAGGCCGAGCTCGGCCAGCAGCTCGTCGACCAGGCCGATGAGCTGGTCCGCCGAAGGCCCGACGGCCGCCTGGGATATCTGCCGGCGAAGCTCGAGGAGACGGGCTGTGACCGAAAGGATGAGCTCGACCCCGGCCAGGTTGGCGCCCCGTTCCTCGACCAGGTATTTGATCTGGCGGAGCCGGGCGATATCGGCCGGGGAGTAGAGCCGGCGCCGGCCGTCGGTTCGGAGGGGCTCGAGCAGGCCCAGCCGCTCGTACTTGCGCAGGGTGTTTACGTGCAGGTCTACGAGCCGGGCGGCCCGGCCGATGAAATAGGCTGGCTGACCGGCCACAACCTCACCTCCTCTAAAATCGTAGCACCTAACACGACCCATGTCAAAAATGGGGGGTAAAGATTGCGGCGGTTCGGGCAGCCGTTATAATCAACCGTGGCGGGGCGGGCCGAGCCCCGGCGCCGTAAGTCAGCGTGGTCGGGGAGGCTGAAGATGGCGGAGATTCTGTTGATAAGCGGGTCGTGGGAGGTTCGGGTTCTGCTGAAAGCCGAGCTGGAAGAGCACGGCCACTGCGTCCACGCCCTCGATTCCCTCGCCGACGGCCTTGAATACCTGAAGCAACGGCCCTGGCCGCCCGACCTTATCCTGGTGGATACGACCCAGCTCCTCATCTCCGACGAGGACCTGCGCCAGCTCCGAGCGGCCGCCGAGGGTGTGCCCATCATCCTGAGCATCGGCCCGGCCGACCTGGGTCGGGCCGACTTCAAGCCCGGGGCCGACGTCCAGGTCCTGCGCCGGCCCCTTATGGTGCGGGATGTGGTCGCCCGGGTCGAGAAGACTTTAAGTTAAAAACCATCCCCTTCTCTGTTAAAATACCCCGTCGGAGAAGCTGACGGCGCATCCGGCGGCCTCATGCCCCCGATCCCCGGGTCAAGTTTTCGGCCTTAAGGCGCGGCCGTGCTGATGCTGAGGCGAAAGCCAAAGAGGCGGCCCATAACACAAACTTTCGGTGCCTGGTCCCTTTGCGGGATCTGGTAAAATAAAACCAGCAACAACCATGGAGGTAAATGCCGATGGCCCGAGTCAGAGTCGTAGCCCTGGATGAGGTTCGGCGTAGTCGCAGCCGGGTCCGTCAGGAGGTTGAGCGCTTTAAAGAGGCCCTTCGGGACCTGCCCGAACTGCACCGGCGGGGACAGACGAAAGTGTTCCAGCTGGAGCCGAATGAGAAGCTCTCCACCGTGCGGATGCGGTTGCGGACGGCGGCCCGGGAACTGGGCCTCCGGATCCGGGTCTTCCGGCAGAACGAAAACGAGCTGGCGGTTCGGCTTTACGAGTAGGGCCGACGGCCCGTCGGACCCGAACCGGGCCGCCCGGTTCCATGCCGAAAATATCGGCCGTAATCCCGACCTACAACGAGGCCGAAAACCTACCCGGTCTCTGCGCCGCCCTCTTAAAGCTGCCCCTCCCCGGTCGGCTGGAGATCCTGGTTATCGACGATAACTCCCCGGATGGGACCGGCCGGGTCGCCGAGGAGCTCGCCCGGGTTCTGGACGGCCGGCTCCGGGTAATCCACCGTCCCCGCAAGCTCGGCCTGGGCACCGCCTATATCGCCGGCTTCCGGCAGGTTCTGGCCGACGGGGCCGACCTGGTGGTTCAGATGGACGCCGACTTCTCCCACTCGCCCGAATACCTGGTGCCCATGGTCGGCCTTACCCGGGACTACGACGTGGTGGTCGGGTCCCGCTGGGTTCCGGGCGGGCAGGTGGACCCCCATTGGGGCCTTCTGCGGCGGCTCCTCAGCCGCTGGGGCGGGGTTTATGCCCGCCTCATCCTCGGCCTCCGGGTGGCCGACCCCACCACCGGGTTTAAAGTCTTTCGGCGGGAGGCCCTGGCCCGCATTCCCCTCGACCGGGTCGTTTCCAACGGCTACGCCTTCCAGGTGGAGATGGCGTATCTTTGTGAGTTGATGGGACTGCGGGTCTGTGAATACCCCATCGTCTTTCGGGACCGCACCCGGGGCCGCTCAAAGATGACCCTTGGGGTTGCCCTGGAGGCCGCCTGGCGGGTGCTTGAGGTGAGATGGCGAAACCGGAAGGTCGGCCCACCGGCAGAATCGACCTGATCTTTCTCCTGCTGGGCGCCCTGCCCGTCATCCTCCTCTATTTTCCCGGCCTTACCGGCCAGGGCACCCTGGTGCCCACCGATTACCCTTACCGGTTCCTCCCCTTCCGGCCCTTTGCCGCCGAGCAGGGGGTTCCCCCCGTCCAGAACGAGCTTTTCGCCGACCTGCTCTTAGAAAACTACGTCTGGAAAAGCTTTGCCCGGGCCGAGCTGAGTCAGGGGCGGCTCCCCCTCTGGAATCCTTATATCTTCGGCGGGACGCCGTTCCTGGCCGGGTATCAGCCGGCCGTCCTTTACCCCCTGGGGGTCGTTTTCTGGGTCCTGCCCCTTCCCCTGGCCTACGCCTGGTTTAACGCCCTGCACCACTGGCTGGGGATTGTCTTTATGTATCTTTTCCTGCGGCGGGTGGGGCTGGGCCGGCCGGCGGCCCTTTTCGGGGGCCTGGCCTACGGCCTTTCGGGGTTTATGGTGGTGGGGGCCACCTGGCCGATGGTCCTCTCGGTGGCGGCCTGGGTTCCGGCCCTGCTCTGGGCCGTTGCGGGCTGGGCCGACGGGGCGGCCGCCGGGCGGGCAAGCTTGCGGTGGTTCCTGGCCGGGACGGCCGCGGCGGCGATGGTCCTTTTCGGGGGCCACCCCGAAATCGCCTTTTACGGTTTTGTAACGGCCGGGGCCTACGGCCTTTACCGGCTGGCGGGGGTCCTCGGGCCGGGGCCCGCCCGGCTCCGTCGGGCCGGGCTGATGGCCGCCGGGGGGCTGGGGATGGCCCTACTGGGGGTTCTGCTGGGGGCGCCCCAGCTGGGGCCCTTTCTGGAGCTGGCCGGTCAGAACTTCCGGACGGGCCTGACCACTTACGAGGAGGTGGTGGGCTGGGCCTACCCGCCCCGGCAGCTGCTTGCTTACGTTATCCCCGACGTTTTCGGCAACCCGACCGCCCGGGCCTATTTCGACCCGTGGCGGCTGGAGGTCAGGCCCTTTGAGAACCCCCGGGATGCCGCCGGAAACCCCCGGCCCTACCCCTTCTGGGGAACGAAAAACTACGTGGAAGGGGCCGTCTACGTCGGGATTCCCACCCTTATCCTCGCCCTTCTGGGCCTGGCTATCTGGCGGCCCCGGGGGCCGGTCCTTTTCTGGGCCGGGTTCGGTTTAGTTTGCCTGGCCCTGGCCTTTGGAAGCCCCCTTTACCGGCTGGTCTGGGCAATACCGGGGGCCGACCAGCTCCACACGCCCTTTCGCTGGTCCTTTCCGGCCGGGCTGGCCCTGGCCGTCCTCGGGGCCTACGGCCTGGAGGGGGCCGGGGCGGCGAAGGGCCCCGGGGCGGGGCTCGGCCGGCTGGTGGGAACCGGGCTGGGGGTTGGGGGCATCGCCCTGGGGGTTGCCCTGGGGGCCGCCTTTATCCTTTTCGGGGAGGGGGTTAAGGCCGCGGCCGGGGAGGTTCTGGCCCGGTCGGAGGCCGTTAAAAACGCCTTCGGGTCGGCCGAGGCCTTTGCCGCCTACGAAGGCCTTCAGGTTTTGCGGGCCCTGGGCTTTATGGCCCTGGCCGGGCTGGCCCTTCGGTTCCGGCCGGCCCTGGCCGGGGCGGTGCTGGCCGCCGACCTGTTGGTGTTCGGGTTAGGCTATTTGAGGTTCGGCGACCCCCGCTTGCTGGAGTTCGTGCCCCCGGCCGTTCGGCGGCTCCAGGCCGAACCCGGTCCCTTCCGGATTGTCAGCTTCGGGTCCGAAGATATTCTGCCGCCCAACCTGGCCCAGCTTTACGGACTGGAGGACATCCGGGGCTACGATTCGGTCATACCGGGCCGGTTCGTCCGGCTCTGGGAGCTTATGGAACCGCCCCAGGGGCTGCTTTACAACCGGCTTTATAAGTTAGTGGACCCCCGGTCGCTGGATTCCCGTGTTCTCGACCTTTTAAACGTCAGGTTCGTCTTGAGCGCCGGGCCGCTGGGGCGTCCGGGCTGGCGGCCGGTCTACGCCGGCGAGGTTTACATCTACGAGAACCCCGACGTCCTGCCCCGGGCCTTTCTCGTTTACCGGGTGGAGGCCGTGGCCGATGAGGCCGAAGCCCGGGGTCGGCTGGCCCGGCCGGACTTCGACCCGGGGGCCGTGGCCGTAATCGAGGCGCCTCCCGGGGAAGGGGTCGGGGCGGGACCCCCGCCCGGCCGCCCCCCGACCGTATCCATTCTGGGGCGCCGTCCGGGCTACTGGGCCTTCGAGGTGGAGACCGAAACCCCGGCCCTGCTGGTGATTTCCGAGGCCTATTTCCCGGGGTGGTCGGCAACGGTGGACGGCCGGCCGGCCCCGGTCTTCCCGACGGACCTGGCCCTGAAGGGGGTGCCCGTTCCGGCGGGTCGGCACCGGGTGGAGGTGGCTTACCGGCCCCTGAGCTTCCGGGCCGGCCTTTATCTGGCCGGTCTGGGCCTGGCCGGCCTTGTCCTCCTGACGGCGGTGGTGGGCCTCTGGCGGCTGAGCCGGGCCGAAGGCGGGGCGGCGGTGGGGGTCTTGCGCAACAGCCTCTTCCCGATGGCCGCCCAGCTCTTTAACCGGACGGTGGACCTGGGCTTTGCGGTGCTGATGGCCCGCTACCTGGGACCCGAGCCGGTGGGCCGCTACGCCTTCGCCGTGGCGGTCTTCGGCTATTTTTCCACCTTTGTGGAGTTCGGCCTCAACACCCTCCTTACCCGAAACGTGGCCCGGGACCGCCGCCTGGCCCCGGTGGAGGCCGGGGTGAACCTGGCCGTCCGACTGGGCCTTTGGGCGGCCTCGGCGGCCCTGGCCCCGGGCCTGCTCGGGGCTTACGGGGCGGCTTTTGGGGGGCTTACGGCCGACGCCTTCTGGGCCACGGTCCTGCTGGTCCTGGGCCTGGGGCCGGGAAGCGTGGCGGCCATTCTGAGCAGTCTTTTTTACGCCCACGAGCGGGCCGAGTACCCGGCCCTGCTCTCCATTCTGACCACCCTGGTCAAGGTCAGCCTGGGGGTGCCGGTCCTCTTTTTGGGGGGCGGAATCGTGGGCCTGGCGGCCGTCTCCGTCGCAACCAACATCGTCACGGCCCTGGCCTTTCTGGCCGCCCACCGCCGGGTGCTCGGGCCCCTGGTGGCGGCCTTTGACCCGGCCTATGCCCGGGGACTCCTGGGCCAGGCCTGGCCCCTTTTCGTCAACAACCTGCTCAACGGCCTCTTTTTCCGGGTGGATGTGGTTTTGCTTAAGGGCATCGCCGGCGACCTGCAGACGGGCTATTACAACGTGGCTTATAAATTCATCGACGGCGCCCAGGTCATCCCGGCGTTTTTTACCCTGGCCGCCTTTCCCGTCGTCAGCCGGCTGGCGGCCGCCCAGCCGGACCGGGTCGGGGCGGCGGTGGGGCGGGGCCTGCGGGCCCTGTTCATCGCGGCCGTGGGCCTGGCCCTCTTCGGGGTTGTCTTTGCGGAGGAGCTGGTGGTCCTCCTCTTCGGGGAGGAATTCAGGCCGGCGGCGGTGGCCCTGGCCCTCCTGGTCCTGCACATGCCGCCCGGGTTTCTAAACAGCTTTTTGCACTATGTTCTTATCGTGTATAACCGACAGCGGGCGGTGACCTGGTGCTTTGCCGGGGCGGTGGCCTTCAACGTGGCAGCCAACGCCCTGCTCATCCCCCACTGGGGCTACCGGGCCGCCGCCCTGAATACTGTCCTTACGGAGCTGGTTCTGCTGGTCCCCTTCTGGGCCCTGACGGCCCGGCACCTCCGGCTTTCCCTGGCGGGGATAACCGCCCGGGCGCTGGCGGCGGCCCTGCCCGCCGCCGGGGCCATGCTTTTGGCCCGCCCTTTCTCCCCCCTGCTGGCCTTTGGGCTGGGCCTGGCCCTTTACCCGGCGGGGCTGGTGGCCACGGGGGCCCTGAGCCGGGAAGACCTGGGCCTGCTGCGGGCCCTGCTCCGGCCGATGCTGGGGCCCAGGTGAGGGGAGGTTCGCCGTGGGCCTGAATTCAGGGGCCCAACGGGCCGTCCGGCTTCTTTGCCTGCTGGTGATCCTGGTCGGCTTTGGCCTCCGGGTTTACCGGCTGGGGGCCCAGAGCCTCTGGTACGACGAGGGCTTCAGCGTCTGGCTTGCCCGGCAGCCCCTGCCGGCCATAACCTTCGGCGACTTTAACCCGCCCCTTTATTACTACCTGCTCCACTTCTGGGTTTCGGCGGCCGGGAGCGGGGAGTTTGCCGTCCGCTTTCCCTCGGCCTTTTTCGGGGTGCTTACGGTGGCCGCAACCTTTGCCCTGGGCGCGGCCGTCTTCGGGCCCACGGCCGGGCTGGCCGGGGCGGCCCTGGCGGCCGCCTCGCCCTTTCTCATCTGGTATTCGCAGGAGGCCAGGATGTACGCCCTGGGGGTCCTGCTGGGGGTGGTGGCTTCCTGGCTGGCCTGGCAGGGGTTCAACGGCCGGCGGACCTGGGCGGCCTACGCCCTGGCGGTGGCCGCCGGGGCCTACACCCACTATCTGACCCTTCTGGTCCCCCTGGGCCACGCCGTCTTTGCGGCCGGCCGGCTTTTAGGCCCGAAGGGGCGGCCGGCCGTCCGGGCCTGGTTCCTGGCGGCGGCCGGGGCCGGCCTGGCCTACCTGCCCTGGCTTCCGGTGGCCTACGCCCACGCCCGGCTTCAGACCTACTGGGCCGGGCGGCCGGACCCCTTAAGGCTTTTAGGGGATGCCCTGGCCCGGTTTGTGGCCGGGTATTCCCTGGAGGCCGAAAAGGCCCTGGTCTTCGGCTGCGGCTTTCTGGCCGCGGCCGTTCTGGGCCTTATGGGGGCCCTCTTGGCCGGGCCGAGGGTCCGGGCCGGGGCCCTTCTGCTCGGGTCGGTGGGCATCCTGCCGATGGGGGTGGTTCTGGGGCTGGCCTACCTGCGGCCCAAGTTTGAGCCGAGGTATCTTATCTTCGTCTGGCCGGCCCTGGCCCTGCTGGGGGTGGGGCTGGTGGGGACCCGGGCCGGGCGGCCCCTCCGGCCGCTGGGCCTCATTCTGGCCGCCGGGACGGCCCTGGCGGTGGGGATGCCGGGGCTGGCGGCCGATTATAACCTTTACGCCGACCCCCGCTACGGCAAGGATGTCTGGCGGGAGGTGGGCCGTATACTTAACGGGTGGGTCGGGGAGGACGAGGTCGTGCTCCTCGATTCGGGCCACGCCTTCCCGGTGTTCGCCTATTATTACCCGAGGTCTAACTGGGTGCCCCTGCCCCCCGACCCGCCCCCATCCCCCCTGGTCGACCGGCCCCTCGGGCCGGAGGTGGGGCCGGTCCTGGCCAAGGCCCTGGCGGGCCGGCGGGGGGTTTGGGTGGTGCGCTGGCAGGACCGGGTGGCCGACCCGACGGATATCGTCCGGACGCTCCTGGACCGGGTGGGCTACCACACCCCGGTCCCGCCCCTCTTCGGGGCCATTCGGGTGGAGCACTACGTGCTTTACGGCGACCTCGCCGAGCTTACCCGGTTCGAGCCCAGCCGGCCGCTGGGCTGGGAGTTTCGGGGTGAGGTGGCCCTGCTCGGCTACGACCTGCGGCCCATCGGCCGCTCCGCCCTGGAGTTTGTGTTTTACTGGCAGACGCGGCGGCCGCCCACGGGGGCGTATAAGATGAGCGTCCGCATCGTCGACGAACATAGGCAGATCCTCGCCCAGGAGGACGGCTGGCTGGCCGGCGAAGCCTACCCCACCACCCTCTGGCGGCCGGGAAGCCTGGTCCTGGGCCGGCTGCGGCTGCCGGTGCCCCCTGGGCTGGCACCGGGCCGGTACGACCTGGATTTTGTGTTTTATAAAGAAGACTTGAGCTGGACCGACGATGTGCGCCGCCTCGGAGCCGTGGACATCGGCCCGCCCGGGGGTTAGCCCCGGACTCATCCGGGCCGGCGGCCTGCTGGCCGTTGGGGTCGGCTTCGGCCTGCGGGTTTACCTGCTGGACCGGCAGGGCCTCTGGTTTGACGAGGCCTTCAACCTTTCGGTGGCCGGAAGCGGCTGGCCCGAACTGCTGCGGCGGGCCGCCGCCGACTTTTACCCGCCCCTCTACCACGGGCTGCTCTGGGTCTGGACCGGGCTGACGGGAACGGGCGAGTTTGCCGTCCGCTTCCCCTCGGTCTGGTTCGGAACCCTCCTTATCCCGACGATTTTTGGTTTTGGCCGGATGCTTGCCCAGATCCTGGGGCCGGGCAAAGACCTTCGGGCCGAAGCCCTGCCCGCGGTGGGGGCTTTTTTAGTTGCCCTTTCTCCCCTCCTGGTCGACCTTTCCCAGGAGGCCCGGATGTACACCCTTCTGGCCCTCACGATGGCTCTGGGGGAGCTGGCCTGGGTCCGGCTGGGCCTCGGGGCCGGGGGACGGGAGGCCGGCCTTTATCTGTTGGGGATGACGTCCGCCCTTTACACCCACTACGCCGCCCTGCTCGGCTGGGTTCTTCAGCCTTGGCAGCTCCTGGCCGTCAAGGGCGGCCGGAGGTGGCGGCACGGCCTCCTCTGGGCCGGGCCGGGGATCCTCTTTCTGCCCTGGTGGGGGGCGGCCTGGGGCCGGTTTACGGCCACGGTAAACCCGGGCGCCGGCACGGCCCTGCCCGAGATCTTCCGGCGGTCGGCGGAAATCTTCTGGACCGGGTACGGGGTCGAGCCTTACTTTCCGGCCCCGGACCCGGCCACGGCGGCCGCCGACACCTTTAAGGCCACGGCCCTGGGGGGCCTGGTAACGGCGGCCTTTGCCTACGGCCTGGGGGCCTCCGGCCGGGAGGGGCTCCGGCGGTTCCTGGTCCCTTTAATCGGGCCCCTGGTCCTCTGGTATCCGGTTGCCCTGGGCCGGCGGGAGTTTGCGCCCCAGTATCTCATCTGGGTTGGGGCCCTGGGCTGGGTCTTTGTCGGCCTGGGCATCCTGCGGCTGGGCCGGTTGCTTTCGGCAGGGGCCCTTCTGGTCGTGGTCGGGGCCGAGCTTTTCGGCCTCTTTAACCTTTATTACGTGCCCCGCTACTGGAACGACGACCTTCGGGGGGCGGCCCGGCTGGTGGCCGGCCTCGGCCGGCCGGGGGAGGCCGTCATCGTAAACGCCCATTACGCCCTGGTGGCCCTGGACTACTATTACCGGGGCGACGCCCCCCGTTTCGGCCTCCCCACCAGCCCCGACCAGCCGGACCCTTCCCTGGAAAGGGAACTGGCCGCCGTCGCCCGGTCCCATCCCTTCGTCTGGCTGGTCCTCTGGCAGAGCTACTACTCCGACCCCCAGGACCGGGTCCGAAAGTGGCTTTCGGCCCACGGCTACCTGGCCGAAGACTGGGAACTGCGGTCCCACGCCCGGGTGCTGGGGTTCTGGACGGTCCCGCCCCTCCTGGACCGGCTGCCGCCGGAAGCCCTTCCCGGTCCGCCCGAGGCCCTGGGGGACAGCATCCGGCTGGCCGGTTTTACCCCGCCCCGGCCGGTCCTGGAGCCGGCGGAGCTGGCCTCGGGGCAGGCTGAGCTTCACTACACCCTCTACTGGGAGGTGGTCAGGCCGGTATCCGAGTCTTACCACGTTTTCGTCCACGTGGTCGACCCGGCCGGGCGGGTGGCGGCCCAGGGGGACGGCCCGCCCCTTTACGGGAGCTTTCCGACGGACCGCTGGCCGGCCGGAAAAATCGTCCGGGATGACCGGAAGCTTCGGCTGCCGGCCGGCTTCCGGCCGGGCGAATACCGGCTGCTGGTGGGGATGTACCGGCTGACCGACCTGGTTCGGCTCGGCCACGGCGGCGTTGACCGGGTTGAGGTCGGGCCTTTAGAGGTCTGGCCGGGAGCCCCGAATGTCCCATAATGAGGCCGAGGAGGAACTTATGGCCGAAGAGAAACCCCAACCGGAACTCAGGCTGGTCGGCCGGACCCGACACGGCGAGCTTACCCTCGACCAGATGGCCGAGATCCAGCCCGGGCTGGGCCGGCTGATGCCGGAGGTCAGCAACCACTACTGGATTATGTTTTACGCCGCCCGGGGCGGGAACTGGGGGCTGGCCCGTTACTGTCTGGGCCAGATTCGGGCCCTTTTCCGGGTCGGGGCCACGACCCGGCCCCGGATGCGGCCTTATCTGGAGGCCTTCGACCGGGACTACCTGGGTCCCTCGAAGGGGCCATCCGGAATCAGGATTGGGCCGGCTTCGAAGAAGCCTATCGGCGGGGGATAGCGGGGGCGAACGAGACCCACGCGGCGGTGGGCCACCCGGAGGTCATCTGGCAGTTGCCCCCAACCCCGCCCGAGCACCTTTACCTGGGGCCCATTCCCCGGCCCACCGATTGACAGCGGGGCGGCAAAGGTGTAACTTTCTTTTGGGTGAATCCCCGGTCCAGGGGGAGTAGCGAGCGGGCGCGGAACCGCCCGCTGGTAGGGCCGTCAAGACGGGCCCAGCCCCGGCCCTGCCGGCCCGATGGGGCGAGCGAGACCTTGGCCTGGTGACCTTAGCGGTCAGCGGGCCAAGGTCTTAAGTTTTTGTGAGGGAGGCAAAGGCGATGAATTTTACGGTCTGGGCCTGGGTTCTTTTTCAGGGGATTGTGCTGGTGATGCTGGTGGTGGACCTGGTGCTGGTCGGCCGCGGGGGCCGAATAACCCTGAAAATGGCGGCCTTCTGGAGTGTGGTCTGGACGCTGGTGGCCCTGGCCTTCAACGGCCTGGTGCTCCTCTGGCGCGGCCCGGAGGATGCCCTTGTATTCTTAACGGCTTACATTGTCGAGCGGGCTTTAAGTTTTGACAACGTATTCGTTTTTGCGGTGATTTTTAATTATTTTCATCTATCCATACTCGTACAGCATACCGTGCTGTTTTTAGGCATCGTGGTCGCCGTGGTACTTCGGGCGGTGTTTATCCTGCTGGGAATTGAGCTGATTCAGGCTTTCCATTGGACGGTTTATGTCTTTGGGGCTTTTCTGGTTTACACGGGCATCAGGCTGGCCCTTCACCGGGGCGAACCGCCCGACCCGGAAAAGAATGCGGTGATTCGGCTCGCCCGCCGCTTTTTGCCCATCGAGGTGGATAACCGGGCTCACAGCTTCTTCGTAAGGCGTGGGGGGCGGTGGGCCGCAACCCCCGCCTTCCTGGCGTTGCTGGCGGTGGAGACCACCGATGTGGTCTTCGCCATCGATTCGGTCCCGGCGGTGCTGGCCGTAACCACCGACGTCTTTCTGGCCTACACTTCCAACATTCTGGCGGTCCTGGGCATGCGGGCCCTCTATTTCCTGGTGGTGGGCCTCTTGCGGGAGCTGCGCTACCTGGATTTCGGGCTGGCCATCGTCCTCGTTTACATCGGCCTGAAGATGGTGCTGTCCGAGTTTATCCACATCCCCACCGGCCTCTCCCTGGGGATCGTCCTTACGGTGATCCTGGGCTCGGCCCTCCTTTCCCTCTACGCCGACTGGCGGGAGGGGCGGCTGGGCCGACCGGCCGGGGCGGGGGATGACCCCGAAGCGGGCGGTTAACCCCGGTCCGGCTGGGGGGCCCAGACCACGTACCTTTCGGGCCGGATTTTGATTACCGGCCCGGCGTCGATGGGCATCGTCCGGTACTGGGGGTATTTCTCCCGCAAGAGCCGGACCGCCCGGGCGTGCTCTTCGCCGGCGAACAGCACCTCGGCCCGGCCGTGCACCTGAACGTATTTCAGGTTTGCCCAATCCTCTTCGTAACGGTCTACCATCAGGCAGACGTGGGGGTTGGCCCGGATGTTGCGGACCCTGGCCAGCCGCTCGGGGGGCACCCTTTTGGGCTTCGGGTCGATGGCCGAGTAGAAATTTTCGCCGTCGAAGGCGTAGCAGATGGCCACCACGTGGGGGCGGCAGTCGGGGGTCACCGTGGCCAGGTGGGCCACCCGGGCCTGCTCTAAAAATCCGGCGACTTCCGGCGAAGGCTTCAACCCCGGTCGGCCTCTTCGGCCCGGTAACTCCCGAGTTCCCGCCGGACCTGGAGCAGCCGGAAGACGCTCGCCCGGCTCACCACCCCGACCAGGCGGCCGTCGGAAACCACCGGCAGCTGGTTCAGGCCCGTGGCGGCCATGACCTCCACCGCCGCGGCCAGGTCGGCTTCGGGGCCGACGGTTCGGAGGGGCATGCGGGTCATCACGGTGCCCACGGCCCGCTCCTCCCACTCGTCCTCGGGCAGGTTGCGGACGTCGGTGACGGTGACGATGCCCACCAGCCGGTCCCCTTCAACCACCGGGAAGGCCCGGATCCCCTCCCGGAGGATGTGGTCTCGGACGAGCTGGCGGACGGTTATGGACGGGGGCACCACCCGGGGGTAGGCGTCCATCACGTCCCGGACCCGAATCCCCTTAAAGACCCGGGTGGCATTGGCCTGGGTGCGGGCGGCCTCGGCGGCGCCGTTTAAAAACCACCCGATAAACGCCAGCCAGATTCCCCCGAGAATGTCGCCGCTTAAGGCCAGGAAAAACCCACCCGCCACCAGCAGCCAGCCGATGCCCTGCCCGACCAGGGAGGCAACGTCGGTGGCCCGGTAGAAGTCGCGCCAGGCCAGCCAGAGGACGCCCCGGAAGATGCGGCCCCCGTCCAGGGGGAAGCCGGGCAGCAGGTTGAAAGCGGCCAGGGCCAGGTTGGCGTAGGCCGAATAGCCCAGAAGGGCCGCCGCGGCCGGGTCGGGGGCGGCCAGGCCGAGGGCGAAGAAGAGGCCGGCCAGGCCCAGGCTCATAACCGGGCCGGCGGCGGCGATGGCCACCTCGTCCCGGGCCCGCCGAACCTCGGCCTCCATGGCCGCAACGCCCCCGAAAATGAACAGGGTGATGCTCCGGACCCGGTAGCCGAGGCGCTGGGCCACCAGGCTGTGGCTCAGCTCGTGGAGGAGGACGGAGCCGAAAAGCAGAACCGTTCCGGCGGCCCCAAGGCCCAGGTAAGCGCCGGTATTAAGGCCGGGGACGAGGCGGGGAAAGACCCCCGCCGCCAGGGACCAGGTTACCAGGAAGAATACGACCAGCCAGGTGTAGTGAACCTGGATCCGGATGCCCCGGATTTCGCCGAGGACCAGAGAGCCGCCCATCAAAGGCCACCTCCCACCAGTATATTAGGCCCCCGGGAGCCGGGCTTACAAATGGGGACTAAGTTAGGGGCTTGCGGGCGATAACTTCCAGCCAGCGCCGGGGAATGTAGCGTTGGCCCTGCTCATCCACAAAGCCCAGCTCGTCCAGAACCGAAACGACGGCCCGCCCCAGCACCTTGGCGGCGATATCCAGCGGGTAGCCGTGGAGGGCCCCGGCGGCGTAGTCGGCGTATTCGCAGATGAGCCGCCACCCTTCCCGGTAAACCCGGACCTCCCGCTGGCCCAGGTAAACGACCTCGAAACCGGCCGCCCGGACCAGTTCGGCGTATTCTTCGGGCCTGAGCCAGTTGCGGGCCTCGGCCCGGCCCTCCTTTGACCGGGGAATCCCCAGCTGTTTGAGTTCGGCCACGGCCCGCAGGATCTTCGCCCGGTAAAAGGCCTCCGTCCCCTCGACGACGGTCCCCTCGTAGAAGGCGCTGTTAAAGAAGAGCAGGCCGCCCGGTCCGCTTACCCGGAAGACCTCCTTAAGGGCCAGCAGCTTGTCCTCGTGGCTCAGATTGTGGATGCCGTTGCCGAAGGTGGTCAGCTCAAAGGGACCCTTCACGGGCAGGTGCTGGGCGAAGGCCTGGACCCAGTGCAGGTTCGGCTCGGCGGCCAGCCGCCGCCGGCCGGCGACGATGGCTTCCCGGGAGGCGTCGATGCAGACGACCACGGCCTGACGCAGGGCCGGGATCTGCTCCCGGCCGAGCTGGACCATGGTCCCCACCCCGGTGGCCAGGTCCAGCATCCGCCGGACGGCCCCCGAAATGTGGCGGCCCAGGTTGCTCAGCGCCGCCCGGTTGACGGCCAGGTATTCGGCCGTCTCGGCGAACGGCTCGAACGAAAACCGTTTGGTTGCCGGCGTCGCTTCCATCGGGACCTCAGCCCTCGGCTGGAGTGGAATCTACCCACCTTTATTAACACCGTTCGGTCGGGAAAGTTTCAGCCTGGGGCCGGCCAGATTAACCGTTGTCCTGCAACCGGCTGATGGGGTTGGGCAGCTTGCCCTCGGCCTTTAGCTCCCGCCAGTGGGGCATTATGCCGCAGCTTTCGGGCTCGTCGCAGTAGCCCAGCCGCAGACATTTGGGAACGAGGTGGCTCTTAAGAAAGGGGGCGACCTTCAAGACCTCGGCCGTAACTTTGAGAAAGAGCTGGTGGATCTCCCACTGGGCCCGGGGGCAGAGCCTGAGCTCGCAAATGTGGATAAGCTCCCGGATGTTTACGGTCATCACCAGGTTGCAGGTGGCGGCGTTGGGCAAAACAAAGCGGGCATCTTCCGGGGCGATCCCGGCGTCGGAAAGCTCCCGGTAGGCCGCCCAGGCCTCGGCCATGGCCCGTTCAAACCGCCGGAGGATTTCGGGTTCGACCCCGATGCTTGGGGGCGTAACGTAGGTCGGCCGGTCCAGCCGGACGTATCTTTGGGACTGGACGGAGAAGGCGATTCCCACCCGGTGACGGGTAAGCTGGGCAAGGCACGAGCGGGAGATTCCGGAAATCCCCAGGGTAAAGGAGACGTGCTCTAGGACCGAATGGTGGCCCTGCTGGATAAGCCGGTTTACGAGGTCTGCCATCCTGGCCTCGGGGACCTCGTCCGCCCAGATCTCCGCCGGGGACCTGGCCGAATAGCAGGTCCGGGCCGCGGTGTAGACCACCTTTAAGGGCTCGGGCGTATACGCTAAAAGCTTTATTTCCATATGGCCCTCCCGGCTAAAGCCGGACCTAGTGGATTTTAACTTCCCGCGGGGGTGGGTGGCCGGGGTATAATCTCCGGCCTTATCCACCAAATTCCCGGCCGCCTACCGGCCGGCGGGCCGGGCCGGGCGGCTCAGCCGCTCGGCCCGGAGGGTCCCGACCCGCAGCCCCACCATGCTCTCCACGGTGAACCGGTAGCCGTCCACCTCCACGATATCCCCGACCCTGGGGATCCGCCCCAGGCGGCCGGTGATAAACCCCCCGATGGTGTCGTACTCGGGGTCGTGGATATCGGTCCCCAGGTGCTCGTTGACCTCTTCGATGGAGGTGAGGCCGTCGATAAGGAGGCTGCCGTCGGGCTGGGCCTTGATATGCCGCTCCGGGGTCAGCTCGCCTAAAATCGCCGTAACCAGGTCGGTCAGGGTTACCAGGCCGGCGGTTCCGCCCCGCTCCTCGACGACGATGGCCAGTTTGCTTCCCCGGCGCATCTGGGCGAGGACCGAGTCGATGGTGGCGTTTTCGGGCACAAAGAGGGGCTGACGCATCACCTCCTTTACGGGCCGGTTGGACACCTGCGGGTCGACGTTGGGCCAGACGGCCGCAATCATATCCCGCAGGTGGACGACGCCGACGACGTTGTCGATACTGCCCCGGTAGACGGGGAGGCGCCGGTGGCCGCTGGTCAGGCAGACCCTGACGGCCTCGTAGATGGTGGCATCCTCGGGCACGGCCACGATGAGGGTTCGGGGCACCATAACTTCGTAGACGGTCTTTTCCCCGATCACCAGGGCCCGCTCGACGATCTCTTCCTCGGCGGGCTCCAGAACCCCGGCATCCCGGCTGGCGGCAACCAGGAGGCGGAGCTCCTCCACCGAATGGACGAGCTGTTCCCCGGCCACCGGCTTAAGGCCCAGGGCCCGCAGGGTGAGGCCGCTGGCCCCGTTAAGGAGGAGGACAAAGGGGCGCAAAACCACGAAAAAGATGCGCATGGGCACGCTTACGGCCAGGCTCACCGCCTCGCTGCGCTGGATGGCCAGGATTTTGGGGGCCTGCTCCCCGAGGATGATGTGCAGGGCGGTGATGAGGCCGAAGGCCACGGCGGTGGCGACGGCGTGGGCGCTTGCCACCTGCAGGGCGGGGGTGAGGAACCCGAAAAGGGGCTCGAGGAGTTCGGCCAGGAGGGGCTCACCCACCCACCCGAGGGCCAGGGAGGCCATGGTGTTGCCGAGCTGGGCCACGGCCAGGTAGGCGTTCAAGTGGTCCAGGGCGTAGCGGACGGCCGGGGCCAGGGGGTGGCCTTCGGCTTCGAGCTGTTCCACCCGGCTCCGGCGGACGGCCACCAGGCCGAACTCGGCCGCCACGAAAAAGCCGTTTAAGGCCACGAGGGCCAGGATTACCAGGAACCGGAAGATTAAGTCGATGGGGTTGATAAACATGGGCCCAGGCCGGCCTTAACCGGGGCTAAGCGGCCGGTCCGGCGGCATCGGCCCGGGACTCGGCCACCCCGGGCCCGGTTTCGGCCCGGACGAGCCGGACCCGCTCGATCTTGACCCCCTCCATCTCCGAAACGACCAGCTTCAGATGGTCGAAGGTCACCGCGTCGCCGACCTTGGGAATCCGGCCGAGCCGGGCGAGGATGAATCCGGCAACGGTGTCGTATTCGCCTTCGGGAAACTCCACGTCCAGCAGGTCCTTTAGCTCGTCGAGGCGCATGGTGCCGTCGACCTCGATGGTCCGTTCGTCGATCTGCTTTACGCCCTCTTCCCCCTGGGGGCGCTCGTCACCCAGCCGGCCCACGATTTCGCTCGTAAGCTCGTTGATGGTAATGAGGCCGGCGGTGCCCCCGAACTCGTCCACCACGACGGCCACCGACTGGTTGCGCTCCTGCATTTCGGCCAGCAATTCGCTTATATTTTTGGTTTCGGGCACGAAATACGGTTCCCGCATCAGGCTGTCGATGGGGCTCGTCAGGGTGATGGTCTCCCGGGCCAGGCCCATTACCACGTCCTTGAGGTGGAGGATGCCGACGATGTGGTCGAGGCTCCCCTCATAAACCGGGTAGGCGGCGTGGGGGGCCCGGGCGTAGACCTTTCGGAGAAAGTCGGCCACCGTCATGCCTTTAGGCACCCCGACGATGTCGGTTCGGGGAATCATCACCTCATAAGCCTGCCGGTCGCCGAACTCGAAGACCCGCTCCACCATCTGCCACTCGGTCTTTTCGATGGTCCCCTGCTCGCCCCGAATCTCCAGCAGGAGCCGGAGCTCTTCCTCGCTCAGGAATGGGGAGCGGCGGGCCGGGGGTTTGCCGCCGGTGCGCAGGAGAAGTTCGGGGAGCTGCATAAAGGGGGCGGTGGGCCACCCGGCCAGCGCCATCAGGCCCCGGATGAACCAGGCCAGGACCGGCGCCACGGCCTCGGCGTGGGCGGCCGCCAGCCGCCAGGGGGTGATCTGGCCCAGCACGGCCACGACGGCCGCGGCCAGGGCGGCGAGGGCGGCCAGGGTGTAGACGTCCCACCCGAAGTAATGGATGCCCAGCAGCAGGGTGATAACGGCGAAAAGGACCGTTAGCAGGGTCACGGTGAGGCGGATGGTCCCGAAGAGCTGGTCGTATCTGCCGAGCAGGTCCTCGACAAGCTGGGCGCCCCGGTTTCCGGACCGGGCCAGGTTGTGAATCTGCACCCGGTTGGCCGAGATGAAGCTCGCCTCGGCCGCGCTCAGGAGGGCGATGAGGAGCAGGGCCAGGGCGCCGGCCAGGAATAAGAAGGGCACACCCTCGGGGCTGACTAACAGGCCGCGGTCCGGCAAGGGGAAAACTCCCGGTCGGGTGGGGGTAGACTTGGCGGGCGAGGCCTCAAAAAGGGCGGGGACGAGGCCCGATTACTCGGAAGCTCGTCGTTCTTACTCATGGGCGAAGGGCGAACTTTCCAGCCGCACCTCCCACACGGCATTATAGCACACCCGGGGGCCGGCCTCTCAGAAGGCCCGAATCGCCTCGTCGGGCAGGTCGGTGATGAACATGTGGGCGGGGTAGTGGGTGATGGCCAGGTCCGGCCGGGCCCGGGCCAGGGCCAGCTGGGGTGTAACCCCGCAGGCCCAGAAGACGGGCACCTCCCCGGGCCGGATTTCCACCGGGTCGCCGAAATCCGGCCGGCCAAGGTCGGCGATGCCGAGGCCGGCCGGGTCCCCAACGTGGACCGGGGAGCCGTGGGCCAGGGGGTACTGGGCCGTGATCTGCACCGCCCGGGCGACCTCGTCCGCCGGGATCGGCCGCATCGACACCACCAGCGGCCCGCTGAAGGGCCCGGCGGGCTTGCACTCCCGGTTGGTAACGTACATGGATACGGTGCAGCCGCACTCAATGTGCCGGACGGGAACCCCGGCCCGGAGGAGGGCGGCCTCGAAGGTGAAACTGCACCCGAGCAGAAACGCCACCAGGTCCGGCCGCCAGTAGGCCGAGATATCCGTGGGCTCGTCGACCACCTCCCCGCGGCGGAAGACCCGGTAGCGGGGCAGGTCGGTGCGCAGGTCGGCCCCCGGGGCGACGTTCACCGGCTCGGGCGAGCCCGGCTCGGTCACCTCCAGAAGGGGGCAGGGTTTCGGGTTGCGGACGCAGAACCGCAAAAAGTCAAAGGCGTATTCTTTGGGGACGATTACCAGGTTGGCCTGGACGTAGCCCATGGCCAGGCCGGAGGTCGGGCCGGTCCAGGCGCCGCTCCGGATCAGGGCCCGGGCCTCCGCCGGGGTTTGGGGCAGGGCCGTCCGGCTCATCCCGACCTTTTGATTAACATTTAAGCCCCCTTAATGTCAAATCAGACCAGCCCCGCAAACCTGAGAATAATCCGGGCGGTGTGCTTGGTGC
Organism: Dehalococcoidia bacterium; assembly: GCA_034434875.1. Lineage (GTDB taxonomy): Bacteria > Chloroflexota > Dehalococcoidia > JAUQQI01 > JAUQQI01 > JAUQQI01. The sequence continues at coordinate 299 of DAOTYJ010000111.1, read as the reverse complement.
CCAGGATGAAGTCCTCCAGCCGGATGTGCTCGTTCGGGGCGTGGACCTGATTTCCGGGATAGCCCACCCCCGACACCCCAACGGGGACCCTTAAATACGTGACAAAAGGATACATCGGACCGGACCCGCCGATAAGGGGGTGGACCACCGGCTCTTTGCCGTAGACCTCCCGGGCGGCCTGGATGGTGAGCCGGACAAAGGGGTCTTCGGGGTCGACCCGGGCCGGATGCTCGGCCGAAAGAAGTTCGGCCTCGACGTCCGCAAAGCCCTGGGCCTTAAGGTGGGCCTTTAGCTTTTCG